>CALWRY010000173.1 GCA_944384065.1 uncultured Enterocloster sp. | reverse complement strand
AAAAAGAAAGGTTTATAAATTTATATAGGAGGAAAAGATATGTACCAGATCTCAAATTTAATTGACAACGATGACGTCCGCATTTTGGACAAGGCCGGCGCATTTACGGTGATTGAATATCTCCGCGACTTAAGCGTTTCGCCCCAGTCCGCCATGAACGCGTATTTCTGCGATGCCATGAATGTGCGCAAGCGCCAGGTTATCTGTGACTTGAGCAAATCCCCGGTGACCACCCAGGCCGGGGCCATGCAGTGGATGGTGGGAGATGTGAATGCCACCACGGGCATCAAGGGCGTGGGCGACCTGCTTGGGAAGGCAGTCCGGGGCAAGGCCAGCGGCGAGTCCGCCATCAAGCCGGAGTACACCGGCTCAGGTATCATGGTGCTGGAGCCCACCTACAAGTATCTGCTTCTTATCAATGTGGGGGACTGGGGCGGCTCCCTGGTTCTGGAGGACGGATTTTTCCTGGCCTGCGAGTCCAGCCTAAAGCACAAGACGGTGATGCGCTCCAATCTGTCCTCCGCTGTGGCCGGAGGCGAGGGCCTGTTCAATCTTTCTCTGAATGGAAATGGCATTGTCTGCCTGGAGTCCGCCTCCCCCAAGGAGGAATTGATTGAAATCACGCTGAACAACGATGTGCTGAAAATTGACGGCAGTATGGCGGTGGCCTGGAGCGGCGGTCTGGAATTTACCGTGGAGCGGTCGGGAAAATCTCTTCTGGGCTCCGCAGTTTCGGGGGAGGGACTGGTCAACGTATTCCGGGGCACAGGAAAGGTGCTGATGGCGCCGGTGGATAAGGTATAAGGGGCCGCTGCTTGAAAATTGGCATGATTTCAGGACCGAAGGGAAAGGTGGAGTGCAGTGGATAAAAGGATGCTTCCCATTGGTATAGAGAGCTTTACGAGAATCCGCAGGGAAAACTATTATTATGTAGATAAAACGGAGCTTATTAAAAATTTACTCTATAACTGTGCACAGGTTACGCTTTTTACACGTCCGCGCCGTTTTGGAAAATCTTTGAATATGAGTATGCTGAAGGCATTTTTTGAATTAGGATGCGATGCATCTCTGTTTGACGGACTGAGCATAATAAAAGAGCGGGAAATCTGCGAGAAGTATATGGGGCAGTTTCCAGTGATTTTTCTCACACTGAAAGGGGTGGATGGGAGAAATTTTCAGACCGCCAGAGATTTGCTGTGCGCGGAAATCGGCAATGAGGCTGCACGCTTTTCATTTCTCCAAAACAGCAATAAACTGGATACGTGGGAAAAAGAAAATTACAGGCGGCTTTTGTGGGGAGACGGAGAAAAGCGCCTCAGCTCTTCTATGTCAGATGAAGCTCTGCAAAACAGCCTCCGCACGTTATCCCGGCTTCTTGCGAGACATTTTGGCAGGAATGTGATTCTTCTCATTGACGAATATGATGTTCCTCTGGATAAGGCCTATCAAAATGGATATTACGATGAGATGACAGGCCTGATACGCGGGATTCTCTCTCAGGCATTAAAGACCAATGAAAGCCTTCAGTTTGCAGTGCTGACAGGATGCCTGCGCATCGCAAAGGACAGTATTTTTACTGGCCTTAATAATCTGCGGGTTCTTACAATCATGGACCGTTTTTTGGACGAGTGCTTTGGCTTTTCGGACAGAGAGGTACGTGACATGCTCGATTATTACGGGCAGACAGCGGCTTATGATACGGTAAAGGAGTGGTATGACGGGTATCGGTTTGGCGAAACAGAAGTTTATTGTCCATGGGATGTGGTAAACTACTGTGCGGACCTGAGAATAGATGCAAAGGCGCAGGCAAAGGATTATTGGTCGAATACAAGCGGAAATGGAATTGTCCGGACTTTGCTTGCCAAAGCATCGGCGGCAGTAAAAAGAGATTTGGAAACACTGATTGCAGGCGGCAGTATTCGAAAGGCGATACGGCCGGATTTGACATACAGGGATTTGGATGGTTCTGCGGACAACCTATGGAGTGTTCTGTTTATGACAGGATATTTAACGGTGACAGGATTGGGTGAGGGGGGAATGGTTGATTTGGTAATCCCCAATAAGGAAATCCGTGGGATTTTTACAAGTCAGATTTGGGAATGGTTTACAGAGATGGCAGCCGGGGAGACGGATAAACGCGCTCTTTTGCGGGAGGCTCTTTTGGAGGGCAATGCGCCGTTAGTGGAGGAGCAGCTGAATGGCTGGCTTCGGCGGACAATCAGTATTCGGGATGCGGGCACGCGGGCGGAGAAGAAGGAGAGCTTCTATCACGGGGTACTTCTTGGTCTTTTAAGCCAGGAACCGGGCTGGTATGTGGTTTCGAATGCGGAGGCCGGAGAAGGATTCTGTGATATCCGAATTGAGGATATGGAGCAGTCGGCAGGGATGATTCTTGAGCTGAAATATGCGGAAGAAGGAGCGATGGATGCAGCATGCCAAAGAGCGCTAAAGCAGATAGAAGAGAGGCGGTATGCCGATACCTTTGTGGATGACGGCATGGAAACGGTTTTAAGGTATGGAATTGCCTTTTATAAAAAACGCTGCCGGGTAATGCTGGGATGACGCAGTTTGGGCAGCTGATGCGCAAAAAGGCTTCGGCAGCAGGTTCAAAAACCCCTTGCAATCTCCGCCAAAACCATATATAGTAGAATTAGAGCGTGCGACTGGCGGATACAGTGGGAGAACCCACAGGGAGCACGCGGGATGAGAAGCCGGCCGCCTGGGCGCATGGGAGATACCGAACAGAGGATTTGGTATGTCCGCGTTCAGGTGCGCCGGTTTTTGATGTTTTCCAGGCTTTTGGAACAGCTATGAAGGAACAAATGTAACGATTCAGGACGGCATCCTCTTGCCCGGCCAAAGGCCGGACAAGAGGCATCGGAGGTTCCTCCGATGTGAAAACAGGGGCAAAAGCATACCCGCAGGGCACTTTGCTTATAAGCAAGCTTAACGCCTGTTTTGCCCCTGTTTTCCCGCCGTCCTGAGCAGTTACGAACAATCAAACGGAGGTGCAGACACAATGGATGTAAGGTCATTGGAACAAGAGTTAAAGGGCAACGCGTACCCGGGAAGAGGAATCGTCCTGGGAGAGACAGCGGATGGAAGGTATGCGGTGACTGCCTATTTTATCATGGGGCGCAGTGCCAACAGCCGCAACCGGGTTTTTGTGGAGGACGGGGAGGGAATCCGCACCCAGGCCTTTGACCCGGCCAAGGTGGAGGATCCCAGCCTGATTATCTACGCGCCGGTGCGGGTGCTGGGAAATAAGACTATCGTCACGAACGGGGACCAGACGGATACCATCTACGACGGCATGGACCACCAGCTCACCTTTGAGCAGTCCCTGCGCTGCCGGGAGTTTGAGCCGGACGCCCCCAACTACACGCCCCGTATTTCCGGTATCATGCACATTGACAAGGGAAGCTACAGCTATGCCATGTCTATCTTAAAGAGCAATAACGGGGATGCGTCCTCCTGCCTGCGGTTTACCTTTGCCTACCAGAATCCCATCGCCGGGGAGGGACATTTCATCCACACCTACATGGGTGATGGAAATCCCCTGCCCAGCTTTGAGGGCGAGCCCAAGCGGGTGAAAATCGAGGGGGACATCGATTCCTTTACGGACATGGTATGGAACAGCCTGAACGAGGACAACAAGGTGTCCCTGTTTGTGCGCTATATCGATATCGCCACAGGAAAATATGAGAGCCGGATTGTAAACAAGAACAAATAGCGAGGAGAATACAAATGAAAGAGCTGGAACTGAAATACGGATGCAACCCCAACCAGAAGCCCTCCCGGATTTATATGCGGGACGGCAGCGACCTGCCCATCCAGGTGCTCTGCGGAAAGCCGGGCTATATCAATTTTCTGGATGCCTTCAACGGCTGGCAGCTGGTGCGCGAGTTAAAGAAGGCCACCGGCCTTCCTGCGGCCACATCCTTTAAGCATGTGTCCCCGGCGGGCGCTGCGGTGGGCCTTCCCCTGACGGATGTGCTGAAGAAAATCTACTGGGTGGATGACTTGGGAGAGCTGTCTCCTCTGGCCTGCGCCTATGCCCGAGCGAGAGGCGCGGATAGAATGTCCTCCTTTGGGGATTTCATCTCCCTGTCCGATGTGTGTGATGTGGACACGGCCCGGCTGATTAAGCGGGAGGTTTCCGACGGCGTCATCGCCCCCGGCTATGAGCCCGAGGCCCTGGAGATTTTGAAGTCCAAGAAAAACGGGAACTACAATGTGATACAGATTGACCCGGACTACGAGCCCGAGGCCATTGAGAGAAAGCAGGTATTCGGCGTGACCTTTGAGCAGGGACACAACAACCTGGAGATTGGGCCGGAGCTTCTGAAAAATATTGTCACAGCCAATAAGGACCTGCCCGAGGAGGCGGCCAGGGACCTGATTATTTCTCTGATTACCTTAAAATACACCCAGTCCAACTCCGTGTGCTATGTGAAGGACGGCCAGGCCATCGGCATCGGCGCGGGCCAGCAGTCCCGGGTGCACTGCACGCGGCTTGCGGGAAATAAGGCGGACAACTGGTATCTGCGCCAGGCGCCCCAGGTACTCTCCCTGCCCTTCAAGGAAGGCATTAAGCGGGCGGACAGGGACAACGCCATCGACGTGTACATCGGCGACGACCCCATGGACGTGCTGGCGGACGGCCGCTGGGAGCGGATTTTCGAGACAAAGCCGGCGCTCTTTACACGTGAGGAGAAGCGGGCCTGGCTGGACGGCATGACAGGCGTAGCCCTTGGCTCCGATGCCTTCTTCCCCTTTGGGGACAACATCGACCGGGCCTATAAGAGCGGCGTGAAGTACGTGGCACAGCCCGGCGGGTCTGTGCGGGACGACCAGGTTATCTCTGTCTGCGACCAGTACGGCATGGTTATGGCCTTTACGGGGATTCGGCTGTTCCATCACTAAAGAGGTAACAGTTTAGACGGCGGGCAGGAAGGGGCAAAATCAGGCGTCAAGCTTGCTTGTAAGCAAGGTTTTGCCCCTTCCTGCACATCGGATGGACATCCGATGCTTCTTGTCCGGCCTATTGGCCGGGCAAGAAGATGCCCGCCGTCT
>CALWRY010000172.1 GCA_944384065.1 uncultured Enterocloster sp. | reverse complement strand
TCTGCTCCACCTTTTTCGGGCAGGACATGAAGCCGGCCATTTACACCGTCTCCCCCACCTTCACCATGCCGGAGAACGATTTTATCAAATATGAGATGAACTACCGGCAGCTGGGGACTATCGCGGCGGAAACGCTGATCAAAAAGGCCTCCGGCAGGGAGCCGGGGCCTGTGCACCGGATTTTAAAGAGCAGCGGGTTTAAGGACTGGTATGCCAACATTTTTGTGCCAGAGGATCCACGCCCCCTCAATGTGATCACCCTGGACAGCCCGGAGGCCTACATCATGCGCAGCTTTTCCCGGCTCTACACCCGCAAAAGCGGGGTTCCGGTGAATGTGTGCATTTTCTCCTATGATGAGATTTACGAGGCCTTCAACAGCCTGAGCGCCTCCTCCCACTACGATGTGCTCCGTCTGGACGTAACCTGGCTGTCCTGGTTCGCTGAGAAGCTTTTGCGCCCCTTAACGCAGATTGAGCCCGGCATCGGAGACTGCCTCTCTGATTTTTTGACGGGCACGCCGGAGAATTATGCGGTGACCCACGGGGAGATCTACACCCTTCCCTCCACGCCCAGCGTGCAGATGCTGTTTTACCGGAAGGATCTCTTCGAGAGCCCCATCTACCGCAGGATGTATTTTGAGCAGTTCCGATCCGAGCTTCTGCCGCCGAAAACCTTTGAGGAGTTCAACCGCATTGCCGCCTTCTTTACAAAGAGGCTCAATCCCGCCTCCCCGGTGGACTACGGCGCCACCATCACCCTGGGTTCCACCGGTGTGGCAGGATCCGAGTACCTGGCCAGGCTGTTCAGCCATCAGGAGAATCTCTACGGCGAGGATCGCCGGATCCGGCTGGACTCCCCCGCTGCCCTGGATTCCCTGCGGGAGCTTATCCAGGTCCGGCGTTTTACCTCCCCGGATTACTGCCCCTGGTGGACCAACACCGCCCAGGCCTTTGCCACGGGAAATTACGCCATGTCCATCCTGTACAGCAACTATGCCAGCGGGCTTCTGGATCACGACTCCCGCATTGTGGGCGACATCGGCTATGCCATGATGCCCGGGGCAAATCCCGTCATCGGCGGCGGAAGCCTTGGGGTATCCAAGTATTCCTCATGCCCTGAGAGCGCTCTTTCCTTTATTAAATGGATGTGCAGCGAGCCCATTTCCTCCGCGGCCGCCCTCCTGGGAAGCACCTCCCCCTGCCGCCTGACCTATGAAAACTACGAGGTGATCAACAACTTCCCCTGGATGAACCTGGCCAAGAAGTGCTTCCCCCTGTCAAAGGGAGATCGGATCCCCAGGGACACAGGCCTTCCCTTTGACGAGAGGAAATTTTTAAGTATCCTGGGGCTTGCCGTAAAGAATGCCTACAGCGGCGTGGCCGCCCCGGAGGAGGCCCTGTCCCAGGCCCAGGAGCAGTTTGCGGCGCATTTCCGCACGAAGTTCTGATTATTTCTTTTGCCTGTCCTCGTTTCTTTCCGCCCTGCCGGATCCCGGTCTGCGCAGGCGGACGAGAAACCTTCCGCCGCCAAAGATAACCGCAAGCGCTGCCGCCAGGGCGAGGGCCAGCCTCGTATTCTCCGACAGATGCATAACAGGCAGGGACAGGGCGCCTCCCTCCCAGTAAAGAAGGAGGGAGCGATCCCTGCGCCGGGAGGCCTCCGCGACTTTTTCAAATTCGTATACCGGAAATGTGTTCCTTCCTTCCGCCGCGCTGCCCCTTGGTTCTTCTTTTCTTCCCCCAATCTCCATCTCCCGGGCATCTGTGGTGCCTGCTTCAAACAGTTCGCTGCATGCATATCTGCGCCAGATGGATGCGGGAGTATTTTTCGGAGCCCCGTTTTCCGTCTCCCCGCCGTCCGCTTTGCGGGAGCCGCCTGCAAGTATCTCCCCCGCATGCCTTCCTATATAGGCGTACTCCTCCTCCCCGTCTGTCAGCATCCGCTGGCCTCCTGACGCGTTTACCGAGAACATGAGTGTCTGAGAGAGCAAAAACAGCAGGGCTAACCATTTCTTTTTCCGCATTTTTTATCCTCATCGTCCATCCTGATGACAGTTTCATTTTCTACCTCGCTCTGTATCTGGCGAAGTTCCTCCGCCGTCAACGTAGGCGCAAGTTTCCTGGCCAGTTCAAAATCCAGGTTGGCGGCGAATGCTGTCCTTGCAGATTCTATATCCTTAACACGTGTTACTTCTTCTGCAACTTCTTTTTTTGCCTCCATTACCGCTTTTCGCTCCGCCGCTTCAATCTCCGGCGCAAACAACTCCTGAAACCATGTATACTTCGCCATAATCGTATCCTCCTCCTTTACCGCTTCAAAAGCTGGCCGGTTCGCCCGCACTACCACTTCAAGGATTGACTGCGCTGCGTCCACATCGTCCTTTCTGTTCAATCCGTGAGCAAATAGAAAAAGTTGTTCTGCCGCCTGATTGCTCAAATCGCTCCGCAGGGAGGAAAGCCACACATGCGCTTCCTGCCGCATCTCACCAGATGCAATGATCTGCAGAGGAAAAAACCCTTCTTTATTTACATAATAGATGCCCGGCCAGGGATTTGTCAAGTCATATCCCATTGTCCGGAAAATACACAGATTTTGCTGCGCCAGCCGCAAAAAAACGGCCGCCCGGAACTTCTGTCCCGGGCAGCCGCTCACAAAGCATCACTTATTTCCCATTAATATAATTCACGAGTCCCCCCGCAGAGATAATGCTCTGCATAAAGGGCGGGAAGGACTGTCCCTTATACGTCTCCCCCTTGGTCTTATCCGTAATCACGCCGCTGTCAAAGTCAACCTCCACCTCGTCCCCGTTCTCAATGGCCTTCGCCGCCTCCGGGCACTCGATGATGGGAAGGCCGATGTTGATGGCGTTCCGGTAGAAAATCCGCGCAAAGGTCTCCGCGATCACGCAGCTCACGCCCGCGCACTTGATGGCCAGAGGCGCATGCTCTCTGGAGGAGCCGCAGCCAAAATTCTTGTTGGCCACGATGATGTCCCCCTTCTGCACCTTGTGGATAAATTCCTTGTCAATGTCCTCCATGCAGTGCTTGGCCAGCTCCTCGCCCTGGGTGGCGTTCAGATACCGGGCCGGGATAATCACGTCCGTGTCCACATTGTCTCCATATTTAAAAACATGTCCGCATGCCTTCATCGCTCTCTCTCCTTCCCATTAATCAAGCTCACAGGGGCAGATAATCTTCCCCGCCACCGCGCTGGCCGCCGCTACCGCCGGGCTGGCCAGGTACACCTCGGAGTCCACATGGCCCATGCGGCCCACAAAGTTCCGGTTGGTGGTGGAAATACACCGCTCTCCCGCCGCCAGGATACCCATATAGCCGCCCAGGCAGGGTCCGCAGGTGGGGGTGCTCACCACAGCGCCCGCTTCGATGAATATTTCCAGAAGTCCCTCCCGCATGGCCTGCAGATAGATGGCCTGGGTGGCCGGGATCACGATGCAGCGCACGCCCTTGGCCACCTTGCGGCCCTTTAACACCTTGGCAGCCGCCCGCATGTCGTCCATGCGTCCGTTGGTGCAGGAGCCGATCACCGCCTGGTCAATCTTCACCTCGCCCACCTGGTCGATGGTCTTGGTGTTGGAGGGCAGATGGGGGAAGGAAACCGTGGGCTTGAGCGCAGAAAGGTCAATCACATACGTCTCCTCATACTCCGCGTCGGCGTCCGCCTCATAGATGGTAAACTTCCTCTTGGAGTGCTCCTTCATATACTGGATGGCAGCTCCGTCCACCGGGAAAATGCCGTTCTTTCCCCCGGCCTCAATGGCCATATTGCAGATGGTAAAGCGGTCGTCCATGGTCAGGTACTGGATGCCCTCGCCCGCAAACTCCATGGACTTATAGAGGGCCCCGTCCACGCCGATCATGCCGATGATATGTAAAATCACATCCTTGCCGCTGACCCACTTGTTCGGTTTGCCCACCAGCTCAAACTTGATGGCGGAGGGCACCTTGAACCAGGCCTTGCCCGTCACCATGCCGGCGGCCATATCCGTGCTCCCCACGCCGGTGGAAAATGCGCCCAATGCCCCGTAGGTGCAGGTGTGGGAATCCGCTCCGATCACCGCGTCCCCAGCCACCACCAGGCCCTTCTCCGGAAGGAGGGCGTGCTCAATGCCCATCTCCCCCACATCAAAATAATTGGTAATCTCGTGGGTACAGGCAAACTCCCGGCAGCATTTGCAGTTCTCCGCCGACTTGATGTCCTTGTTGGGGATAAAATGATCCATCACAAGGGCGATCTTGTCCCTGTCAAACACCGTCTTTTTATCCATTTTCTTCATCTCGTTGATGGCAACCGGCGAGGTGATATCATTTCCCAGCACCAGATCCAGATCTGCCTCGATCAGCTGTCCGGCCTTCACCTCACTGAGGCCCGCATGGGCCGCCAATATCTTCTGGCTCATGGTCATTCCCATAATAAGCATCCTCCTTACTATTTCCTGCTTTACATTTTAGCATAGGCGCTGTTATAATAACAATACATAATAAGAATAGAATCCATGAATATATGTTATATTTCTCAGGAGGTTTTCTATGGAACAAAACCTATCCCAGTACAAAATCTTTTATGAGGTGGCGAAGGCGGGAAATATTTCCCGGGCTGCCAAGGAGCTCTACATCAGTCAGCCCGCCATCAGCAAATCCATCAGCAAGCTGGAGGACAGCCTGGGGCTCTCCCTCTTTACCCGCAGCTCCCGGGGCGTCCAGCTCACCTGCGAGGGGGAAATTCTCTTTGAGCACGTCCGGGAGGCCTTCGAGACCTTAAGCCGGGGGGAGCAGGAGCTGAAGCGCATCCAGGAATTTGACATCGGCCATCTGCGCATCGGGGTCAGCAATACTCTGTGCAAATACATTCTCCTGCCCTATCTGAAAACCTTTGTGGACCAGTATCCCCACATGCGGGTCACCATCGAGAGCCAGGCCACGGCCCAGACCCTGGCCCGCCTGGAGCAGCAGAAAATCGACCTGGGGCTGGTGGCCGAGCCCTCTGTGAAAAAGGATCTGTCCTTCATCCCCGTCATGGACCTCCAGGATATCTTCGTGGCCACCCCGTCCTACCTGGAGAACCTCTATCTGCGGGAGGACCGCGGCA
>CALWRY010000171.1 GCA_944384065.1 uncultured Enterocloster sp. | reverse complement strand
ACCATCCCCATTGGCCTGATGACCTTTAAGGGGGACTTGAAGGTGGATTATACGACCACGCTGGCAGGTCTGATTATTGCCTCCCTGCCTCTTATCATCCTCTTTTTGCTGATGAGCAAGCAGTTTGTGCGCGGACTTACAAGCGGGGCTGTCAAGGGATAGAAAGCGGAAATGATTTTGACACAGAGCCGGAGGGACCGGCCCGGAAAGGAAAATAAAAGCTATGCAGAAAGTAAAAGAAATTGTAGGCGATATTCTGAAGAATCACGCGGTTGACACCGTGTATTTTGTGGGATGCGGGGGATCTCTGGCGGGCTTCTTCCCGGCAAAGTATTTTTTGAGCTGCGAGGCCGCGAAGCTGAAGGTGGGATATATCAACGCCAATGAGTTTGTCCATGCGACGCCTAAGGAGATCGGCCCGGGCGCGGTTGTGATTCTGGCTTCCCAGAGAGGCAATACGCCGGAGACTGTGAAGGCCTGCCAGGTTGCAAGAGAGAAGGGAGCCGCCACTGTGGGCCTTACCTTCCAGGTTCCCTCACCGCTCTCCCAGGCTGCGGAGTATGTGATTCTCTATGAGTTCGGCGACGGCTCCGTTGTGGAGTACCAGAAGCCCTCCTACGGCTTTAAGCTGGCGGTGGAGCTTTTGCAGGAGATTGAGGGGTACGCGGACTATGATAAGCTTCTGGACGGCCTCAAGAAGATGGACGGCATTGTGAAGACCGCCTGCAAGGAGATCGTGCCTTACGCCATCAAGTATGCCTGGGAGTTCAAGGATGACTCCGTGATCTATACCATGGGAAGCGGCGCTTCCTGGGGCAGCGCCCACCAGGAGTCCATCTGTATCTTTATGGAAATGCAGTGGATCAACTCCAGCGTCATCCATTCCGGCGAGTATTTCCACGGCCCCTTTGAGATCACGGACAAGAACACAGCCTTCCTGATGATGAAGTCCACCGGAAGAACCCGCGCGCTGGACGACAGGGCCCTGACCTTTATGAAAAAGTTCAATGACCGCTGCATGATCCTGGACGGGCTTGACTATGGCATGGGAGAGCTGGGCAATGTGTCCGAGTACCTGGATCCCTTCTTCCACACCAATGTGATCCGGGTGTTCAATAATCTCCTGGCGGATGTGCGCAACCATCCGCTGAGCGTGAGGAGATACATGTGGAAATTTGACTATTAAAAAGTTCGGACAGCCAGTCCCGGGATGAGGGGGCTGGCTGTTGCGCGCCTGTTACACAAAATCAGGATTCTTGCAATCAGAGGGGGAATATGGTATGCTGGATGCATTGCGGATGCAAAAGAAAGGATAGAAAGAATTGCGATGAAGGCACTTATACTTGATATGGATGGAGTGATTATTGACAGTGAGCCGGGAAGTCTGGAACAGGTTTTCGCTTTTGTGCGGTCTAAGCGGCAGGATGCGGCGATAGAGGAACTGTACCAGATTGTGGGGCGGACCAGCCGGGATGTGTGGACCCGGATTGCGGGCGTCATCGGCTGGGAGAAGGATTGGCTGGAGACAAGGACGGAGTACAGGACGGTCTGGCAGCCTGCCCATCCCCGCACCGTTGATTATCACGCCATATTCCGGCCGGAGATCCTGACGATTCTCAAGTGGGCCAAGGATCGGGGCCTGCGCCGTGCCGTGGCCTCCTCCACACGCTATGAGACGGTGAAGATGATTCTGGCAGAGGTGGGGGTCCTTCCCTACCTGGATGTGATTGTCAGCGGGCAGCAGTGCAAGGAGAGCAAGCCCGCGCCGGAGATTTATCTGAGGACCGCCAAGCTCCTGGGCGTCCGGCCGGAGGAATGTACGGCGATTGAGGACTCCACGGTGGGGATCACTGCGGCCCATCGGGCGGGGGTGCAGGTGATTGCCCTGCGGGATGACCGCTTTGACTTTGACCGGAGCCTGGCAGACGGGGAAATCGGAAGTCTCTCGGAGTTTATCGGGCTGTGGGAAGGGCATAGGTAGGTTTTGCAAAGATTTTTCAGGAAAATGCTTGCATTTCCCCAGGCAAGATGGTATAGTAACCATGATAACTAGTGTAGCTTACTGATAAAGAGTGGACAGACGTCCACTCTTTCGTATTGTTATGGGCACTTAGCGCTTGTCTTTTAGGCGCTTACGTGCGATACGGACCGATCAGTGACAGTGGACAGAAAGGCGGTGGGAAAATGGCAAAAAGAGAAAGCTACGAAAGCCGGGTGGAGGCATACCTTCTTCCGCTCATGGAGAGGCACGGATTCGAGCTGGTGGACGTAGAGTATGTAAAGGAGGCCGGGACCTGGTATTTGCGGGCTTACATCGACAAGGAGGGCGGCATCGGAGTGGATGACTGCGAGGTCATCAGCCGGGATTTAAGCGATTGGCTGGACGAGGAGGATTTCATCGACGACAGCTATGTGCTGGAGGTTAGTTCCCCTGGGCTTGACCGGCCCTTAAAGAAGGAGAAGGACTATATCCGCAGCATGGGAAAGGACGTGGACGTGCGCCTGTACCGCCAACTCGACCGGCAGAAGGAATTTACCGGTGCTTTGACGGCATACGATGATAAGACCGTCACCCTGACCATGGAGGATGGCAGCCAGAGAGTATTTGACAAGGATGATATTGCGCTGATTCGCCTGGCGCTGGATTTTTAAACAATGGAATAGGAGGATAAACATGAACAAGGAACTGCTGGAGGCATTGGAGATATTGGAAAAGGAAAAAAATATCCCCAAGGATGTCATGGTGGAGGCTATTGAGAGCTCTCTGATTATCGCCTGCAAGAACCACTTTGGGAAAGCGGACAATGTTCGGGTGACCATGAATAAGGATACGGGCGACTTCGCGGTTTACGCGGAAAAGACCGTGGTGGAGCAGGTGGAGGATCCGGTGCTGGAGATCAGCCAGACAGAGGCCAAGATGATAAATCCCAGATATGAGTGCGGGGATGTGGTGCCGATTCCTCTGGATTCCAAAAAGTTCGGACGTATTGCCGCCAAGAGCGCAAAGAACGTGATCCTCCAGAAGATACGGGAGGAGGAGCGCAAATCCCTGTTCAATGATTATTATTCTCTGGAGAAGGATGTGACCACCGGCGTGGTGCAGCGCTATCTGGGCAAAAACGTCAGCATCAACCTTGGCCGGGTAGACGCTATCTTAAATGAGAGCGAGCAGGTAAAGGGAGAGAGCTTTAAGCCCAATGAGCGGATTAAGGTATATATTTTAGAAGTAAAGAGCACGCCCAAGGGCCCCAGGATCTCCGTGTCCAGGACGCATCCGGATCTGGTGAAGCGCCTCTTTGAATCAGAGGTGGCGGAGGTCCGGGACGGCACAGTGGAGATCAAGGCCATTGCCCGGGAGGCCGGCTCCCGCACCAAAATCGCGGTTCAGTCCCATGACCCGAATGTGGATCCCGTGGGCGCCTGCGTGGGATTAAACGGCGCCAGGGTCAACGCGGTGGTTAATGAGCTGCGGGGAGAAAAAATTGATATTATCAACTGGGACGAGAATCCCGCATATCTTATTGAGAACGCCTTAAGCCCTGCAAAGGTAATCTGCGTGGTGGCGGACGAGGAAGAGCGGGAGGCCCAGGTGATTGTGCCCGACTACCAGCTTTCACTGGCCATCGGCAAGGAGGGCCAGAACGCGCGCCTGGCCGCAAGGCTTACAGGCTTTAAGATAGATATAAAGAGTGAAACCCAGGCGAAGGAGATGGGCCTCTTTGAACAGATGGGCCTGCAGTATGGAGACGCCCCGGAACCGGTGTTTCCCGAGCTGGACAGCTTAGATGATCAGGAAGACTACCAGGACTACGACGGACAGTAAGAGGAAGAACTCTTAAGGGATTGGAGTGATGGAAGAGTGAGCATGAAAAAGGTTCCCCTCAGACAGTGCATTGGCTGCGGGGAAATGAAAAACAAGAGGGAAATGATCCGGGTGATTAAAACCGCTGAGGGAGAGATCTTTGCGGACGCCACGGGCCGCAAAAATGGACGGGGCGCGTATTTATGCCCGTCCATGGAGTGCTTTAAAAAGGCGGTAAAGAACAAAGGGCTTGAGCGGTCATTTAAGATGGCAATCCCTCAGGAGGTCTATCAGGCGCTGGAAAAGGAGATGGAAAAGCTTGGAGAGTAGGGAAAAAATTTTCGGTCTCCTTGGTCTGGCAGCCAGGGCCAGAAAAGTAGCCAGCGGCGGATTTATGACAGAGCATTCCGTAAAAAGCGGAAAATCCCACATGGTGCTTTTGTCGGCGGAGGCCTCGGACAATACGAAAAAGAAATTTACCAATATGTGCGCTCACTATAAAATCCCAATCTATCTGTTTGGAACCAGGGACGAACTTGGGCATTCCATAGGGCAGGAGTCGAGGATCTGCCTGTCTGTGGATGACGCAGGATTCGCAAAGGCAATAAGGGAACGAATGAATAAAGATGGAGGTAGTTTGAATGAAAGTAAGTGAACTGGCAAACGAGCTGGGCAGAACCAGTAAGGAGATCATAGAGGTTATTAAGAAGAAGGAGGGAACGGGAGCGCTGTATGCTGCCTCCACCATGACAAAGGAGCAGGAGAGTGCCGCCCGCTCTGCCTTTGCGGCAAAAAAAGAGGATGGGCCGAAGGCGGCGCCTCAGCCGGAAGCGCCCCAGGGGGAAGGCCGCAAGGCTGAAACCGCAAAAGGGGAAGCGCCCAAGGAGCCGGCTAAGAAGCGGCTGACAGCGGTGTTCCGTCCGCAGAACGCGCAGCAGCAGATCAAGAGATCCCTGCCGCCCAAGCCCCAGGCCGGGAGGAGCCAGGCAGAGGCTCCCACTGCAAAGCCCCAGGTTCAGTCTAAGGAGGAGAAGGCTCAGGAGATAAAGCCCCAGCAGACACCCGCCCCAACTCCCAGGCCCCAGCAGGAGGAAAAGCCCCAGGAGACCAGGGAGCAGAAGCCGGCGGAGAGGCAGGAAGCCAGCGCGGCCGCCAGCCAGGGAAGTTTTGGAGGCAGCCGAGACGGCCGGAGCCAGAGCGGCTTTGGCGGAAACCGTGACAACCGAGACGGCCGCAGCCAGGGAAGCTTTGGAGGCAACCGCGACAACCGGGATGGCCGGAGCCAGGGCGGCTTCGGAGGCAACCGCGACAACCGGGATGGCCGGAGCCAGGGCGGCCGTGGCGGCACCCGCGACAGTCGG
>CALWRY010000170.1 GCA_944384065.1 uncultured Enterocloster sp. | reverse complement strand
GAGATGATGCTTCCGTTGATAAAACGGCTGGCCACCTTCGCCCGATCCTCCGGCAGATTCGCGATCACCTGAAGGAGACGCCCCATCACGCCCTCCTGACGGGTGAATACCTCGCTTGTCAGAGGCCTGGCCCCCTCCGGTCCGCTCTCCTCCCGGTACACTAACTCCAGGGTGGTACGGTATTTTTTCCCCAAAGCCGCCTCCAGCTGCAGGTCAATCAGCCGCTCCAGATACTTCCAGGCCATCTCCTCCGTCATCTCTCCCCGCGCAAAGACGTCCTCTATCTCCTGGCAGGAGGGGCTGTAGTAAGCCCGGATTTTCTCCACCATGTAGTCCAGGCAGGTCTTATAAAGGTTTTCCTTATTTGTATAGTGAAAGGCAATGGCGGAGAGGTTCACCCCCGCCTCCGTGGCTATCATCCGGATGGATGTCTCCGCGTAGCCGTATTTGGAAAATAGCTTTACCCCTGCCCGCACCAGGCGTTCCTTTGTGTTCATCTGATCCTGCTCTTTCATCGCTCTACCCCCAAAATATGATTTATATTCCGCTCAATGGCCATAGCCTGGCTGTACTGCCGCTCATGGCTGGCCGCTGCCTCCGGCGTTTTGCACTTTCCCGCGCTCCCTGCAAATCGCTCTTCCAGGGAAACCAGGCGATCCCCCTGGATGTGCTTGTCCGCCAAAAATACCAGGGAGGCCTCCGTGATCCGGTACTCCTCCCCGCCTGTCAGCCCGTGGTGGACCCGTACAATGTGGGCAAGCCCCGGATATCCCTCCCGCCTTAGAAGCTCGGCCCCGGCCTTCGGGTGCTCCGGCTTTAATCGCGCGATGTCGTGGATCAGTCCGGCCTCAAAAGCCAGCTCCGGATCCAGTTTCCATCCCTTCTCCTTGAGCTCTTCCGCCCATTTCCCGGCGAGGGCAGCCACCGCCTCCTGGTGGGCCCGGATATGCTCCGGAAGTCCGGCCCGATCCCACAGCCTTCTGCAGCCGTCTCTCCCCGGATAGGCCCCTGGCCGCAGGCCCATCTCTTCCGCCCGGCACCGAAGGCTTCCGTCCTCCCCGGCCTCCAGCCGGGTGACGCCCCCGCAGGGCTGGGGGATATCCCGGATACGGGCCGGATCCCAGCCGAACATCAGACAGAGAAGGCCCCGTATGACGCCGCTGTGGGTGACAAGGATGAGGCTTGGAGGCCCAGCCCCCGCGTCCGCCTTCGTCCTCTTTAAAATATCCTGCACCGCCCCGTACAGCCGGATTCCGCCCGTAAGAAAGGACTCTCCCCCCGGCGGCGCCACTGTGCCTAAGGATCTTCCTCTGGCCTCATACACTTCTGAGAAGCGTTCCCGGATCTCCGCAAAGGGAAGTCCCTCCCACAGGCCGCCGGAGAGCTCGATAAGGCTGTCCTCTGTCTCCGCCGTCAGGCCTTGGGCTCCCGCCGCCATAATCTCTGCCGTCTCCCGGCACCGGGACAGGGGGCTTGTAAAAATCCGCACTGCCTGCCGCTTATTTTTAAGCTCTGCTCCCAGCCAGTCCCCCAAGGCCTGCGCCTGCCGCCGGCCCTCCCCGCTCAGGGGGATGTCCGTCCGGCAAATGCAGCGCCCCTTTCCCAGGCTCTCCTCCGTCTGGCCGTGGCGCACAAGATAGATTGTCCGCATGGATGCTCCCCCTTTCCCAATCATTCCATTACCAATCATATGTTATATGTGTGATTCTGTCAATCATTGTGCGGGGTGATGATCTCATAGATGAGGCTGCATTTTTTCTTGTGGTGGGCCAGGCCAATACGGAAAAACTCCGCCATCACCTCTCCGTTTGGCACCTTTACCACAGCCGTATTTGCGCTTGTACGTCTGCGCACAGTGAGATATCCCGCATTCACCAGCAGACCCCACAAGCTGTAATCGCTCGCCCGCTCCGCATAGGAGGTATCCAGAGTCAGCCATACCTCCGCCTCTTCCCAGGCCGCCAGGCGGTCAAACGTATTCCAAAAGCTCCTTCCCGCATTTTTTAAGGCCTGCCGCACCAGAAAATTCGCCGATGTATTCACCCAGTAATTATCTAAAAATCCTGTTTTTGCGTAATTCAAAATAGACCACGGATTATAAAGCTCTACGCCTCCCACCATATATCCGTCATACTGCTTTCTAACCTCTTCGTCCAGCACCCTGCCGCAATCCGTGAGAAGTCTGGCGCATTCCTCCTTTGTCAATCCAAAATAGGGAGCATATTCTTCCCGAACCACTGTATACACCTGCGGATTATTAAATTGGGAAAAAATGCTCTCCTTTGCCACCCGCTGCACCCCTGTCAGCAGCGCTTGTCCCAATTCATCATTTCCCTTCATAGCGCTACCGTATAAGTTGGAGAAGAAGGGACTCAGCTCTTCGTGATATCCGTACTCATAGCTGCTCATAATCGGCTGGTCATACTCATCAATCAAAAGAATTGGTTTTTTCCCATAATGCGCATAGAGCACTGCACATAAGTCCTGAATAGCCGTGGCAATATAAGGATACCCGCTTTCCTTATCCATCAGGTTCTCCGCCATCCGGCAAAACTGCCTGGTACTGTAAAGTGACTCATCCAATTTCCCCTTCAAAAGCTCTCCATACCGAACATATTCCTTAAGCAGTTCATTTTTCATCATCATAGTACACCACCGGACGGCTGTTTATCTGGTCCGCATACTCCGTATCCATAATTTTAAGCCCATCAAATAATACCCGGCTATCCTTTGTGATATCCAGAAACTCCCGGAGCATCGTCATATTCAAGGATTTTCCAAAACGCCTGGGACGCGTAATAAGCGCCACCTTATCCTCCCACTTCAGGAAGTCCCGGATAAACAGACTCTTGTCTACAAAATACTGGCCCAATTCTCGGATCTCAGCAAAATTATCATTCCCAATCGGAAGCTTTCTTTTCATATTTTGACACCCACTCATTTTCAGCCGCTGCATTGCCCGCACTGGCATTGTCAAATTTTTGTCCCGGTAATAATATTATAAATCTATTTTAGCCGAAACATTGACGGTTTACAAGGAAAAAGTGCCCTTTAAGATATGCCCCTTCGCGCGAAACCCACCACCCCGGAGGGACCTATGTTACGGGAAACCCTGCGGGTATTCTCTTCTCTCCCGCATTTCTTTTTCACTGGATCTATGTTACAATAATCCTTGTTTTACCCAAGATATCTATTTACCCAAAACAAGGAGGTTCTTTATGGAACGCATCGTCATCCTGGGCGCCGGCCAGTTCGGCCTGGCAGCCCTTTCCCTGTTAAATATGGAAAATCTGGAGGTCTGCGCCTTCGGCGACAATTCTCCCCGGCTTTGGGGCCAGAATATCCGCAGCATTCCCGTCCTGTCCGTGGAGGAGGCCATAAGGCTTTGCCCAAATCTGGTTCTAATCAGTGTGGCGGATGAGGACCGCAGCCAGAGCCTGGCTGCCCAGGCCCGCTCCCTCGGCTTTGCCGGACGCCTCCTTTTCATGCACGAGCTTCGCCAATACTTTGATGTGCGCAGCGCCGTGCTCCTGCGCCTGGGAGAGTCCCTAAAAAAACGGGGCATCCCCGGCTCCCTGGCGGAGCTTGGCGTCTATAAGGGGGACACAGCACGGAAAATAAACGCCCTCTTTCCCGACCGGCCCCTCTATCTCTTCGACACCTTCGAGGGCTTTGACGCCCGGGATGTGGAAAAAGAAAAAGCCCAGGGGTTTTCCCGGGCTGAGAAAGGAGAATTTTCCGACACCTCCCCGGAGGCTGTGCTCTCCCGCCTGCCGTTTCCGGAGCGGGCGATTGTCCGCCAGGGGTATTTTCCGGAGACTGCCGTCGGCCTTGAAGCGGAGCGCTTTGCCCTGGTCAGCCTGGACGCGGACCTCTACGCCCCCATCCTGGCCGGGCTGGAATTTTTCTATCCCCGGCTGAATCCGGGCGGCGCCATCCTGCTCCACGACTTTGACAGCCGCCGCTTCCCCGGCGCGGGAAAGGCGGTGGAGGCCTACGAAAAAGCCCACGGTCCTCTCCCCCTGGTGCCTCTCTGCGATCTCCACGGGAGCGCGGTGATTGTTCGTGACAGTTTAGACGGCTGAATTGTTGCGATTGTTCATCTGCAGGCTGCCTCTGTCCCCCTTTCCACCGCCCGGCTGATGAGAAGGATCCGGCCCGCGATCCCCAGAAGCCCGGCCAGAATACTTCCCAGTCTGCTTCCTCCCACAAGGCCGTACATGCAGTATCCCACCGCCGCCAGGAGAAATCCCGCGTAAAGCCGGCTGCCCCTGGCCAAGGGCGGTTCGGCGGGTTTGGATGGGCTGTCTTTTGGAAGCGGCTCAAGCGGCCTTTTGGCAGTCCCGGCCTCCCGGTCTGCCTTTTCGCCAATGCTTTCTGCCTGCTCTGCTTTTTCACCTGCGTATTCCGTCCCAGCCGGAAAAGCGGCTGCCCGCAGGTTTAAAAATGCCAGGCCGCAGGCCATCTCCGCCAGCATCAGGCAGCCGGGCATGGCTGTCTCCCAGAGAAGTCCGCCCCAGCCCAGCCATTCTCCCAGGGCGGCCCCCAGACAGAGCGCGCTAAACGCCAGGCCGCTTTTCTTTCCATATCCGGCCCAGACCGTCCGGCAGGCTGTCGGGTGCTTTCCCATCTCCGTCAGTCCGGACGCCCACAGAGCCGCAGCTATCCATTTTGGAAAAACCGTCAGGCCAAATACATTCACATGAAAGGTGATGAGCAGGATTCCCCACACGGACCGGCGTATCCCCTTTTCCATTTAGCGGATCCCCCTTTCTTCCAAATACTCCCAGACCTGCCAGGAGTTCCCCGTCCAGGTCAGATCCCCCGAAAGCGCCTGTTCCAAGAGCTGCTCCTTCTGCCCGCCGGCCTCTCCCTCCAGTCCGAACACCGCCTCATACGGGGCAAAGTCTCTGTCCCATTCCTTGTTCTGCCGTATCCGGATCCGAAGCATATCCCCTTCCCTTACCCAAAACGGCGCAAGCTTCCATACATCCTGCCCATTTACTTGAATCTGAAAGCGCTCCCGCAGGGCGCTCTCCTGCTTTGGCGGTACCGCAATCCCCAGCACCCGGCAGTCCCTGTCCGCCTGGTAGGTGTATTCCTCCACCCCGTCGGAAGACGCCATCGCTCCTGTGCTGTGAAAAAAATCCGTCTCAGACGCAGGCAAAATGCGTATTGTCCCCAAATCCACCGTTTCCTCTGTCCCATCCTCATAA
>CALWRY010000169.1 GCA_944384065.1 uncultured Enterocloster sp. | reverse complement strand
CATTTCTGGAAATAGTATATCCATCCCTCATGGGAAGAAGCGTATCGATACGAAATTTCCCCTTGTCTGTCAATTTTGTTCATCCCTTTCCGAATATTTCCTGCTGCATTCCGCCTGCTTCTCACCGGATCGAGACAGGTATGATGCTCCTGACCGTCCGGCCTTTGTATGGAAGCTCATTCACCAGCACATCCACATCAAATGCCCCGGCGATTTTATCCGCTGTCAGGACCTCCCTTGTTTTTCCAAAATAAAAATCTGAGCTCCTGTTCATCATCAGCGCCTCATCCGCTATCGACATTGCATTGGTAGGATAATGGGTATTCATTACAGCGCTTATTCCTTCCTCATGGGAAAGCTTTTCAATCATATCGAGCACCAATATCTGATTATGAAAATCCAGCCCTGTCTCCGGCTCATCGAGGACGATAAGCTCCGGTTCGTTTATCAGCGCCCTGGCAATCAGGACCATCTGGAGTTCTCCTCCGCTCATTCGATTGCAGTCTTTCTGCGCAAGATAGGTGATTCCGGTTTTTTCCATCATGGCCTCCGCCATATCAATCTCCTTTTTCCCCGGCTGCTGAAATAGTCCCATATGAGAGCTGCGGCCCAGCATGACCATCTCAAGGCCTGTATAGGAAAATGCAAATCCGTGGGACTGCGGTATATAGGATATCCTGCTCCAGATCTCTTTCGGCTTCAAATCCTTTATATTCCTTCCATCCAGCAGTGTGCGGCCTTTTGTCCACGGAAGAAGGCCGATCATGCATTTTAGCAGCGTGGTCTTTCCGATGCCGTTCGGCCCAAGTATGGCAAGTATTTTTCCCGGGCCAAGGCGCATGTCAATATTTTTAAGTATCTGCTCTCCTCCAGGATAGCCGAAGCAGCCCTTTTCTACCTCAATCATCTCAAATCACCTCTTGTTTTCTTGAGCAGCGATATGAATACAGGGGCTCCAATGATAGCGGTAAGGATCGATATCGGCAGCTCAATAACGCTTATCGTCCGGGAGAGCGTGTCGATGGCCACCATAAAGCTGGCCCCGAGACTTAAAGAAACAGGAATTACATACCGGTTGTTGCTCCCCACAAGCATCCGGGCACAATGGGGAATTAAAAGGCCGATCCACCCCACCTGCCCGCACATCGATACGGAGGAGGCCGTTATGACCGTAGCCGCCAGTATAAACAGCATGCGGGTCTTTTTCAGATCGATGCCGCTTGCCTTCGCTTCATCTTCGCTCAGGGAAAGCACGTTGAGCCTCCACCTTAAAAGGAATACGATAACCACACCTATGATGATGAGGGGAGAACCCACGAATATTTCCCGAAAACCCGCACCTGTGAAGCTGCCCATAAGCCAGTAGGTAATCTCCGGCAGCTTCTCCTGCGGATCAGCTGTGTACTTCAGCAGGGAGCCCAAGGCATTGAAAAGTGAGGACGCAATAACACCCGCCAGCACGAGATATACAATCGAGCCTGACTCATTTCTTCCGGCAATACGGAGCGTAAACCACACAGAGCAGAGCCCAAAGGCCAGCGCGATCAGCTGCGTTTCCAATATCCCGCAGGATAATATAATCGCGAGTATTGCTCCCACACAGGTTCCGCTGGAGACTCCCAGTATATCGGGAGTTGCCAGCGGATTGGAAAACAATGACTGAAAGGAGTCTCCCACACAGGTCAGTCCCGCTCCCACTATGATGGCCATCAGTATTCTTGGGAGCCTCAGGTTTACTATAATGGAATAATTCCTGGAGGATCCCTCTCCCTCAAACAGCATGTCCCCCAGAGCTGCAAGTACATCTGCTGCCGGCACATTCATCCTGCCAAGGCAAAGGCATATGACAGAGGTAAACACCGGGAGCAGCAGCATCAGGATGATTGCCGTTTTTGTAAATTTACCGTTTTTTATCCAGATAGTGTTTCTCATCAGTAACTCAGCATCTCCGCAAGCTCTTCATCTGTTACATCATAGCCGTACCACTGCTTATAATAGTCTCTGATGGTATCCTCCAGAGGGTAGTCCGCAAATTCTTCGGGGTATGTTCTGCAGGCAAGCCAGGCCAATACCAGCGGTGCATCCGGGTTCGGCGTAAACCAATTCCACATGCCAAGTGTGGTTCCGTATACTCTTTTGTCCTTTACCGCTTTTATGGAGGAAAAATCCGCCCCCTCAACCGTATTATTAAGCACATCCCCGGAACGTATGGATATGAGTCCCGGGCCGTCCACGAAGAGGATCTCAGGATCCCAGGAGTAAATCTGCTCCATGCTCACCTGGCTGAAGCCCGATGCTTCTGCGGCGGGATCCTCCACGCCGAGATGCCTTAGCCAATAGGTTCCAAAGGTGCCGTCCCCCGATACCTGGGGCACGCCGTCATTGTATTTCCAAAGAATCAATGCTGAAGGCCTGTCCTCTTCCGGTATCCCTGCGATCCGGGATTCCACATCGGCCACAATCGCATCCCCAGCTTCCAAAAATGCATCCATCTTATTTTCTTCCCCGAATACATCCTCCAGAAGGCTGAGCCATTCCCCGTACCGGCTGAGCGGATCTGCTTCTGTATCCTCATCGCCCACAGTAGCGAAACCCACACAGGGGATTCCGCTTGCTTTAAGTATCTCCGCATGCTGTGCATTTCCGGAATTATAGAGAATGACATCCGGATCCAGTTTCATAATCTCTTCAATATTCAGATCGCTCTGCGCATAAACAGTGTCCGAAGATTCCATCAGCTCCGGCGCAATGTTTTTAAGAACCGTCTCGGAAATGGTCTGCTTAAAGGAGCCGCAGTAACCCACAATATAGGGCGCTTCTCCGCCAAAATAGGCCATATAGGTCGAGAGTATCGGAATTTGGTCAATAACAACCCTGGTAATCTCATCCGGCACCTCCACCTCGTTTCCGCCGTGGTCGATAACCGTATGGGTTCCTTCCGCCTCATGGTCCGTTTCTGCCCTGCCCGCTGCCTCCTCGGATGGAGTCTCAGCCGCCGTTCCCGCTGTTTCAGAAACAGCCTCTGTTCCTCCTGCTTCGGAAACAGCCTCCGTCCCGCCGCTGCAGCCTGCCAGCACGCCAAGCATCAGACACGCGCAGAGCACTGCTCTCATATTTCTCTTCATAAATTTTCTTCCCTCCTGCTGCTTTTTGTTTTTCAGTCATCAAATAGTTAGATTTGACTAACTTTCGTATAAGTTTAGCACTATTTTTCTGGTCTGTCGGTTGCCATGGCAACAATTCTCGAGGCAAATGGATTTTTTTCAATAATCCTTACACGATTTCCATAAAGCTCGATTAATCCTTCATCTCTCATGCGGCATAGCTCCCTTGATACGGCGCTTCGGTCAGCATAAAGGAATTCTGAAAGAGCGGATCTGCTGAAAGGGATGTGCACATACCCATCCTCTGTCCGTTCTAATGATCCAAGATACAGCTTAAGCTTATCCCTCAGTCTTTTCTGACTTAAAATGTGGATCCGCGTTGTCAGGAAGGTCACCTGCCTTGCAAATTCCTGAAGAAGATTGGCCGTGACCTGGAGCCTGTACGGACAAGTCATGGTCTTTTCCGACAGTAGTACAGAAAAATCCAGCGTCATAATGCAGCATCTTGTCAGGGCTCTCAAATATACCTGATTGAAAAGCTCAGCGGAGCAGGAGCATTCTGCCCCGAAAACATTCCCTTTTTGAAGCCGTATTAGCGTCACCTGGCCTCCTTCCTCGTCATATAGGCATTCCTCCATACTGCCGTTTAACAGAATACCGGCATATTTTTTACTGCTTCCAGGCCCGTAAAGAATACTTCCTCCTTCAAAAACAGCCTTATTCGCTTTCAGGCACTCAAAAATATGACAATATTTCTCCTTAGGGATTGCCTGAAATATCGAACTGCCGCATAAGCCCTCAAGTTCCTCATCCGAAAATAACTTCATAACGCCTCCTGGTCTATCACTCAATATATCGTTTAATCAGTTTGCTGATGCTAATTTCGACAGAAAGTTAATTATAACTAACCATTAACATTATAGCAAACGATTCTTATGAATTCCAGATTCAATTTGCTCTATTTCTCTTGCAATTTATAAAACTATATCGTATAATGAATTAGTATAAACTAACCAATAACTCCAACAGGAAAACGGCAGGAATGAAAGAAGTCAGGCAGGAAAGCCGAACCAAATTACTGAACTGCGCGAAAGAGGAATTTTTAGCCCAGGGATTCGAGAAGGCCTCCCTGCGGCGCATCTGCCAAAAAGCGGGTGTGACGACTGGAGCCGTCTACTTCTTCTTCCGCAATAAAGAGGAGCTCTTTTGCCAGATCGTCTCGGATACGGCCAACGAACTCTCCGTCCTTGGAAACGAGCTGTTGGAGCTAGAATTTCGCGAACTGGAGACAGGGGCGGACTGCGATGCCCGGTTGATGGAATTTCTATACCGCCGAAAGGATGAAATCCTTCTCCTTCTGGAGAAATCCGCGGGAACCCGGTATGCCTCCTACTCGGAAGAGCTCTACCGGCAGATGCGGGAAATGTTTTCCCTCTTTTTCCAGCGGTTCGGCGATGGAGCGGCGGAGCCGGAACTGATCCGTATTTTGGCGGAGATGCGGATGAAAGGATTTCTGGAACTTTTAAAAGGGGATTATTCTATGGAGCAGCTTTTAAGACTGACGCGGCAGATCGGCGTCTACGCCGACGGAGGATTTCGGCATCTGACCGCCGGACAAGCTCATAATACTGATATGGAAAACTAAAGCCTGGGGCCAAACGCCCTGGGCTTTTTACATAACAAACCATAACAACTGTTATCAAAGGAGGTCTTTACCATGAAACCAACAAAACCTGACTACGGAAACTGGGTGCCCCTTGCCATGATGAAAGCCATGGGCGCTCTGGCGTTCCTGCTGCTTCTTGCCACACTTTTATTGGCCAGCCTGCTGCCCTCGCCGGTTCCCGCCCTTATAAGCGGCATATTGCTGGCAGCCTTTCTGGTTCTGTGGATCTATATGCTCCGCTGCCGTCTTCTCTTTGATTTTAACCATGGCGGCCTGATGGGAAAAATCCACCAGCATCTGTTAAATCACCTGGACTGGGACGGAAGAGGATCCCTTCTCGATATCGGCTGCGGCTCCGGCGCACTTACAAACCGCTGCGCCAAGGCCTTTCCCAAGTCCCGCACAGTAGGAATCGATTTCTGGGGAAAGGAATGGAGCTACGCAAAGGAACAGTGCGAGCAGAACGCCGCCATTGAGGGAGTGCAGAACCGGGTGTCTTTTCAAAAAGGGGA
>CALWRY010000168.1 GCA_944384065.1 uncultured Enterocloster sp. | reverse complement strand
CAAAAAGATTGAGGTGCCCACAGTGGAGTCCCGGATGGAGGAGGACGGCGTGGGCTATGTGCTGATCACGGAGTTCGACGGCGTCACGGTCAGCCAGTTTGAGGAGGCCTTAAAGCAGCTGGAGGCCCAGGGCATGGAGCGGCTGATCCTTGATCTGCGGAGCAATCCCGGCGGCCTTCTGGATGGGGCCGTGAGCATGGCGGATTATATCCTGCCGGATGACAGGGACGATTATGAGAAGGGCGGGGGCAAGACCCTGATTGTGTATACGGCGGATAAAAACGGCCAGGGGGATGTGTACGCAGCCTCCGACGGCCACCAGCTGGATCTGCCCATCGTTGTCCTGGTAAACGGCCAGTCTGCCAGCGCCGCAGAGGTGTTCACCGGGGCCCTGAAGGACTACGGGGCGGCGGAGGTTGTGGGGACTGCGACCTACGGAAAGGGGATTGTGCAGAATGTGATCCCCCTGGGGGACGGCTCTGCGGTCAAGATCACCACGGCCCATTACTATACGCCCAGCGGCTTTGACCTCCACGGAAAGGGGATAGAGCCGGACGTGGAGGTGGATCTGGAGGAGGAGCTCAAGACCCAGGCAGTGGTGGCTCCCGAGGAGGACAATCAGCTGAGGAGGGCGCTTGAGATTGTAAAGGAGATGGAGTAAATGAATGTTCAGGAAAAAGGCGGGCAGGCCCCCTATTGGATGGAGAAGCAGGAGGGGGAGAAGCGGCAGAAGGGAGGTCTCAGGGATGTAACCGTGTGTCTGGGGGTTCTTGTCCTGGTGACTGTCCTCAACTGGGGATTTTATCTCCTGGGGCTTTCTGATGCCAATATCATCACCGTGTACCTCCTGGGGGTGGTGGCGGTCTCTGTGATGACGGCCCGCCGGGCCTACAGCCTGGCGGCCTCAGTGGCCAGCGTGGCAGCCTTCAATTTCTTCTTTACGGCCCCCCGCTTCACCCTATGGGCCTATGACAAGGAGGATGTGGTCAGTTTTCTGGTTATGCTGGCCGCAGGCGTGATCACCTGCTCTTTGGCTGAGAAGCTGAAGGATCACGTAAAGGAGTCGGAGCTGGCGGCTTTTCGCATGAAGATCCTGTTTGAGACCAGCCGGCTCTTGATAACCGCCGGAAGCAGGAGAGAGATCGCCAGGGCGGTGGCCGGACAGACCATGAAGATGCTGAACCGGAGCGTGGCGGTTTTTCTGGCAGAGGAGGACGGGCTGGACGATCCCATGGTATTTTCCATAGGGGGTGAGTGGAAGCCGGACAAAAAGGTGGCGGAGCGGGCCTTCCTGTGGGGGCGATCCGGAGATTTCTTCCAGGATTTCGGATCCGGGGCCAAGGATACCTACATAGCCATCCGCGTCCATTTCTCCGTCTACGGGGTGATGGCCATCCGGACCCAGGATCAGGCCCTGGACGATTTTGAGAGCGGCATCCTGCAGTCCCTGCTGGGAGAATGCGCCCTGGCCCTGGAGAATGAGAAGAATGCCAGGGAAAAGAAGGAGGCGGCGGTGGAGGCGGAAAATGAACGGCTCCGCTCCAACCTGCTGCGCTCTATCTCCCATGACCTGCGCACGCCCCTCACCTCCATCTCGGGAAATGCCAGCAATCTGTTAAACAGCGGGGATTCCTTTGACGAGGAGACGAGGCGGGAGCTGTACGCGGATATTTATGAGGATTCGGTGTGGCTGATCCGGACGGTGGAAAATCTCTTGGCCGTGACCCGGGTGGAGCAGGGGAAAACAGGGCTCCATATGTCCGCAGAGCTTTTGGAGGATGTGGTGGAGGAGTCCATGCGCCATGTGAGCCGGACGGGGAGCGGCCATGAGATTTCCGTGGAGTACGGGGAGGAGTTTCTCATGGCGCGCATGGATGCCCGCCTGATTGTCCAGGTGCTGGTGAACCTCCTTGACAATGCGGTGAAATACACGCCGGAGGGCTCCCATATCCGGATATCTGTCCGGCGCGAGGGGGAGTTTGTGCGGGTGAGCGTGGCTGACGACGGCCCCGGCATTCCGGACGGCCAGAAGCGGCGCGTATTTGATATGTTCTACACGGCCGGGGCCATGGGAGGGGACAGCCGGAGAAGCACAGGACTGGGGCTGTATCTGTGCCGGGCTATCGTGAAGGCCCACGGAGGCGAGATTAGCCTTAAGGATAATACGCCCCATGGATCGGTCTTTACATTTACTCTTCCGGGGGAGGAGGTAACGCTGCATGAATAGACTGAGAGTCCTGGTGGTGGAGGATGACCGGGCGGTGCGGAGTTTGATTACCACCACTCTTAAGGCCAATGAGTACCATTTTCTCACGGCAAAGGACGGGGAGACGGCTATCATGGAGGCCGCCTCCCACAACCCGGATGTGGTTCTTCTGGATCTGGGACTCCCGGATCTGGACGGGGTGGAGGTGATAAAGAAAATCCGCTCCTGGTCCAATATGCCGATCATTGTGATCAGCGCCAGAAGCGAGGATGGGGACAAGATCAGCGCCCTGGATGCGGGAGCGGATGATTATTTGACAAAGCCCTTTTCCGTGGCGGAGCTTTTGGCCCGGCTGCGCGTGGTTCAGCGGAGGCTGTCCATCATGCATCGGGATCCGGAGACAGACTCCCCTGTATTTATAAACGGGGATCTGAAGGTGGACTTTGAGGCGGGCTGCGCCTACCTGGGGGAGGAGGAGCTTCACCTGACCCCCATTGAGTATAAGCTCCTCTGCCTGCTCTCGAAGAACGTGGGGAAGGTCCTGACCCACCGCTACATCACCCGCCAGGTGTGGGGGAGCAGCTGGGACAATGACATCGCCTCCCTGCGGGTGTTCATGGCCTCCCTGCGCAAGAAGCTTGAGGGGCGGCAATCGTCGCCCCAGTACATACAGACCCATGTGGGGGTGGGCTACCGGATGATGCGGGTGGAAGCTGACGGGGAGAGCAAGGCGGAAAAAGGGTAGGGAAAAGCCCGAAGGCCATTTTAGAAGTTTTGCAAATGGCCTTCGGGCTTTCTTGGTTTCTTCCGGATTCTCTGCCGGATGTTCTACCGGATGGGGCAGGCTCCGCCCGCGCACTCCGGATCGCCCAGATCCAGCTCCGTCTCCTCGTGCTCATAGCGGGAGAGAAGGGAGGGATTGAAGGGACGCATGGCGGCTTTGCGCCGGTCGTACTCTTCTTTGCTGATGGCCTCGTAGGGCATGAGCTCGTAGAAGCTGTCGTCGTAGCTTAAGAAGGAGAGGGCCACCACATCGTCCCAGTTGTCCCATACCCACTGCTCCACCTGCTCCCACTCATTGTCCCGCACATGGATGGTGACGGAGCAGTTGTGATCTACGTAGTGCTCCATGAACATCTTGTAGTTTTCCAGCTGTTCGATGGCGGATACGTCCGCCTTCACCCGCCCCGCCGGGGCCTTTACCGGGAATTCCACCACCTTGGTGGTGGGGTCCTGGGGATCCTGCCCCACCTCGGGGAGCACCGGATAGCCCAGATCCTCGCAGACCCGGCACAGGGGATCAGCTGCGGTGATCCGCACCCTGCGGATGTAGTAGGGGGAGTGGGAGTAGTGCACCCCGCTGGATACCGTGGGAAGGAGGGACAGGGATCCTTCCGGCTTTAAGGTGGTGACTAACAGGGGAACGCGGCCGCCCAGCCGCATGGCAATGCCCTCCGCCGCCTTGTGGGCAGTGTCCCGTAGCTCATTCAGAAGCCCGATCTGCTCTTCCCTTGACATGCCGGTGGCGTTCACCATGTCCTGCCAGCCGGTGAGGGAGCAGCCCAGAAGCTTATCCCGCTGCTGCACCACGTTCCAGTCGTGCATCTCCAGATCCCGGCAGGTCATCCGGTAGCCGGCCCGGGCGGAGAGGCGCTGGGCCTCCAGAAGGGCTTCCCGGTCAAGCTTCCCGTCCTTCACGAAGCCCAGGACGTTCAGGGTGGTCAGGTTGCAGAGACCGTGGCTGTCAAGGAGAACCTCCCCGCAGGGATTGCAGCCGTTGAAATTGGGGCGGCGTTTTGCGCCGGCTTCCTCATTGACCCAGCCCGGCTCGCCGGAATAGCGCATCTGCTGCAGGTGCCAGTGCAGCTTTTCCCGGGTGGGCTTTTTGCGGTAGTAGATGGAGTTGTTGCTCATCTGCCGGTGGGCGATGGTCTTGTCGATCTCCCAGCGGCCGCCCACCTGGCGGTAGAGGTGGCTCTTGGCCTGGATGCAGGTCTCGTCGTCCGCGTCCACAAGGCCGATCTCCGAGGTGCGGCGCACACCGCCGGACACTACATTTTCCCCGATGATGTTGGCGATGTCCAGCAGATCGATGGGCTTTAGGGAGACCCAGTCGGAGCTCTCCCGGGTGCCTGCGGCCCGGATCACCTTGTGAATCTTGCCGATCATGGTCATCATGGAGCCGTAGCCGCTGGCTGTGCCCCCAAAGGTCTTAAGCCGCTCCCCCTTGGGGCGGATGGAGTCATAGATCACCACCAGGCTGTGGATCCCCCGGTACTCCCGGTTGGTGATGATGTCAAAGTAATGGGTCAGCGCCTGGGCCCACCCCTCCTTGGAATCCCCGATGGAAAGTGTGGCCGTGTCCCTGGAAAATGTCAGGTTGGTGTACTCCAGCCGGCTCGCCACAGGCAGGGGATCGTAGGACTTGTGGAGAATGTCCAGATCCGTGCGCACCGGGGGAAGCTTCTTGGCGTCGGATTTTAAAACCCGCACGCCCACGCCGCTGCCCACCATCAGCAGGTAGAAGAGATCGTGGTAGGCGGTGAAACTGTCGATAACCGTGAAGGCGCAGTTATAATTGGCCATGGGGTACTGCTCCGCCACCGGGGTGCCGCCCACCCACAGGGTCCGCCCGGAGAGGAACTGGCGCATGTGATAGATGTTGTCGTAGAGCTTCTCCGCCTCCTCCCGTGAGGTGGGAGCCAGGGAGCAGTTGTACTCCACGGCCCGGGCCACGGTTTCCCACCAGAATTCCCGGCGGCCAAGCCTGGGCAGATACCGGGAGTAGGTGCGGGTGTACACAAAGGCGCCCAGCTGCTCCATGGGGTTGGGGGCGTGCTTGTAGGGGCTTAAAAATTCCTGGGTCAGAAGCCCCTCCTTCCAGTCTGCGCTGGCCCGCTCCTTCTCCTTCTCCAGGCGGTAGCGGATGTAGGCCTTGGCCGTCTGGTAATGTCTCGTATCGAACAGAGTTTCTTCCACTGTGTCCTGGATGGTCTCAATATCCCAGATTTCCCCGCCCCGGGCTATGAGCTTGTCCGTCACGGCCTGGGTGATGTGGGCGATCTCCTCCTCGTCGTGCTCGCCGGCTGCCGCCGAGGCCAGGGAGATGGCCCGTGAAATAAAATTCGCGTCAAAGGGGACCACTTTGCCGCTTCGCTTGCGTACATTC
>CALWRY010000167.1 GCA_944384065.1 uncultured Enterocloster sp. | reverse complement strand
CGGGAACCTTCTTCGCCCACTCTAAGCCGTTTATTACCTCCATCATCTGGGTAAAATCGTACAGGGACCGGTTGGATGTGGGTTTTGTGAACGCATCAAAGGGATCATCCGCATGGTCCTGCTGGACGTAAATGTCCGAGCAGATCCACTCATTTCCAATCTTGATATCCCCGCAGTATTCGCACATCCACCCCATGAGCTCTGCGGAAAAGGCGGGATCCGACTCTTCCCCTTTGCCCTGGGCAATGGCTTCGGAAAGCTTGGCGGCAGTCTCTGCCGCGCCCCGGAACGCCCCGCAGGTTCCGCAGATGGTAAGGCCGGCGAGCTCGCTTCCATATTTAGCCGCGTAATCTCTCGCGATCATGGATCCCATGCTGTGCCCGAATAAGAAATAGGGGAGCCCCGGGTACTTTTCCTTTACAAGGGTGGTGAGCGTATGCTCGTCCTCCATCATGGTATGGCAGCCTTTGCCGCCCCAGTCGCCCCAGGTTCCGTTTTCAACAGCGGTTTTTCCATGGCCTACGTGGTCGTCTGCGGCCACAATATACCCCGCGTCCAGAAACTTTACAATCATATGCAGATATCTTCTTGAATGTTCGCCAAAGCCGTGGATCAGCTGAACGATTCCCTTTGCGGGGGCAGCAGGGACGTAAATCCACCCGTAAACTGTGTCGCGCTCATTAAAGGATTTGAAACTTACTTCGTGCAGCATGCCAAACACCTCCGTTCAAAATTGATGATTTTATTGTAAATATATATAAAATATTTGTCAAGATATGGAAAGAAATAGGAAGGAATGGAATAAGCTCGAACAGATAAAACATTTCCAATGACAAGCGTTTTATGATAGAATAGAATAAAAAATTATGCCGATAAAGATATGTTCGGGGGTCTCCACAAGATCGACATTCTGGCTGGAGAGCTGACCTACGCCCAAACCGAATCAACAGGAGGAATCCATCATGCCGGCGACCGAATGGCTGAACAAATACGAATCCATCAAAGACAAACTGGCCTGCAAAACGGACCTGGAGGCACAGTTCACAGAGAAAGTGATTGGGAACATGGGAGTGGATGTGCTGGATATCGGCACCGTCCATTTCCCCACCGGAACCATCTTCGCCTGTGATCCGCTGGTGGAGCTGGAGGACACGCCGCCTTTTCTGCAGACAATCCCCGCCGGGACTTATCCCGTGAAGATCTGCGTGGTGCCCAGTGAGAAATACGGAGACCGCTACGCCTGCGTCAAGGTGGAGGTTTCTCAGGAAAAGCCTGTCCGTTATGAGCTGGGCATGACGGGCAAAGAGGATCTGGACGAGGAACGGAACGAGGACGATTATTTTGGCTTCGGGGTAGACGCTGGGATGGGCTGTGTGGCGGACATCCGGACCCAGGCGGTTTTCAAGGCATACTGGGCCAAGCGGCTGGAGGAGGATCCGGACATCGACCCCTACAACGACCTGTTCTGCGATTTGCTGGAGGAAAACTATCAGGCCAACCCCAAGTACCAGCGCCCAGGCGGCGACTGGCTCAACTGGACGGTGCCGGACACGGACTGCGATCTGCCCATCTTTGCCTCCGGCTGGGGGGACGGTTACTATCCCGTCTACTTCGGCTACGACGCAAAGGGCGAAGTCTGCGCCGTGTATGTGCGGTTCATTGACATTGAAGCCTGTTACCAGAACCAGGCGTAAGGAGCCGTGACAGGAAAGGACAAACCCTATGGCACTACAAGATAAGAAAATAATGCCTCCCCCTTGGCTGGCTCACCGGGAAATCGAGCGATATTCCATTGGCTGGCGCATGGGCTACGGGGAGGATTACATAGTCCGATTTGGCGATTGGCTGGACACACTTTCACCGGAGGAGCAAATGGAATACCGCGCCCTCTTTCCCGAACCGGTGACCTGGAAGGGCTGGTGGGATGACGAGGACACGGGCGAAGTGCTGGAGCACGGCGGCTTCTGGGTGGAGGCGTGGCAGCCGGAAGGAAGACCTAAGTACACCTGTCAGTGGATCCAGCAGGAGTTTGCTGCGGGGAAAATGCGAGAGCTGTGCCTGTTCTGGGGCCATCGGCCTGCCCAGGACGGCCGGCTGACAAAAAGCTGCCTCAGCCAGTGGTGGATGGAGGATTTCTGGTCCACCGCAAACTCCTATCTCTGCATGGAGCAGTACATGATGGCGGGCAAAGCCCAGCTCTTTGGCGACGAGGAGATCCGCAAGGAAATCCTGGAATGCAGCGATCCAAAGCAGATGAAGGCCCTGGGCCGCAAGGTGCGGGGCTTTGACCAGAAGGTGTGGGACAAGTTCAAATACGCTATTGTGCTCAGGGGAAACTGGTGCAAATTCAGCCAGAACCGGGATCTGCGGGAGTTCCTTCTCTCCACCGGGGACAGCGTGCTGGTGGAGGCCAGCCCCTATGATAACATCTGGGGTATCCGCCTTGCGGCCAGCTCCCCGGAGGCCCGGGATCCCATGAAGTGGCAGGGGCAAAACCTGCTGGGCTTTGCGCTGATGGAGGTGCGGGATGAGCTGCGCCGGATCACGCAAAATGAAATGCTTTGCGATTGGGGGACTGTATGGGAACCATGAAAGAAACAACGCCCGATCTCACAAGGATCAGCAAGTATATAAGTTTAATCCTTCGGCACAAGCCGGAGGTCATTGGAATCCAGTTGGATGCCCACGGCTGGGCAGATGTCAATGCATTGCTGGCAGGCATCAGCAAGAAATATCCCATCAACTGGGACATTCTGGATGAAATCGTGGGTCGTGATGAAAAGCAGCGGTATTCTTTCAGCGAGGACGGGACAAAAATCCGGGCCAACCAGGGCCACTCTGTCCAGGTGGATGTGGAACTGACCTTGACTGAGCCGCCGGAGACGCTGTTCCACGGAACAGCCCGGCGGTTTGCCGCCTCCATTGAGGCCCAGGGACTGCTCCCCAGGGGACGCCTGTATGTCCACCTTTCACCGGACCAGGAAACAGCAGAGAAAGTTGGGCGCCGGCACGGAGAACCTATGATCTACCTGGTGGATGCCGGACGGATGCACCGGGACGGATATCGCTTTTATTTGTCCGCCAATGGAGTCTGGCTGACAAAGGTGGTTCCTGCGGCCTACCTGAAACACTTGTAGGAGGGAAATATGGATATTTTACAGCAATGTCAGAAGTGGCATGAGAACGACGAATACCAGAAGATCATCGACGCCCTGGAGGCCATCCCCGCCCAGGAGCGCACTCCGGAGATGGACAGCGAGCTGGCCCGGGCCTACAACAATCTGGCGGACCACTCTAAGCCGGAGGGCAGAAAGCTGCTCAAGAAGGCCATCGCCCTGCTGGAGCCCCATGAGGAATACTTTGCGGGCGGCCACTACTGGAACTACCGCATGGGCTATTCCTATTTTTATCTGGATCAGGAGGGCCGGGCTCTGCGATACTTTGAAAAGGCGCTGGAGGCCCTTCCAGACGATGAGGACACCAAGCAATTCATTGAATGGTGCAGGAAGGGTATTTCCCTGCCCCAGTTCTGGGCGTGCTTCCGGGAGAGGACGGAATCTGCGTGGGAGAACTTTGCCGGGCAGGAAGCTCAGCTGCGCCAGATTATGGATGCGGACGAGAACAATGAGCGCGGTGCAGAGTTGGTCGCACAGTGCGAGGCCATCCTGAACCAAGCGTTTGACGAGATCTCCTTTGAGATGGGCGCGGGCAGCGGAAAGTACGAGCTGATCCTCACCCCGGAGGGGGACAAGGTCAGACTGTTCGAGCTGGTCTACTTCCAGAAGCACGCCCCCAAGGAGGTGCTGGAGCACTGGAACATCCTGGTGGGCCGCCAGCCACTTCAAAACATCGGTCTGCGCACCGACGATGGCTGGGACATCTCCGGGGAGGATGTGCAGATCTGGCTGGAGGAGCGGGGGGAAAACAGCTTTGCCCTCTCCGTCTACTGTGAAAAGCTGCTGCCCATGCTTCGGGAGAAGGAAGGCAGAGTCTGGTGGATGCTCACCACCCTCACCGACCAGGTGCTGGGCGAAATTCCCCACATGAGATACATCGATGATTTTGATGTACTGGAGGAGCCTAAGGCGGAGCCGCCCATTCTCCTGTCCCAGCTGCCCGGCCATCTGAAGGAGCGGGGCCTAGAGCTCTCCATCGATCCGGAAGCCTATCTGGAGAGCTACCTTGGCTACGAAACGAAACCCAACAAGAACCCGGACGCCGACTGGCGGCTGGATGTGATGGCCGGATCTACCAACTGTGTGCCGCTTATCAACGGTTATCTGAATGCCGGCAATGACTTCATGGACGAGCTCCAGGCCGACGGCGCAGCAGCGGGATTCCTCTGCTACCCCCTGGACACCCTGCGGGAGGAGGAAGGGACTCAGAAGATCTTCGACTTCCGGGACCGGCTGGAGGAGGCCCTCACCGCCGGGGACGGCCCGGAGATCCTCACCCTCACCGGCGGGGCCACCGGCATCTTCTGCGGCTATGTGGACTTTATCGCCTGGGACATCCAGGCCGTCCTGCAGAAGGCTAAGAAATTCTTTGAGAACACGGACATCCCCTGGGCCAACTTCCACACCTTCCGCCGGGAGGCGGGCACAGTGGCCCTGAAAAATCCGCCCGAGGAGGAGCCGGAATCCAGCTTCGACGAAGATGCGGACGATGAGACGGAGACCCCCGGGGAAACAGACGCCGGCCGCACAGGCATCTTTACCGGCTTTGTGCTGCTGTCCAGGGGAGAATGGGACAAGGGTCAGTTCATCCGGGACATGAAGGACAAATGGGACATCCCCGTGGAGGAATATGACGCCAGCGAGGAGAAGGATGACGGCGCCCTGGTGTTTGAGGTGGACGATATGCTGGCCGCCGTCAGCCTGAACAACTATCCCATTCCCGGCGGCGAGGCCGAGGCCAACGCGGAAAACAACTATATGTGGGAGGACGCGGTCAAAGCGGCCAGGGAGCATCGGGCCCACATCCTGGTGGCGGTGCTGGGCAAGGAGGAGGATCTGCTGGAAAAAGGCAGGCTCTTCACCAAGGCGGTGGCCGCTTGCTGCCGGCAGAAATGCGCCACCGGTGTCTACACCAGCGGCGTGGTGTTCGAACCCCGGTTCTATGAGGGCTTTGCGGATATGATGCAGGAGGACGAGCTTCCCATCTTCAACTGGATCTGGTTCGGCCTTTGGCGGAATGAGGACGGCTTGAACGGCTACACCTACGGCATGGAGGCGTTTGGCAAGGACGAGATGGAGGTGCTGGGTGCCGACGCCGGCCCGGGCGACCTGCGGGACTTCCTGGCAAGCCTTGCCTCCTATGTGCTGGAGAACGATGTGGAGCTCCACGACGGGGAGACCATCGGCTTTGCGGAGGATGACAAGCACGCCATC
>CALWRY010000166.1 GCA_944384065.1 uncultured Enterocloster sp. | reverse complement strand
AGGAAAACCGGATCAGACGGTTTCCCTCATCCACAGTCTCCTCCACCGTGCCTGTGAGGATCCCGTCCCCAAAGTCCAGCACCGTGCCGGGCTTGGCCTTTTTCCCCGGCTTTACCAGGGTTTCCCACACATCCTTCTCCCTGCGCTTTAAGAGGAGAACCTCGATCTTCGCCCCTGTGTCCCTCTTCACCCCGTAAAGCCGGGCCGGGATCACCTTCGTGTCATTGATCACCAGGCAGTCCCCCGGATGCAGGTACTCCAGCACATCCCGAAATCCCCTGTGGGTGATGTCCCCCGTCTTCTTATCCAGCACCAGAAGCCGGGAAGCCGCCCGATCCTCCAGGGGATCCTGGGCAATCAGCTCCTGGGGAAGCTCAAAATAAAAATCCTTTACATTCATCGCAATCTTGTCCTCTCTATGTCCGTAACAGTCACTCTATTCCAGCTCTATGACGGTATCCGCGCCGTTTCCAGCGCTGGAAGCTGTCTCACTGCCTGAAGCAGCTGATTCTATACTCCCGTCCGGCGCGGCCGCCGCATCACTGCTCTCTGCTGCGGATGTCTCCCCGCCTCCGGTCTCCCCGGAAGATGCCGTCTCTGCGCTGCTGCTTTCCCCTGCGGAACCGGTCTCCCCCGCACCGCCTGCGGACGTCTCCCCGCCGTTCTCGTCAATCAGCTGTATCTCACTGTCCTGACCGCTTGCCTCGGTGCTCTCCGTGACCACTGCTCCGTTTCTGAGCTCATTGTAGCGTCCGGCCAAAAGGGAATCCGACTCAATGGCCTGGCGCAGCCGTTCATTTACCTGCTTGGAGAGCAGGAGCACATCCTCTGTCTGGTTCTGGGCCGCCACATAATCCGCTTCCTCGCCCACCACATTTTCCCGGATAATGTACTTCCCGTCTTCCCGCTTTACCACATAGCACCACATAAGTCCCGGCGCCGGGGTGTCCACCCGCCGGAACTTCACCTCATAGGTGACGTAAACCACATAAGAATCCTGGGTCAGACCCGGCTTCGTATAGCAGGTAATATTCTGGTAGTCCTCCACCCACACTGCCTCATTTTCAAGCTCCTCCTGGCGCTCCGGCAAACGGTCGTCCTCCGTCTTTCCAAAAAGCGCATAGAGGCGGACAGCGTCCTGATCCACCTTGGCCTGGAAATAGTCGCTGATCAGCTGATTCACCTGGGGAACCGCGTCCTTCTGAAGCTCATACTGGGAGAAATCCGTGATATACTGGTTGTTGTCCGGCGCCACAGAGCTCCCGCTCTCCCCGCCGGCGGCTGTGCCTGATTCGGATTCCGCCTCCCCTGCTGTGTCCTGGGAGAGCTGCATTCCCGGGCTGTTGTCCGGAGAAGCCGCAGTCTCCTCCCCTTTTCCCAGATTTGCGAAAATAAAAATAAGGACGGCCACCGCTGCGAGGATTCCCAAAATCACGCCGATCCGTATGTATTTCGCCCTGTTCTCTGCTGCTTCCTGTCTTCTGGTTCTGCGTCTGTTTCCCGCCATAAGCTTCATCCTCTCCTGCACTTGTTTTGTAACAGTTCAGGCGGCGGGCATCTTCTTGCCCGGCCAATAGGCCGGACAAGAAGCATCGGATATCCATCCGATGTGTAAACAGGGGCAAAACCATGTTTACAAGCAAGCTTGACACTTGCTTTTGCCCCTGTTTACCCGCCGTCTGAACTGTTACCTTGTTTTCTTTGATTTTAGCAAAATGCCGTTTAAATTGCAATCCTGCCCTTTCGCCAAAATACTCTATGACACCAAAGAGCCAGGGTTTCCCCCGGCTCTAAGGTGTAATGCAAATAAGGTATCAAAAAATGCGTCTGATAGGAATCGAACCTACGCACGCGGCTCCGGAGGCCACTGCTCTATCCACTGAGCTACAGACGCATCTCCATTATATTACTACACTTTTCTGGAAACTGCAAGCCCTATTTTTATTTTTTTCCTCTTGACAAATGCCCCTCCTTGTCATATTCTTATTTTATCTAAAGTTTCTGTTGTTTATATTTCATGATTCCATGTTTTCTTGCGGAGATTCTATTTCTGACATTTCCCTGGATGCGGCGGACGGACAAATGATAAGGCTGTGTAGCTGCCAAGCAGTTTACATAAATACACAAAAAGGAGGTATATCATTTGGTATACGAAACATTTCTCAACACAGTAAAGGAGGAGGCTGCCCGGACTCTGGGCGCGGAATATGAGCTGAGCCTGCGGCAGATCCCCAAAAACAACGGCCTTGTGCTGGACGGGCTTTGCATCTCCCACGCGGGATCCCCGGTAGCGCCTGCCATCTACCTCAACAGCTGCTATGAACAGTACCTGAAAGGAAGGCCCATCGAAGGGATTCTCCGGGAAATCCTCAGCCTGTACCGGGAGCATGAATATTCCCCGGGACTGGACTGCACGGATCTTCTGGATTTTGAGGCCATGAAGCCCAGAATCCTCTGCCGCCTGATAAACCGCGAGGCCAACGCTGCCCTGCTCCAAAAACTTCCCCATATTCCCTGGCTGGATCTGGCAATTGTATTCTGCCTCTGCCTTAAAGAGGATGCGGACGGCATGATGACTGCGGCAATCTACAACGACCATCTGGAGGCCTGGTCTGTCAGTCTGGAGGAGATCCACGCCCTGGCCATGGAAAACACCATCTCCCGTTTTCCTCCCATCATCACCAACATGGCCTGCCTGCTGGAGGAGACCGTGCAGGCGGGCGGCCAGACACAGGCATTTTCCCGGGAAGATCCGTTTTTCTCCCCCCTCTATGTTCTCACCAACACAAGCGGCATTCACGGCGCAGCCTGCATGCTCTATCCCCAGGTATTAAAAAACTTCGCGGAAGGCGTGGAGCGGGATCTTATCATTCTCCCCTCCAGCATCCACGAAGTCCTTCTTCTCCCCCAGGAGGACGGCTTTTCCTGCCAGGAAATGAGCCGTCTGGTGGAATGCGTCAATCAGGCTGAGGTCCCCAGCCAGGACCGACTCTCCAATCAGGTCTATCTCTACTCACGGGAAAAGGGCACCGTCCTTCTCGCCTCCTGCAACGAGACGCCCCTCTGTTAAAATCTTCCCGCCTGTCACCCCCAAATCAGGCTTCCCGCCTGGAACACGATCACTGCCGCCGCCCAGGCCACGCCAATCTGGAACAGGGCAAGCCCCAGCGTCCACCGCCAGGATCCCGTCTCCTTTTTGATGGTGGCAATGGCCGCCATGCAGGGCGTATAGAGCAGGCAGAACACCATGAGGGCGTAGGCATTTAAGGGCCCAAAGCCCACAGCCGCCAGCTGGCCGGATAATTCGCCCATGCCGGCCGGGGAGTTGATGTTGGTGATGCCGTAGAGCACACTGAAGCTGGAGACCACCACCTCCTTGGCGGAAAGGCCGGATATCAGCGCCACAGCCACCTGCCACAGCCCCAGGCCCGCAGGTGCAAGAAGGGGAGCGATAACCCGTCCGATAAGAGCCCCAAAGCTTTCCGACACATTGGAGACAAAGCCGCCGGGCCCCAGATTCATCACAAACCACAGAATCACGGAAGCGGTAAATATAGTGGTTCCCGCCTTCAGCAGATAGTCCTTCACCTTGTCCCACACATAGATCGCCACCGTGCGGGCATTGGGCGTCTTGTACTCGGGAAGCTCGATGAGCAGGGCGTCCCCGTCCCCTCCGTCCTCCCTGGTCTTATGTACGATATAGGCCATGGCGATTCCCGCCGCAAGGCCCAAAAGATAGAGGGAATAGGCGGCTAACAGGGCATTTTCCGGGAAAAACATCTCCGCGAACAGCACGTAGATGGGGAGCCTGGCCGAGCAGGACATAAAGGGAATGATGGCGATGGTCCTGCGCCGGTCCCTGACGCTCTCCAAAGCCCTGGTAGCCATGACTGCGGGCACGCTGCAGCCGAATCCCAGAAGCATGGGGAGAAATGCCTTTCCGGACAGCCCCACCTTTCCCATAATCTCATTCATCACATACGCCACGCGGGCCATATAGCCGCTGTCCTCCAAAAAGGCCAGCGCCAAAAACAATATGAAAATGTTGGGCAGAAAGGTAAGGATTCCGCCCACTCCCGCGATGATGCCGTCCACCACCAGGGAGATCAGCCAGGAGGAGGCTCCGGCCCCTGTCATGAGCCCCAGCACCCCGCCGGAAATCAGGTCCAGGAACATCTGGAAATACTCCTTGAGGAAATCCCCCACTGTGAAGGTGAGGAAAAATACAAGGGCCATGAAACCCAAAAACACAGGGATTCCCCATATGGGATGGGTGAGCAGCCGGTCCGCCTGGTCCGTGGCCGCGGATTTTTCCTCCTTATTGAACAGGCACTCCCGGATAACCTCCTCTATGTAGTCATACTTTTCATTGATAATCTGCTTCTCGTAGCTCTGGGGAATCAGCGCGTCCAGGTTTTTCAGGGGATGATCCATCATCACCACCTGGTCGTGCTCCAAGAACTTGATGGCGTGCCAGCGCATATTGTCCATCTCCCCGTAGGAGGTCCGCAGGGCCTCCTCCACCTGATGGATTTTCTCCTCCACATCCGGAGTATAGCGGACCACCACGCCCTGGGGCCCCTCCTCGTAGTGGTGGACCACCGCGTGCATCAGCACGTCCAGACCTGTGCGCTTCCTGGCGGACACCGGCACCACCGGGATATCGCCCAGCATCTCCGGCAGGCGGTGCATGTCGATCTCCATGCCCCGCTCCTCCACAATGTCCATCATATTGAGAGCCAGAATGACCGGCCGCTTGAGCTCAATGAGCTGCATGGTCAGATAGAGGTTCCGCTCCAGGGAGGATGCGTCCACCACGTTGATGATCACATCCACTTCCCCGTCCTCGATGCACTTTCGGGTCACCTTCTCCTCAATCGTATAAGAAGTCAGGCTGTAAATGCCGGGGAGGTCAATCACCTTGATGGGCCTCCCCTTGTAGTTCGTCTCTCCTTCCACCCGCTCCACCGTAACGCCGGGCCAGTTGGCCACCTTCAGCTTGGCGCCGGTAAACGCATTGAACAGGGTCGTCTTGCCGCAGTTGGGGTTTCCGACAAATCCCACTGTGATGGGGCGGTTCTCCTTTTCGGACGCCTCCCTCTTCTCTCCAAGGCGGACGCTTCCATACGTCTCGCTTCCTTTTGCCCGCACGCCCTCGCTCATGACTGCGCCTCCTCTACCGTAATTCCGCTGGAAAGCCGCTTTCCCAGGGCCAATCTCGTTCCCCTGACCTTGATAATCACGCTTCCCGCGCCCTTTCTATTCAGCACGTCCACCGGCGTCCCCTCATTGACGCCCAGGGCCTCCAGACGCCTGGTAATCTTCTCGTCCACCTGCACTCTTGTGACCAGATAGCGTCCTCCCACCGGACATTCATTCAAGTGTTTTTCCATAATTGCCTCC
>CALWRY010000165.1 GCA_944384065.1 uncultured Enterocloster sp. | reverse complement strand
ATTGAGGTTAAATCCGCCGACAACACCCGTGCCAAAAGCCTGCGGGTCTATATGGACACGTATAAGCCCGCTTATGCGATTAAGCTTTCTGCAAAAAATTTTGGATTGGAAGACAATAAAAAAACCGTTCCTCTCTACGCCGCATTTTGTATCTGAAATCACTGCCGCTGTCTGAACGGTGTACCGGGATCCGTATCGCGGCGGAACGAGAAAAGCGGCTGATTGACAGGGCAGAAGGGCGGTGCTAGAATGAAACACAAGCATTGGTTTGACCGGGGAGCCTTGTGCGCCGGGAAAACGAAAAACAGGGAGGGAAATGCGATGAAGGTATACGAATCTGTTGCGGAATTAATCGGGAAAACCCCGCTTTTAGAGCTTAAAAATTATGGAAAGGCCGAGGGCGCCGGCGCCCGGATCCTGGCGAAGCTGGAGTATTTGAATCCGGCGGGAAGCGCCAAGGACCGGGTGGGCCTGGCCATGATCGAGGACGCGGAGAAACGGGGGCTTTTAAAGCCCGGCGCGGTTATCATTGAGCCCACCAGCGGGAATACAGGCATCGGCCTGGCGGCTGTGGCGGCTCCCAGAGGTTACCGGCTGATTTTGACCATGCCGGATACCATGAGCGGGGAGCGCATTGGCCTTTTGAAGGCTTATGGGGCCGAGGTGGTCCTGACGGACGGGGCCAAGGGAATGCAGGGGGCCATTGACAAGGCAGAAGAGCTGGCGCGGGAGATACCGGGAAGCTTCATCCCCGGCCAGTTTACCAATCCGGCAAACGCAGAGGCCCACAGGAGGACCACGGGCCCGGAGATCTGGGAGGATGCGGACGGAACCGTGGATATTTTCGTGGCCTCGGTGGGAACCGGGGGCACCATCACGGGGACGGGGGAGTACCTAAAGTCCCGGAATCCGTCGGTGCAGGTAGTGGCCGTGGAGCCGTCGGATTCGCCGGTCTTATCCGGGGGAAAGCCAGGGCCCCACAAGCTTCAGGGAATCGGGGCCGGGTTTGTGCCCGCGATTCTAAATACAAAGGTGTACGATGCGGTAATCCCGGTGGGGAGCGAGGAGGCCTACAGGGCCGCACGGCTTCTGGCAAAGACAGAGGGAATTTTGGCGGGCATCTCCTCGGGAGCAGCGCTCAGTGCGGCTCTCGCACTGGCGAAACGGCCGGAGAACGCGGGGAAATGCATCGTGGTTCTTCTGCCCGATACGGGAGACCGGTATCTATCCACGGAGCTGTTTGCGCAGTGAGCGGCTATTGGTATATTTAGAGAAAAGGAGCAAAAAATTATGACATTTACGTATCCGGCTGTGTTCGTCCCTCACAAGGACGACAAGGGCTATCATGTGGAATTTCCCGATTTGGAGGGGTGCCAGGCGGAGGGACCGGACTTAGAGGACGCGGTGGAGAACGCCAGGGACGCGGCCTACAACTGGCTGATGGTGGAGATCGAGGAGGAAACCTATGAGTTTCCCTCCCAGACCCATGTGGAGGACATGGATCTGCCCCAGGGCGCTTTTGTCAAGCAGATTCGGGTGACTGTCAAGCTGATGCCGGACAACGACTAGAGCAAATAGGGGAGCGGCGTGACAGAGTTCAGACGGCGGCATCTTTTTAATCGGCATATGTCAAAAATATTATTGACATATGCCGATTATTTGCTATAATGGAAACATAAATGGCATATGTCAGTAATGAGCGCCGATTGCGGCTGCGGACTGCGGGCAGTGCCGGGAAAGGAGGCGGAGGCATGGCGAGACCCTGTAAGAGAAGGCGCGTCTGCGGCAAGCCCCTCTGCGGTTTTTTTGGACCGGAGGGGGAGATTCAGGAGATAGTGACCATGACGCTGGATGAGTTTGAGACCATCCGCCTGATTGACTGGGAGGGAATGACCCAGGAGCAGTGCGCAGGGCAGATGGATGTGGCCCGAACCACGGTGCAGGCCATTTACGGCAATGCCAGGGCGAAGCTTGCGGAGTGCCTGGTGTGCGGCAAGGGACTGCGGATTGAGGGCGGAGATTACCGGCTCTGTGACGGCAGGCGGCGGGGCTGTGCCAGGCCCTGCCCCCATTATTGCAGAAGGGAAGAACAGGAGGAAATTTCAGAATGAAGATTGCAGTTACATTTGAGAATGGGAAGGTATTTCAGCATTTTGGACACACGGAGCAGTTTAAGATTTACGAGGCAGAGGATGGAAAAATCATCAGCTCCCAGGTGGTGGACACCATGGGGCAGGGCCACGGGGCGCTGGCAGGATTTCTGAAGGAGCACCAGGTGACAGACCTGATCTGCGGCGGCATCGGAGGAGGCGCGCGCCAGGCCCTGGCCGAGGCAGGCATCCATCTGTACGGCGGAGTGGCCGGGGACGCGGATCAGGCGGCCCAGGCCCTGGCTGAGGGGAAGCTCACCTTTGACCCGGATGCAGAGTGCAGCCACCACGGCGAGGGACACCACGGGGAAGGCCACGGCAGCTGCCATGGAGAAGGCCATCACGGGGAAGGCCACTGCGGCGGCCATGGGGAGGGCCATGGGTCCTGCGGGCATCACTGAGACGTATGACAAACAGATAGACGCAGCAGCTGACAGATGGAAAGCAGCAGAAAGCGGGCAGGCCCGGCCGCAGATGCTCTGGCCTTTATCCTCTGCGCAGTCCTATGCTTTAAGGAGATCCGGAAGATGGAAAGCAAGATAACCTTGTGATAAGCCGGGCCTATCCGGGGTGTTATCTGTGCAGCCGCTGAATCTCCGCCTCCCACTCGATGACAGCGCCGCTGTAGGCGTCGATGGTAAATTCGTAAAGCATGTTGTCGTATGCCAGATGGCCCTCGTACTCCAGTCGGCCGTCGTCCTCGTCCAGGAAGACAGCCACATTCTCTGCGGATGCGCCGGGCACCCGGTCAATGACAGCCTGCCGGGCCTGGTCCTCGCTTATAAGGCCCTCTGTGCCTGCAGCGGGATTGTAGGGAACGTGCGCTTCCTGGTTAAAGCTCAAAATGGTTCCGTCTGCCTGGCTGATGTCATAGTCGTATTCCATGCCGTCCGTGGTGATGAATTCCACCTCGAAAATCATGAGGCCGTCATCCCGGTCCGGCTTTACGCGGGAGAGGACCAGCTGCTCTCTGGTGACGCCGGCGTGCTCTAAGGCGATGGACAGGGCGGAATCCTCATTCACTGCGGAGGCAGCGGCGGAGGGATTCTCTGATGCGGGGGTGCCGCTTAAAGCAGATTGGGTCTGAACGTCCGGCGCAGCTGTGCCTGCCTGGGCGGCGGGGCCAGAGGCCGGAGCAGCCGCAGAGTCTGTCTGGGCAGCGGTGGATTCTGCCTCAGAAGCCGGAGTGAGCACCTTTTCCTCAATGACGACACCGGTTACCGCGTCGATGTCGTACTCTCTCTCCACGCCGTTTTCTGTGAAAATTACCTGATAGTAGAAGATGCCGTCCCTGCTGTCCAGACCAGCGGCGGAGAAGGCGGCCTGATCTGCGGAGACGCCGGCGGCCTTTAAGGCGGCATCCTTGGCCGCGTCAATTCCGATGTAGTCTGCTGTGGACGCGGCCGTCTGGCTCTGGCAGGCAGTTAAAAGGCTGGCTGACAGAAGGAGGGCAGCGGCTGCGCCCAGGGCTTTTTGGGAGAGCGGGGAAATGCGGGTTGTGTTCTTTTTCATAATACAGATCCTTTCTTTTTGCTATTATTTTGCGGCGCTTCCGCCGTCTGAACGGTTGCCTTATTTTCCTTTGCAGGTATAGAATAGCGCCAAATTATTAAAAAATCCTTAAATTTTTTATATTTTGAAAAACCAAGAGAATAAAAGAAAAAACGCGCAGAAACCGCATAAATACGTTGTTTTTGGGGCTTGAAGCCCAGCGGACACAAGCGGAAAAAATCGAGGATAAACGGTTTTATTAGCAACAAACTAGCAACAAAAGCGGACGGCCTATCCGCAGTTGGCGAGCACCTTCGGGGGGATAGAAATTTTTTCAATCTCCCGCTGGAGATCTTCAAGTTCGCGGTGCCCATATACCCGGTTCGTGATGTCGCCAAAGGAATGGCCGAGCATCCGCTTGCGGTCATTCTCACGCACGTCGTACTTCTCGCAGAGGCGTGAGAAGGTGTGGCGGCAGTCATGGGGCGTATGGATGGGGGTGCCTAAAATCCCAAGGGCGTCAAGGCGGTCACGCATCTCCAGGCGGTACTGCTGCGCCGTCATAGGCAGGAGGCAGCCGAACTGCTCCATCCGGCGGGACACAAGCGGAAGTATGGCGGAGTGGATAGGGACCAGCCGGTTCTTTCCGGCCTGCGTCTTTATCCCGCCGGTATAGAAGGCTTTATCCAGGTCGATGGAAAGGGTAAATACTTCCGTAATACGCCAGCCAGAATAGCACAGGATCAGAAGCATTTCTATGGTAGGATCGTCCGCATGCCGCCATAACAGGGCAAGCTCGCTGTCCGTGAAGGGGACGCCCTTCTCGTCATCGTCGGGGATATTGATGCGCAGGCCGACGGCAGGGGACTTGTCCAAATATCCCGCAGTCACAGCGTAGCTGAAAATCTGCTTGAAAAAGGACAAAAGGTGCTCCTTGCCAGCATGGCGGAGCCCGGCGGAATCAAGGATATCCTGGAGCGCGGTAAAGGATATCCGGGTAATGTCATTGTCATGGACCGCAGCCGCATGCTTGTAAGCGGATTCAATCATGGCGTGTGTGCTTCTTGAATAGGAGCGGCTTTTGTCCCGCTCAAATTTCCAGGCATAAAATTCTTCATACAGCTGCGCCAGGGTCATGGCCTTGGAAGTGGGGACGCCCTTGGCCTGGTTGTAGTCGGCCAGGATGCGGCGGGACAGCTCCTCCAGGGAGCCGGGGGCCCCGTCCTGCAGGTTGAGGGTCAGCTCATAGCCGGGTGTATATGTCCCGGCATGGTAGGCCGTCAGCACGGCAAAGCCTTTCACCCAGCTGTCGGTGTAGCAGATGGCCGGGGGAGTGATGGGCACGCCCTCGTCGGAGCGCCCCTTGGCGGGCGGGTAAACCCCGTAAGGGTTCCGCCGGCCCTTGCCTAAAAACTTGATGGATCCGTAGCCGTTCGGCAGGCGCGGGTATTTCTTTCTCTTTGGCATAGTACCAGCTCCTTTAAAATTGGGTAAAAAAATACACCTGTACAGGTGCATGAAAAGATGATACAATAACGGTGTGAGAGTATTTGTATCTGGTTTTCATCTTTTCATGTACCAGTGCAGAGGAAGCCGTTCCCGGGTTGGCGCCTGGGAGCGGTTTTCTTTTATGCGACTTTTGTGTAATCTACAACGGACACCTCCTGCAGCAGGCCTTTGATATCATTGACAATCTTCTCCAAATGCTCCGCCACTTCATCCGTATAAAAAATTTCCCCGCACTGTTCGCATTCCTCGCAGGGGACAT
>CALWRY010000164.1 GCA_944384065.1 uncultured Enterocloster sp. | reverse complement strand
CATTATTCTGGACGAGGCCCAGAATACCACGCCGGCCCAGATGAAGATGTTCCTCACCCGGATTGGCTTTGGCTCCAAGGTGATTATCACCGGGGACCAGACCCAGAAGGATCTGCCCTCCGGGACGGTTTCGGGCCTTGACACGGCCCTTAAGGTATTGAAGAAGATTGATGACATAGGGTTCTGCTATCTCACCAGCTCGGACGTGGTGCGGCACCCTCTGGTTCAGAAGATTGTCCAGGCGTATGACGCCTACGAGAAGCGCACAGCGCCCAGGGACAGGGAGCGGGCCCAGAGGATGCCGGCGGATGTGCTGCGGGACAAGGCGCCCAGGCTGCGCCGGGCCAAGGTACGGTTAAAGAAAAGCCAGAAGTGGTAGAGCCAACGCTTTTGCCGGCTTCAGGGAGGCCGGAGGAAGGGAGTACGTATGACGATTTCCATAGAGTACGAGGCGGAAAAAAAACTGGATCTCCCCTATGAGGAGATTATCCGGGAGATTGTGGAGGCGTCCCTGGACTATGAGGACTGCCCTTACGAGGCGGAGGTGAACGTGATTTTGACGGACGACGCCTCCATCCGGGAGATCAACCGGGAGTACCGGCAGATTGACGCAGCCACGGATGTGTTGTCTTTTCCGTTGGTTGACTACGAGAGGCCGGCGGACTTCTCCCATCTGGAGGAGCAGGCGGAGGACTACTTTAACCCGGAGTCCGGGGAGCTTATGCTGGGGGACATTGTGATCTCCGTGGACAAGGTGGAGGAGCAGGCGGAGAAGTACGGCCATTCCCAGAGGCGGGAGCTGGCCTTTCTGACAGCCCACAGCATGCTTCACCTGTGCGGCTACGACCATATGGAGGAGGAGGAGCGTCTGGAGATGGAGGAGCGCCAGCGGGCCATTCTGGACGGACGGGGGTATGGCCGATGAGCGGGGGCCGGCGGCGGGGCTGGCTTCTGGCCGCAGCGGCTCTCTTTGCCGGGGCCTCCCTTTGGGGCTGCGCCCAGCCTGCGGACGGCCCGGCCCGGACGCTGCCCCAGGAGGGCTCGGTATCCATGGAAGGCCGGGAGGAAGATCTGTCTTTGGATTCGGAGGAGACAGAGAGGGAGGCTCTGGAGATATTTTCCGACCGGGAGGAGGCTGCAGAGGAGCTTCCGGAGTATTACCTGCCCCAGGAGCGCCAGGCACAGGACGGCAGGGTGAGGAGCTTCCTCACCGGACAGTTGGTGGAGGCGTCTGTGGGAAACCGCCGCCCGGTGGCCGTGATGATGAGCAATGACCGGGCCGCCCTTCCCCAGTACGGCATCAACCGGGCCGGGGTGGTCTACGAGGCGCCTGTGGAGGGCGGGATGAACCGCTTTATGGCGATTATGGAGGACTACGACGGCCTGGGCCGCATCGGATCCGTCCGCAGCTGCCGGACGTACTATATTTATTTTGCCAGAGAATTTGACGCTGTCTATGCTCATTATGGGCAGAGCACCTTTGCCAAGCCGTATCTGGACTCTGTTGACAATATCAACGGCCTGGAGTCGATTGGGACCACGGCCTACTATAGGAGCAGCGACAAGAAATCCCCTCACAACGCCTACACGGACGGGGAGCGGCTGAACCGCGCCATAGCTTCCCTTGGATATTCCCGGGAGTACGATCCGTCCTACGGGGGGCATTACCTCTTTGCCAGGGACGGCGCAGAGATCTCGCTGGAGGACCGGCCCGGGGTGATGGAGGCGGTTTCGGCGCAGACAGGGTATACGCTGAACCAGGCCTATTTTGTCTACAGCGCGGAGGACGGCTTGTACCACAGGTATCAGTACGGGGATGTACACCGGGGAGATGAGGGGCCGGTCACAGCCCGGAATGTGATTTTCCAATTCTGCCAGTCCGGCTACTACGCCTCCACAGAGTATCTGGCCTTTAATGTACATACCCCGGAGTTCGGGTATTTTATGACAGGGGGAAAGGCGATTCCCATCGGCTGGGAGAAGGAGGGGGAGTTCGGTCCCACCCGGTATTATGATTTAAACGGCCGGGAGGTGGTGCTGAACCAGGGGCAGACCTGGGTCTGCATTCTCTCAACCAGGGACTATGACAAGTTTTGCATTATGGATAAGGACGGAGTACAGCAGGGAAAATGAATCGCAGCAGCAGAGAAAACAGCGGGACAAAACGGGGAAAAGCGGCCAATTTTGTGGTGCAGGGGAGTATCCTGGCGGCAGCCGGGATCCTGGTCCGCATCATCGGCATGCTTTACCGGATGCCCTTAAACGACATCATTGGAAAGCAGGGAAACGGCTACTATACCTCGGCTTACAATGTATACAATATTTTATTGATTCTATCCTCCTACAGCATGCCTGTGGCTGTCTCCAAGATGATCTCCTCCCGCCTTGCGCGGGGAGAGTATGCCAACTGCCGCCGGATCCTGCGGGTGGGGCTTATATATGCCACGGTGGCCGGCGGGGCGGCTGCGGCCATTCTGTGGTTCGGGGCGGATCTCTTTGCGGAGCTGATTAAAACCCCCATGTCCCGGTATGCGCTGAAAACCCTGGCACCCACGATCTGGATTATGGCCTATCTGGGGGTTCTGCGGGGATATTTTCAGGGGATGGGGACCATGGTTCCCACCGCCTTTTCCCAGATTATAGAGCAGATTGTCAATGCTGTGGTCAGTGTGGTGGCTGCGGGCCTTTTATTTCAGACCGGCCTTTCGCTGAACGCAGCCAGGGGAGCGGAGGACTACTCCTATGCCCTGGGCGCTGCGGGAGGAACCATTGGAACGGGGGCGGGGGCGCTTACCGCCCTTCTCTTTTTTATTCTGCTGACTGCCACCACAGGAGAGCGGGCCCTCCTTTCCATCAAGCGGAAGCCTGGGAGCGGCCGCCCCAGGCGGGAGAGCTATGGCCGCCTCATGTATCTTCTCACCATCACAGTGGTTCCCATTGTCATAAGCAGCGGCGTCTACAACTGCTCCAATGTGGTGGACAACTACCTCTTTGGGCAGGGAATGGATAGGCTCGGGTACGGAGCGGACGAGATTGCGATTTTCTGGGGGGCGCTGGGACAGTACCAGCTGCTCTTTAATATTCCCGTGGCCGTGTCAAATGCCCTGTCCTCGTCCCTGATTCCCTCTCTGACCCGGGCGGTGTCCCGGGGAGACAGAAAGCAGGCGCGGGCCAGGATCGCCTCCTCCATCCGCTTTTCCATGCTGATCGCCATCCCTGCGGCCGTGGGGATTACGGTGCTGGCGGATCCGGTCTGCAATCTGCTGTTTGTCAGCGAGGACAACAGCCTGCTGATCCGGCTCTCCATGGCGGGCTCTCTGGCTGTGGTATTTTACTCCCTGTCAACCGTGACCAACGCGGTGCTCCAGGGGCTGAACCGGATGGATCTGCCCATCCGCCATTCCGCTATCGCCCTGATCGTCCATGTGGCGGTTCTCGAGATCCTGCTTTTGGGGCTTAAGCTGGGAATCTACAGTGTGGTGATTGCCAATATTGTGTTTGCTTTTGTTATGTGCCTGCTAAATGGCTTCAGCATTCGGAGGGCGGCCCGCTACCGGCAGGAGATAAAAAAGACCTTTCTTCTGCCGGCCCTCTGCTCTGTGTTTATGGGAGCCGCAGCTTACGGCGTGTACAGGGGCCTGCTGGCTGCCTTCCCGGAGGGGATGCTTAAGGGACGCCTGGGGATGGCGGTCCTGGTGATCCCGTCCGTGGCCGTGGCTATGGGGGTTTACGGCCTGCTTTTGGTAAAGCTTGGGGCGATCAACGAGAAGGAGCTGAGGGAAATGCCCATGGGCGGCCGCCTGGCCGGGCTTTTTAAGCGCCTGGGCCTGCTGTAGCCGGGCCTTGGCATATTTTTGCAGCAGCGCCCGTTTAAAACACAGAGAAAAGCCAATACTATCCTTGTCATCCCTCTGCTTACAGGGACAAGGAGGTAAAAATGAAGCGGGTGCTGTATTGTGTTTTGCTGTTTGTCGCCGCGTCTGTGGCCTGCCTGCTTGCGGGCTACGGGATCACCAGGTACTATGTCCGCCAGGAACGGGCGCTCCCCAACACAGTGATGGAGACGGAGACGGTCCGGGATATGGAGGGACGGGCCGTGGCGGCCCGGGAGCAGATTCAGCCGGTTGTGGAGACGGAGCCCCTTGAGGAGGAGTATTATCTGGTGTCGGAATCAGGCTTTCTTCTGGTGTTCTGCAGCGACCGGACCACCATCTGCCTTTATACGCATATTCCGGTGACGGATTTTCCGGAGGAGGAGCGGGCCAGGCTGATGGAGGGGATCTGGTTCCCCACTATGATGGACGTATATCACTATCTGGAATCCTATACCAGTTAGAAGAGGAGCAATTTACAAATGAAGGAACGAGTAGGAATCGTGGGCGCCGGGGCTTCCGGCCTGACGGCGGCTATTGCGGCGGCCCGGGAGGGAGCCCAGGTTGCGGTATTTGAACATATGGACAAGGCGGGAAAGAAAATTCTCGCCACGGGAAATGGCCGGTGCAATTTGAGCAATCGGAAAATAGAGGCGGAATGCTTCCGCTGCGGCCAGAAGGATTTTCCCATGAAGGTGATCGGCGGATTTGGCCTGGAGGAAACTCTGGGCTTTTTTGAGGGATTGGGGATTGTAATTAAGGAGAGAAATGGCTGCCTCTATCCCTACTCGGATCAGGCGGCTTCTGTGCGGGATGTGCTTATGAATGAGGCGGAGCGCCTTGGCATTACGATCCATCTTTCCTGCCGCATTGAGCGCATTGAGAGCGGGGAGGGGAACGGATATATTCTGCACACGGATCAGGGACGGATCCGCGAGGACGCCCTGATCCTGGCCGCCGGATCAAAGGCAGCCCCCTCCACGGGATCTGACGGCAGCGGTTACGAACTGGCGCGCAGCCTGGGGCATTCGGTGATAAAACCCCTTCCGGCCCTTGTGCAGCTGCGCTGCCAGGGAAAGCTGTACCGGCAGATGGCCGGTGTCCGGACAGAAGCAGCGGTCCGTGTTCTGGCGGACGGCAAGGTCTTGGCAGAGGATCGGGGGGAGCTGCAGCTTGTGGAGTACGGGTTGTCCGGCATCCCGATTTTTCAGGTGAGCCGCTTTGCCGCCAGGGCCCTGGACGAAGGCCGCCGGGTCACAGTCCTGGTGGATTTTATGCCCGCCTGGGAGGAAGGGGAGGCCTTTGGGCTTTTGCGAAAGAGGGCGCGTATTCTTGGACATAAGCCTATGGCCGACTTTTTTACCGGCATGCTGAACCCCAAGCTGGCCCAGCCGCTCTTAAAACTGGCCGGAGTGGATCTGTCCAAAAAGGCGGGGGAGCTGACGGGGAAGGAGCTTCATCGGATCCTGCAGCAGCTGAAAAGCTATGAGGCGATGGTCATGTCTGTGGATCCCTTTGCCAATGCCCAGGTATGCTGCGGCGGGGGGGATACCCGGCAGGTG
>CALWRY010000163.1 GCA_944384065.1 uncultured Enterocloster sp. | reverse complement strand
CCTCCTGGCCCCCACCCTGGTGCGGGACCGGCTCTACCGCACCAGGGCCATGCTGTGGGCCTCCCGCAGGGGGCGGAGAGCCCCCGCCGCCAGCAGCCGCTCCATGTCCCGCTCCCCTACCGGCTCCTGAGGCCCCTTTCCCAGAATCTTTAGGGCTCTCTCCAGCCGGAAACAGACCTGCTCCAGGGGACGTCCGAGAGCCGAGAGCCCCAAAACACAGAGGATCAGGGAGGTATTGGCCGGAATCACAGGCTCGCAGGGCCCAGGCGTCTTAATTGGCAGGCGTCGGGAGCCGTCCGCCTCCGCCAATATGAGCCCCGTCTGGCCGCAGAGATCCTCATACCAGTCCCAGCCGGGAAATGACAGCTTTCCGTCCTTCCCCGGGCACCCGGCCACGGCAAGGCCCTGATCCTTCGCCATGCGGGCTGTCTCCCCCGGCCCGAGATTTAAGGCTTCAAAGGCCTGCGGGCGCCGGATGTGGGTGGTGGTTATGACAACCGGAGTCATATTCCGCTCCCGGCCCTCCCATGCCAGCCTTCTCAGGCAGGAGGTTTTTCCGCCGGCCCCTGCCAGGCAGATTACAAAGGGCGCCCCAGGACGTCCCTCTTCCCCAGACTTTCTCCGGCTATCCAGGGAAAGGGCCTCCCACAGCCCCTTTCCCCTCTCCCATTCTCCGCCTTTTTTGCGGTAATAGACTTCCATGCCCTGCTTCCCCTTTACTTTTGGCCTCTGTATCTGCGGCTCTTTTAAAGCCAGCCTGCATGCGCCCGCCGGGCGGGTGCACCGCCAGACCGCAAAAATCCGTCGGGCGCATGGGGCAGACCTGAATACATGCCGCCTTGCGGCGGCGGGATTTTCAAGGTAATTATAGTTCATTTTACACACCTTGTAAACGGACTTTCCCGCCCAGCAAAAAACCCGGAAAATATAATCCTCGCTTTTGGCAACATGATAAAAATTATCAACTATGGCTATAGACAATTTTCCAGATATACGGTATGATTTAAGAAAAGTTAGTTACTACTAACTCTAAAGACATGCAAGGAGGACAATTCTTATGAGCGTTGTAATTATAGGCGGCCACGACCGCATGGTAAGCCAGTATAAGAAGATCTGCAAAGGCTATAAATGCAAAGCCAAGGTTTTTACCCAGATGAGCGCCAGCATGGATAAGCAGATCGGACAGCCGGACCTGCTGATCCTCTTTACCAACACGGTTTCCCACAAGATGATCAAATGCGCCCTGGACGAGGTGGACGCTTCTGAGACAGAGATTGTGCGCTGCCACACCAGCAGCGGCTCCGCCCTGACCGAGATTCTGGCCTGCCGCTGTTAGAGCTCCTGCCTGGCCTCCAGGTACAAGAGCCCCTCCAGCACTGCCCCGGCAATGCAGCGGGCCTTGTCCGAGACAGTGAAGCAGTTTTCAAATTCCGTATCTCTGGGATCAATGTCCGCGATCTTTAGCCCCTTTTTCACAGGGATCCCCTCTTTGATGAGGCCCCGGACAAGCCCTGTCAGGCTGGCCTTTACGGGCACCTCCCCCTGGCCGGTGACAATCACTGCGATTGTCTGGCCCTGCTCCACATGATCCCCTATGCGGCTTTTGCCAAGGAGAATGCCAGTGGCCGGCGAGTGGATCACCCGCTCCTTTCCATAGCCTGCGATCAGACCCGGCGTCCCCGTGTCCGCGCTGGCCTGACCGCTCCCGATGATCCGGCCCAGGTTGTGGCCTCTCTGCGTCTCAATCACCAGATCCACATCCTCCCCCGCTGTAAATCCCGGTCCCAGGGCAATGGTCTTGTCCGCCATGGACCGGCTGGTTCCCAGATTTTTCTTTGCCAAAATAGCGTCCACAAGGGCCCAGGGCCGTACCTTTTTAAGCACATGGCAGTCCGGATCCACCAGAAGGGGGATAAATCCCTCCCCCCAGACGCTTTCCGCCTCCTCATAGCGGGAGATTCTGACGCATACTGTCCCCTCCACCTGGCTCTCCCCCTCATAGACTGCCTCGGAAAAGGCCACCTGCCGCCGAATAGCTGTGGGATAGCCGGTCTCCAGGGCCAGCACCGGGTAGCCGCACCGGCAGAGCTTGAGAATGGTTCCCGAAGCAATGTCCCCGGCCCCCCGCACAATAATGAGCTGATGTCTTCTGTCCATTTCTGTCTTTCCTCCCCACGCTTACGCCCCCGGCATCCAAAACTGCAGACGCCGGGGGCGGTTGTTTCTGTATACAGGAGCGCCGCAGCCAAACTGCGCGTCCCTAGCGCGGCGCAGATCCGCTACACGGTCTGCCGCTTCGCGATATATACCGGGAAGGTATCCGTTCCCTTGACTTCCTTTCCGGCTGTGATGGTTACGTTCTTATCCGTGATAATGTACTCCAGGTTTGCCCCTTCGCCAACCACAGTATCCTGCATGAGAACGCAGTTTTTCACCTTGGCGCCCTTCGCCACCTTCACGCCTCTGAAGAGGATGCTGTTTTCCACCTCTCCCTCGATAACGCAGCCGTCAGCCGCCATGATGTTCTTCACCTTGGCGCCGTCAATGTAGCGGGTGGGGTTGTCGTCCCGGATCTTTGTGTAAATGGTATTGCCTGAGAACAGAGCGTCCAGGTTCCCATCCTCCAAAAGCTTCATATTTTCATTGAAATAGCTCCTGGTGTCGCTGATCCGCGCCATATAGCCGTCAAATTTGAAGCCGCGCACATCCAGCTTGTCCAGGTTCGGCGCCAGGATGTCCCGCTCAAAATACACATACCCGCGCACATATCCGGTGCTGATCTGGTCAATGAGCATCTCCCGATCCATGATGTAGATATTCATGGAGAAATTCTGAACGCCCTTGTCCTTGGCGTTGATCTTGATGTTCTTCACCCGGCCGTCCTCAATATGCAGGGTGTAGTACATTGCCTGGTTGAGAACAGGAGCCTCCATATCCGCCTCAGGGATCTCCTCCTCGGCGTAGGCCACGGTCACATCCGCCCCGCTTGCGATGTGGGCGTCGATGAGCGCCTTGAAATCAAAGTTCACCGCGATGTTGGCGTCGGACATCACCACGTACTTCTCCTTCTGGCTCCGCAAAAAGTCAAGGATGCTGGCCAATGCTTCCACGCGGCCATTGTAAACCTTCACGGTCTTCTCTGCAAAGGGAGGAACGATGTTTAATCCGCCGTTCTTGCGGGTCAGATCCCACTCGCGGCCAGATCCCAGGTGATCCATCAGGGAATGGTAGTTCTTTCTCACAATCAGGGAAATATTGTCAATGCCGCAGTTCACCATGCTGGAAAGGATGAAGTCCACCATGCGGTAACGGCTCGCGAAGGGGATGGAGGCCATGAGACGCTCTCCTACCAGTTCGGGAACCAGGGTATCATAGCTGTTGGGGAAAATAACTCCCAGTGCGTTTGCGTTCGAATTTACCATTGCTCTTCACCACCCTTTACATTATTGCTCACCATGGCATTGGGGCCGATCTTGGCGCCATCTCCGACGTGGACGCCGGATCCCACGGTTGCAACCCCCTTTTCGCCGTCCGCAGGCATAGCGCCCACCACGGCCTTCTCGCCGATCACCACGTTCTCGGCGATGATGCAGTGCTTCACCACAGCGCCGGCCTTGATCACCGTGCCGCCCATGACAACCGCATCCTCCACCTCGGCGCCTTCCTCCACCTGCACGCCCGCAAAGAGGATGGAGTGCTTCACATGGCCCGCGATGCGGCAGCCGTCCGTGATCATGGAGTTCTCCACCACAGCGTCCCCCACAATCCTGTGGCCGGTCATGCCGCTGTTGCGGCTGTAAATCTTCCAATCCGTGTCAAACAGGTTGATGCCGCTGTGCTCCGGATCCAGGACTTCCATATTGGCCTCCCAGAGAGAGGGGATGGTGCCCACATCCTTCCAGTAGCCGCTGAAGTGGTAGGCGTACATAGCCCGCCCGTCCTTTAACAGATTGGGAATAATGTTGTTTCCAAAGTCGTTCTCGGAGTTGGGATCCGCCTCGTCCTCGATGAGGTACTTCTTCAAAATATCCCAGTTGAAAATATAGATGCCCATGGAAGCCAAGTTGGACTTGGGATTCTTGGGCTTCTCCTGGAATTCGGTGATCCGGTCGTTGCCGTCCGCCACCATCAGGCCGAAACGGGACGCATCCTCCCACGGCACCTCCATAACCGCCACGCTGAACTCCGCGCCCTTCTCCTTGTGGAAGCGAAGGAAGTCGCTGTAGTCCTGCTTGCAGATCTGGTCGCCGGAAAGAATGATCACGTACTGCGGATTGTACCGCTCAATAAAAGAAATGTTCTGATAGATCGCATTGGCCGTGCCTTTGTACCAGTCGGAGCCGGAAGCCTGCTGATAGGGCGGAAGCACATGAACGCCTCCGTGCAGACGATCCAGATCCCAGGGCTGTCCATTGCCTATGTACTCGTTGAGAACCAAAGGCTGATACTGGGTCAGAATACCCACCGTATCAATTCCGGAGTTGACGCAGTTGGACAGCGGAAAGTCGATGATCCTGTACTTTCCTCCAAAGGGAACTGCGGGTTTTGCCAGCTTTTGGGTCAAGGCGTACAGACGGGATCCCTGGCCACCGGCAAGAAGCATTGCAATCATTTCTTTTGCCATTTTCTATATCCCCCTGAATGAATTTCGTAACAGTTCCGGCGGGGCAGCTTTTGCTGTCTGGACTGTTACATGAGAATAAATCTTACCCCCTGATTGTACCATAAAACAGGAGACTTCCATAGCCTTTTCTGGAGAAATTTTTGAAATTTTGTGAATGTGCCCAGGACGATTGGGTATTTTTTACAGTTGTTTTACATGGATTTTGATTTTTGGGCAGCATATTCGCCTTGAACCAGAGGGGGCGAACAGGCGGAATGTACAATCGCAGCATTTCTTTTTCATTTATAGTAATAGTTCAGACGGCGGGTAAACAGGGGCAAAAGCAGGTGTCAAGCTTGCTTGTGAACATGGTTTTGCCCCTGTTTACACATCGGACTAGGTGCCCTTTGGGGTATGCCCGCCGTCTGAACTGTTACTATTTATAGACAGCCTCTATCCCCAACTCCTTCATCTTCCTCCACAGCGTGGAGCGGCTGATTCCCAGCTGCTTCGCTGCCATCTCCCGGTTCCCACGGCACGAGGCCAGCACATCCGTTATCTGCTTACCGCTCAGCTCTGGCCGAAAACCTTTTTTAGTGTCCTCGAAGGCCAGCTGTTCCTTGGCCTCCTGCCCAATAAGTTCTTCTATCAAATCTTCATAATGCGTATTTGTGGAGCTCAGAACAGAAAATCGCTCGGCAATGTTTCTGAGTTCCCGCACATTTCCCGGCCACGGATACTTGGACAGGCATGACAGCCGAGAGAGAGCTCTCAGCCTGTCCTCTCCGATGTGCGGACAAAACTGCTTTAAATAATAATAACCTATATTGAAAATTTCTCACATGCTTTACATTACCCCCCTCGTATGCTATGATAAGGTCATCTAACAACTTCTATTTTCAGTAATTCTAAGCCCAATGGCATCGGTTCATTCGATCTGATTCGACGGCAGTCTTTCTCTTTCCAGAACCATTCCAGGCAGAGATTTACAGAACAGAAAAAATACGGTATGATAAAA
>CALWRY010000162.1 GCA_944384065.1 uncultured Enterocloster sp. | reverse complement strand
GTCCAGGCCGCAGCTGAAAAACTCCCGGGCGGCCCGGACCAGATACCAGGTATCCAGGACTCCCGCCGTCTCGTAGGGGGAGTGCATGGCCAGCTGGGGCAGGCCGATGTCCACGGCGCTCACCGCCACATGGCTGCTCGACAGGTTCCCCAGGGTAGAGCCACTGCGCATATCCGAGCGGTTGGTAAAGGTCTGGAAGGGCACATCCGCCCTCCGGCAGATCTCCTTAAACAGGGCGGCGGACACCGCGTCCGTGGTGTACTGCTGATCCCCGTGGTACTTGATCACGATCCCCTCGTTCATCAGGGGGCGGTTCACCGGATCCGCCTTGTCCCCCTGGTTGGGGTGGACCGCATGGGCATTGTCCGCCGAGATCATAAAGCTTGACGCCAGAGCGCGCAGATACGCCTCGCTGTCCCGGCCGGCTCCCCGGTTGATCCTGGACAGCACATCCGCCAGGAAGGTGGAATCCGCCCCCTGTCTGGTGCAGCTTCCCACCTCCTCGTTGTCAAACACGGCGTGGATCGGGACGCTGTCTGAATGCGCCCCCGCCAAAAATCCCTTCAGTGACGCAAAGGCGCACTGGAGATCATCCAGCCTGGGACTGGAGACAAATTCCTCTCCAGCGCCCCAGATCACCCCCGGTGTCCGGTTATAGAGGAAGAGATCGTGCCCCAGAATATCCTCTTTCCTGACACCGGCGCATTCCGCCACAATCTCCATAAAGCTCCCCTTGTTCTCCCTGCCCGCGTACACGGGAAGCATGTCCTTCTGGACATTGTACTTATACCCGTCATTTACCTCCCGGTTCATGTGGATGGCCAGGCTGGGGATCAGGAGGAGATCCCGGTCTATATTGACCAGGCGCACCGCAACCCCCTCCTCTGTCCGGACCGCCAGGCGGCCTGCGGCGGATAAGGGGCGGTCAAACCAGGGGGCGCAGAGCATCCCGCCGTATTTCTCCACATTCAGCTTGCCGTACCAGCCCTCCGCCTCCATCTCCGGGTTCTCCTTGATTTTAAAGGAGGGGGAGTCGCTGTGGCTGGCCATAATCCGGAATCCCTTAAAATCCTTCCGGTGCAGTTGGAACGCGATGAGGGAGGACTGCCCCCGGGTCACAAAGTAGCGGCCCCCTTCCGCAAGGCTCCAGGAATCCTCCTCGAAAAGCTCCTCAAACCCTTCCGCCCGCAGCCGGTCCGCCTGGGCCTTAACCGCGTGAAAGCAGGTGGGGCTCTCCTTTATAAACGCTAAAAGTTCCCCGGACATCTCCCTCGCCTGTTTATTCATCTCCCATTGTCCTCCTTTTCTCTGGAAATCCCGCCGCCTGCAGGCGGCATGCAGGCTTTCTCTGTCAGATGGGCCGCCGCCTTTGAAAGTCCCATGCTGTTGGATCCCTTAAACAGGACGGCGTCCCCGGCCCCCACATGGGTATCCAGCCAGGCGTCCACCTCCCCAAGGCTTTCGCACCGCCGGATTTCAGGAGCCGCAAAGCCCTCCCGCAGGCACGCCTCCCCGGCTCCCCTTCCGATCTCAGCCGCCAGCTCCCCATAGAGAACGAAGATGTCTATGGAATGCCTGGCTGCGAACTCCCCCACCTCCTGGTGAAGGCGGGGCGCCTCCGGCCCCAGCTCCCGCATATCCGCCAGAACCGCTATTTTTCGCTCACAGCCTGTAAGGGAGCTTAAGACCTCCAGGGCCGCCTTCATGGAAGCAGGGCTTGCATTGTAGCTGTCGTCAATGATGGTGACTCCCCCGGTCCGCAGGATCTGCTGGCGGCCCTTGTAGCCCTCGTACTGGGAGAGCTTACCCGCCGCAGCCTCCAAATCCACCCCGAAGCGGGCGGCCACAGCCAGGGCCGCCAGGGCATTTAACACCATATGGCTTCCCATAACGGAAAGCTTCATGGGAATGCGCTGGCCGAAGCAGACCGCGTCAAAGACCGGCAGCCCTTCCTCCAGGCGCAGGTTCTCGCCCCGGACATCACAATTTTCCCCCATTCCGTAGTACAGAACCCGCCGTCCCGGAATTTTCACCTGGCGCAGCAGGGGATCGTCCCCGTTCAGAAACAGGATCCCATCCTCCGGCATGCCCTCCTGAATGCAGAGCTTCTCCCGGAGTATATTTTCCTGGCTCCCCAGCTGCTCAATGTGGGCCAGGCCGATGTTGGTGATGAGGGCGCAGTCCACCCGGGCCACCCTGGCAATCCGGCCCAGCTCCCCCGGCTCGCTCATCCCCAGCTCGATCACCCCTATCTGGGCCTCATCCGGGATCTGCGCCAGCGTGATGGGCACCCCCACCTGGCTGTTGCTGTTGCCCGGTGTCTTATACACGGAAAATCCAGCGCTCAGGGCCGCCGCCGTCATCTCCCGGGTGGTGGTTTTTCCCACGCTCCCCGTAATCCCCACCAGGGGAATGGCGATCTGGCTGCGCAGGAAACTGCCCAGGGCCTGCAGGGCCCCCCGGGTGTCCTCCACCGCAATCCAGGCCGCCGCAGTTTCCGGAAAAGCGTTTATCTCCTCCCGGCTTTTGTGGCGGCTGGTGAACACAGCAGCCGCCCCGCTTTTTATCACCTGGCCGATAAAGTCATGGGCGTCCACCCTCTCGCCGATGATCGGCACAAACAAGTCGCCGTCCGACACGGTTCGGGAGTCCAGGCTGATGTGGGTGATAAGCCCTTCGCTGTCCCCGGCGATGAGCCTTCCCCCCACGGCCCGGCACACCTCCCCGGCTGTCATCCTCAGCATGGCGCTCCCTCCTTTTTCAGCTCCCCGATAGCCTCCTCTATCACCTCCCGGTCCAGGAAATGGGTGCGGACCCCGTTTACCTCCTGGTAGTCCTCATGGCCCTTCCCGATGACAGCGATCATGTCCCCCTCTTTCGCATTCCGGATGCTTGAGATAATGGCCTCCCGCCTGTCAGGTATCTCCACGTAGGCGCCTCCCGCCTTTTCAACGCTTCCCCGTATGTCCGCCAAGATGTCCTCCACCTTCTCGTACCGGGAATTGTCCGCGGTCAGCACGCACAGATCCGCCATGCGGCCCCCGATCTCGCCCATAGAGTACCGGCGATCCTTGGATCGGTTCCCGCCGCAGCCAAAGACGCATACCAGCCGCTTCGGATGATAATGGCGCAGCGTGGTCAGAAGACTCTCCATGCTCACCGCGTTGTGGGCATAGTCCACCAGCACAGTCATGCGGGCGGACTTGTGGACAATCTCCATGCGGCCATTGACTCGCACATCCTGAAGGGCCCGGCAGATGTCCCTTCCTTCCACTCCCAGGAGGCTTCCCGCCGCCACGGCGGCCAGGGCATTTTCCACGTTAAAGGCTCCGGGGATGCCAAGGCGCACCTGAAGCCTGGCTTTCCCGCTTACGTCAAATTCCGTTCCCACAAAATCCGGCTCCGCCACATAGGCGATATGGGAAGCCATGAAATCCGGGGCTTTTCCCTCCCCGCCTTCCGGCTCACCGTCCGGGAAAACCTCATAGGTGAAAAGCCTGCAGGACGCGTCTTTTACAACCTCTTCAAAGTGTTCGTCCCCCCGGTTTGCAAGGCCTATCCGGCATGCGGACAGAAGGCGGGATTTATAGAAAAGGTACTCCGCGAAATCCTCGTGCTCATCCGGCCCGATGTGATCCGGGGAAATGTTGGTGAATATGCCCAGATCAAAGGAAATGCCGTCCACCCGGCGCATCTTTATGCCCTGGGAGGAGACTTCCATGACCACATGGGTGCAGCCTGCCTCGCACATGCGCGCAAAGGCCTGGTGAAGCTCATAGGATTCCGGGGTTGTGTTCATGGTGGGGACCACATCGCCGCCGATCATAATCCCTGTGGTTCCGATCATCCCCGTCTTTTTCCCCGCGGCTTCCAGCACCGCCCGTATCATATGGGCCGTGGTGGTCTTTCCCTTGGTCCCGGTTACCCCTATGGTGACAAGCTTCTTCGCCGGATATCCAAATCTGGCGGCGGAAAGGCGGGCCAAGGCCTCTCGCCCGTCCTTCACCTTCAAAACCGTAAGCCGGGCCATCTCCTCAGCCGTAAGGCCCCCGGCCTCCAGCTCCTTCTCTATCCCGCGCTCCGCCGCGATCACCCTTGCCCCGGCCTTCACCGCCTGGGCCGCGAACCGGTGGGAATCCACCCGCGTCCCGGCCATGCAGACAAACACCGCTCCCGGCGCGGCCTTCCGGGAATCATAGCAGACCTCGGATACCTCCTCGTCCAAGGAACCTGAAAGCAGCTCATACTCCAGCTCTTCTAACCAATCCCTGATTTTCATGCTCCGTCCTCTCTCCGCTTTTATGATTTAAAACAGCCCTGTAATCCGGCCGTCCTTGTCTACGTCAATGCCTTCCGCCGCAGGCCTCTTGGGAAGTCCCGGCATGGTCATGATGGATCCCGTGAGCGCCACCACAAAGCCCGCCCCTGCGGACACATAGGCGTCCCGCACATTGACGGTAAAGCCCGTAGGCCTCCCCAGCTTCGTCTGGTCGTCCGACAGGGAGTACTGGGTCTTGGCCATACAGACCGGAAGGTTTCCAAATCCCATGGCCTCGATATTCTTTAAGGCCTTTTGGGCCGCCGGGCTGTAGGTCACGCCGTCCGCCCCGTAGATCTCCCGGGCAACCGTGCTGATTTTGTCCTCAAGTCCCATCTCGTCCGGATAGAGCACCTGGAACTCGGAGGGCTTATGCTCCAGGGTCGCCAGAACCTTCTTTGCCAGGGCAATGCCGCCCTCTCCGCCTTTGGCCCACACCTCAGACAGGGCGAATTCACAGCCCTGGTCCTCGCAGAATTTCTTAATATAAGCGTATTCCGCCTCCGTGTCAGAGGTGAAGGAGTTGAGGGTGACCACCACGGGAACATGGTACTTCTGGATGTTCTCAATGTGCTTCTCCAGGTTCACGATTCCCCGCTTTAAGGCCTCCAGGTTCTCCCCGCCCAGCTGGTCCTTGGGCACGCCGCCGTTGTATTTGAGGGCGCGCACCGTGGCCACCAGCACCACGGCGTCCGGCTTTAAGCCCGCCTCGCGGCACTTGATATCCAGGAATTTCTCCGCCCCCAGATCCGCTCCGAAGCCCGCCTCGGTGACGGCGATATCTCCCAGCTTCAATGCCATGCGGGTGGCCCGCACGCTGTTGCAGCCGTGGGCGATGTTGGCAAAGGGCCCGCCGTGGACAATGGCACCCGTATGCTCCAGGGTCTGAATCAGGTTGGGCTTTAAGGCGTCCTTTAAGAGGGCCGCCATGGATCCCACTGCCTTTAAGTCCTTCGCTGTCACCGGCTCTCCTGCGAAATTGTAGGCCACGATGATGCGGCCCAGGCGCTCCTTCAAGTCCTCCATATTTTCCGCAAGGCAGAGGATGGCCATGATCTCCGAGGCCACAGTGATCACGAAGTGATCCTCCCGGACCATACCGTCCGCCTTGGCCCCCAGGCCAATGACGATGTTGCGCAGAGCGCGGTCATTCATGTCCTCGCAGCGCTTCCACAGCACCTGCCGGGGATCAATCCCCAGGGAATTGCCCTGTTGGATGTGGTTGTCGAGAAGGGCGGCCAGCAGATTGTTGGCCGAGGTGATGGCGTGGAAATCCCCGGTAAAATGAAGGTTCAAATCCTCCATGGGCACAACTTGGGCGTAGCCGCCGCCGGCCGCTCCTCCCT
>CALWRY010000161.1 GCA_944384065.1 uncultured Enterocloster sp. | reverse complement strand
TGTGGTGGTGGAGGAGCTCATCCTGGAGTCCGCAGAGGGAGAGCACTCCAATGTGGGCACCATTGGCTTTGCCTTGGGCTTTGTGGTTATGATGATTCTCGATGTGGCACTGGGGTAGGACCCGCTGGCGATATGCCTAGCGAATCAGCCGCCCCAAATCGCTGTAAAATGCAGGGTAGGAGATGTTCACGCATTCTCCGCCCTGTATTTTTGTCTCCCCCTGGGCGCAGAGCGCGGCCACGGCAAATGTCATGGCGATGCGGTGGTCGTCGTGGCTGTCGATAACCGCGCCGTGGAGGGGATGTCCGCCCTCAATCACCAGACCGTCCTCTGTCTCCTGTACCTGGGCGCCCATAACGCTGAGATTCTCTGCCATGACGGCAATGCGGTTGGATTCCTTTACCTTCAGCTCTGCGGCATCCCGGATGATGGTCCGTCCCTCTGCCAGGCAGGCCATGGCGGCAATGACCGGCAGCTCGTCGATGAGTGTGGGAATCAAGTCCCCCTCGATGACCGTGCCCTTTAAGGCGCTGTGGGTAACCAGGAGGTCCGCGGTGGGCTCGCCCTTCTTATCCTGCACGTTGAGAAGGCGGACGTCCCCGCCCATGGCCTGGCAGACCGCAAGGATTCCCGCACGGGTGGGATTGATGCCCACATGCTTTATGAGAAGCTGGGAGCCGGGAACCATGAGTGCTGCGGCGATAAAATACGCGGCGGAGGAGATATCTCCCGGCACCTGGATGTCTGCCGCAGTGAGCTCGGACGCAGGCTGTATGCGGGCAGTCCGCCCCTCGGAGACGATATTGGCGCCGAAGAGGCCAAGCATCCGCTCGGTGTGGTCCCTGGACTGGGAGGGCTCTGTGACGGAAGTCTCCCCCTGGGCATAAAGGCCGGCCAAGAGCACGGAGGACTTTACCTGGGCGGAGGCCACAGGAGAATCATAGTGGATGCCGGTGAGAGGACGGCCGCAAATCGCGAGAGGGGCGCAGCCATTTCCCGGAATGCTTCGGATGGAGGCACCCATCTGGGAGAGAGGCGTCATAATCCGCTTCATGGGCCGCTTCTGGATGGAGGCATCCCCGGTCAGGGTCACGTCAAAGTCCTGGGCGGAGAGAATTCCGGAAATCAGCCGCATGGTGGTGCCGCTGTTTCCGCAGTCAAGCACATCGGCGGGCTTTTTAAGGCCCCGCATGCCCTGGCCGTGAACCAGGACCTCATCCCCCCTATTTTCAATAGAAATTCCCATCCTTTCAAAGCAGGAAATGGTGGAGAGGCAGTCTGCCCCCTGCAAAAATCCCGTAATCCGGGTGGTTCCCTTGGCAAGAGCCCCAAACATTACGGCCCGGTGGGAGATGGATTTGTCTCCGGGCACCTGTATTTCTCCCTTAAGGCTTCCGGACTTTGTGCATGTAATCATTGGTGTTGTCTCCTTTGCAGATGCTAGAATGTAACAGTTCAGACGGCCTTCTATAACGGCGACAGCTCGTATTTATATTTTTCAAGCTGCCGGTAGGCCGCCTCCATGGATTCCCTGTTGTAGAAGGAAATCTTGAGAGCGCCCTCCCCCAGCTCCCGATTGTTGTTGATGCCAATATTTTTGATGCTGATTCCCTTTGCGGCGAGAATCACGGAGAGCGTGGAAATGGAGCCAGGCTCGTCCACGATATCCACGGAAAATTCGTAGGCAGGCTCCAGGGAGCCCTTGGCCCGGTCCGTGATGGAATTGCGGTAGGTCCGGGATGCATCAAAAAAGCGGTAGATGGCCTCCTCACGGCCATTTTTCACATCCTCCAGAACCTGGTGCAGGGAGGCAATGTAGCGCTCCAGCATGTCCGCGATGGGCACTGCATTGGCCCCGCAGATTTGGGACCACATCTCTGGGGAGGAGGACGCAATCCGAGTGATGTCCTTAAAGCCGCCGGCAGCCAGAAGCTTCATAAGGCCCTGGGAATTGTCGTTGTCCCGCACCAGGCCCACCAGGGCGGAGGCAATGAGGTGGGGCACATGACTGATGGCCGCAGTGATGCGGTCGTGCTCCCTGTAGTCAAGGATAATAGGAATTGCCCCGATGGTCTCAGCCACCTGGACAATGCGCTGGACGCTGGGGGAGGCCGCATCCGCATTCCCCTCAAGCCCCATCGGCGGAGTTATGATGTAGTAGGCATTCTCCAGAAGGTGGTCCGTGGAATTCTCATAGCCTGTCTTCTCCGATCCGGCCATAGGATGGCCGCCCACAAAGGAATCGGTGAGCCCCAGGGCCTGCACCTCCTCGTGAATATTGGTCTTTGTGCTTCCCACATCCGTAATCAGGGCCCCCGGCTTTAAGTGGGGGCGGATGGAGGTGAGATATTGGGCATTGTATTCCACCGGCGTACACAGAAAAATAAGGCTGCATTGGGAGAGACGGCTGTCAATTCCATCCAGAATTTCATCGATTACCCCGTCCCGCTGGGCCTGCTCCAGCTTGGACCGGGTGCGCATGTACGCCATGATATGGATATCCGGCCTGGCCCGCTTGATGCCCCGGGCGATAGAGCCCCCGATGAGCCCCAGGCCGATGAATGCAATGGTTTTGTCTGTCATCTGTTCCATGAAAAATCTCCTTAGGCTTTTACATCGTCCGCCCGGCGAGCTTGGCGTAGGGCGCCAGGTCCTGCATGAGCGTCTCAAATGCGTCAAAGGTCAGGGATTGCGGCCCGTCGGAGAGGGCCCGCTCCGGGCAGGGATGAACCTCAATCATCAGGCCGTCTGCTCCAACAGCCACAGCCGCCTTGGCCAGGGGCTCCACATAGGCCCGCACGCCGGTGGCGTGGCTGGGGTCCACGATGATGGGCAGATGGCTTTTCTGACGGATAACCGGAACCGCACTGATATCCAGGGTGTTCCGGGTGGAGGTCTCGTAGGTGCGGATGCCCCGCTCACAGAGGACGATATTGGGATTTCCCTCGGAAATGATATACTCCGCCGCATTCAGCCACTCGTCTATGGTAGCACATAATCCACGTTTTAACAATACGGGAAGTCCGGATTTGCCAGCCTCCTTTAAGAGCTCGAAATTCTGCATGTTCCGTGCGCCAATCTGGAGCATGTCCACGTATTTCACAGCGGTCTCAATGGCGTGTTCACTTGTAACCTCGCAGATTACATTGAGGCCTGTGGCCTCCCGGGCCTCCTTCATATAGCGAAGCCCCTCCTCCTCCAGGCCCTGGAAGGAGTAGGGGGAGGTCCTGGGCTTGTAGGCCCCGCCCCGCAGGAAGGAGGCGCCCGCTTTTTTTACCGCAAAGGCAGTCTCCATGAGCTGCTCTCTGGACTCCACCGCGCAGGGCCCGGCCATAACCGTCAGATGGCCCGGCCCGATATGGGTATTTCCCACGGGAATCACGGAATCCTCGGGATGAAATTTTTTATTGACCAGCTTGTAGGACTCGGTGACAGCCATCACCTTGTCCACGCCCTCGCTCATCTCAATGTTGCTGCCGGCGAGCTTTGTCTTGTCGCCCACAACGCCCACGATGGTCACCTGGGCGCCCTGGGAGAGATGGGCGGTGAGGCCCCTCGCCTCAATCAGATTTTTAACTTTTGCCACTGCTTCCTTGGATGCGCCTGGCTTCATAATAATAATCATAGGGATAGTCTCCTTGCGTTAAGAGATTTTGAAGTGTTAATGGTTTGTACCTGCTACTATACGACGAAGCGGGGAAAAAGTCAACGCTTTATTGCTTTAAACTTTTACGCTTTTATGTGAAAACAAATGTTGCAGCGATGATATTCATTTATGGGAACAAATTAATAATCCGCTTCAAACCTATCGAAATCGATAGGTTTAGAGCACAATCTGGTCATAATGTATTTACATTGACGCCTCAATATTGCAAAACATATGTTCACATGATAGAATAGACGTTAGGAAAGCACCTATGACAGGAGTGGCTGCCTCTTTTACCTATTACATAGGGAAGGAGGTGGTGCAGATGACAGCTTACGAAACCGTAATGGTTATGTTAGGGATATTGGGTTTGCTCATATCCTTCGGAGGCCTTGTGATTGCACTGATCGCCTTTCTCGATAAGAGGAACAAGCGTAAAAAATAAGCCCACCCTGTCGGCCAACAGGATGGGCGGTGTCCGTTAGGACACTAAAAACCAACTTTGAGGCATCCACTTTTGGAGTGGGTGCTTTCTTTTTTGTCTACACCTATATTATAGTCAATTCCAATCATAAATGCAAGTAGTTGATTGCTTACTCTAAATAAATAGCATACTCCCCGCTCTCCGCCGCATACCCAACCACAGCTGCCTCCACAGCCGCGTCCGAAAGCCGGGCCAGGCACTCCATGCCTTCCTTCTCCGGCAGGGCGGCGAGGAGGCCGCCGCTGGTCTGGGGGTCGTAGAGGATATCCTCCATGGCCAGGGGAATTCCCTCCTTTACGTGAACGCCCCCGGCCGTGTACTCCCGGTTGCGGTAGGCGCCGGCAGGGATAAAGCCCATCTCGGCCAGCTCCCAGGCCTCCGGGTGGAAGGGAACCTGCCCGGTCAAGATATGGAGAGAGGCCCCGCTTCCCTGCGCCATCTCAAAGCTGTGGCCTATAAGGGAAAATCCCGTCACATCCGTGCAGGCGTGGACCGGGAACTCCGCTAAGACATCCCGGGCCGCCTTATTGAGGGCGGCCATCTGGCGGTAAATGCGCGCAAGCACCCCCGGCTCCACCATATCCCCCTTGGCTCCTGTGGTGAGAATGCCGACGCCCAGGGGCTTTGTGAGAATCAGGATGTCCCCGGGCCTTGCGCCGCTGTTTGTGAGCACCCGCTTTGGGTGGACGAAGCCGGAGACTGCAAGGCCGTAGATGGGCTCCGCCCCGTGGATGGTGTGGCCTCCGGCGATAATGGCCCCGGCCTCGTAGGCCTTATCATAGCCGCCCCTGAGAATCTCGTGCACTGCATCCTTGTCCATGGCCTCCGGCACACAGAGAATATTTAAGGCCAGCTTTGGCTCCCCGCCCATGGCGTACACGTCGCTCAGAGCATTGGCCGCCGCAATCTGTCCGAAGAGAAAGGGGTCGTCCACAATGGGCGGGAAAAAATCCGTGGTCTGCACAAGGGCTGTATTCTCGTCAATCACATACACGCAGGCATCGTCGCTCTTGTCATAGCCCACGATGAGCCTCGGGTCCGTATGGGTTTTAAAGCCGGAGAGAAGCTGTGCCAGCGTTCCGGCCCCGGCCTTTGCCCCGCAGCCAGCGCAGGACGCAAGCTTGGTAAGTCTGATATTTGTTTCCATAATGAGAATCCTCCTGCTTTACTCCGCCCGGTAAATGATTTTATACCCTTCCTGCAGCACCTGGGCGGCCTGCTCCACCTCCTCCGGCCAGGTCCCGGAGGCGCAGGGCGCATCCCCCTGATAGAAGACACAGGTTCCGCAGCTGCTGCTTAAGTCCCGGGGCACGGGCGCCATACGCGCAGGAAGGCCCTGACTCCTGCAGAGCCGCATAAATCGCACTGCCCCGAAGTGTGAGTAAAATGTGGCGATATATTCCATCACTGTCCCCCTCACTGCCGGGTAATGGAGAGGACAAATTCATCCCCGCGCTCCGTTACATGTACCTGGTAGCCCTGATGACGGGCACAGCGGGTCACATTTTCCCGCGACACTGGATTATCTACCACAATCGCGTAGGCATCCTCCTTTGACCTCATGGCGTTCCGGATGAGAA
>CALWRY010000160.1 GCA_944384065.1 uncultured Enterocloster sp. | reverse complement strand
GAGCTGCGGCTTTCGGATTCCTTTATAAAGCAGGAGGAGCCGCCGGATCTGGAGTGCAGAGCGGTGATGCTGAACATCAACTATGGGCACAATAAAGAACTGATGGAAGCCTGCCGGAAGCTTTATGAATACTCCCGCTTTGTGGAAGCGATCCGGGTGTATCTAAACACGGGGATGAAGCTTGGGGCAGCCATGGATCAGGCCATAGAGGACTGCATCCGTTTAGATATATTAAAGGAGCTTTTGCTCAAACACCGAGGGGAGGTGAAGCAGGTGATTCTGACGGAATATAATGAAGAGAGACATGCGAAGACGCTGCTAGAAGAGGGACGGAGGCAGGGACGTGAGGAAAGCGCGAGGCTGCTTCAGATAGAGCGGGAAGAAAACGCCCGGCTGCTTCAAAAGGAACAGGAAAAAAGCGCTCAGCTGCTTCAAAAGGAACAGGAAAAAAGCGCTCAGCTTCAGAAGGAACGGGATCAGCACATCCAGTCTGTCCGCCAGCTGCTGCTTCAGGTTCTCAAATTAAAAGGTCTGGCAGCAGAGCCCATCACCCGGCGGATTCTGGAGGAACAGGATCCAAAGCTTCTGCAGCTGTGGATTTCCTTTGCCGGGGAGATTGATTCGGCAGAAGAATTGGAGAAGATGATTTTGGAAAAGCGGTAGACCATCGCTTCGCGCGAAAAGGGCACCCCGCAGGGGCATGTGCTGCGGGGTGCCTAAAATATTATATCCAGAGTCCTCGTCTCCCAGCGCTGGCCAGTTATCCGGCAGGTGAACCCTGTTGAAAATAAAATTTTCCCGGTTCTCCCCCAGCTTGCTGAGCAGCGGCAGCACATCCCGCTTCTGCCCTTGAAATGCACCGTAACAGTTTCCCTGCGCAGCAATACTGCCCCCTTATGTTAATTCCATCACGCCTCGTCAATCGCCTTCCCGATGTCATGGCGCATATACTTATTGGCAAAGCGCACCCACTCCGTGGCGGCGTAGGCGTTCTTCCGGGCTTCCTTTAAATTCCCTCCGGTGGCCGTCACGCCCAGCACCCGGCCGCCGTTTGTCACAATGCGGCCCTCCGTGTCAAATTTGCTTCCGGCGTGGAAGACCCAGTATCCGTCCTTGTCCTTAAAATTCTCCAGGCCCTCAATCACAAAGCCCTTTTCATAGTGCTCCGGGTAGCCGTCGGAGGCCAGAACCACGCACACCGCCGCATTGTCCGCAAACTCCAGCTCCACCTTATCCAGAGTCCCGTCCACGCAGGCCTCAAACACATCCAGGATGTCGTTCTTCATCCGGGGCAGCACCACCTGGGTCTCCGGGTCGCCGAAGCGGGCATTGTACTCCAGCACCTTGGGCCCCTCGGCGGTAAGCATCAGGCCGAAGAAAATAATGCCCTTAAATTCCCGTCCCTCCGCCCGCATGGCGTCCACCGTGGCCTGGTAGATGTGCTCCCAGCAGAAGGCGTCAATCTCCGGCGTGTAGAAGGGGCTGGGAGAAAATGTGCCCATGCCGCCGGTATTTAAGCCCTCGTCCCCATCCTTGGCCCGCTTGTGGTCCTGTGCCGAGGTCATAATCTTTATGGTCCTCCCGTCCACAAAGGAGAGCACGGAGACCTCCCGGCCGGTGAGAAACTCCTCCACCACAATCCGGTCCCCGGCGCGTCCGAACTGCTTGTCTAACATCAGGGTCTTCACCCCTTCCCGGGCTTCCTCCCGGGTATTGCAGATGAGAACTCCCTTGCCCAGGGCCAGGCCGTCGGCCTTGAGCACCACAGGCACCTTGGCAGTCTCAAGATACGCAAGGGCCGCCTCCGGCGTGTCAAATGTCTCGTAGGCCGCAGTGGGAATCCCGTATTTCTTCATCAAATCCTTGGAAAATGCCTTGGAGCCCTCCAGGATAGCCGCATTCTTCCTGGGCCCGAATACCCGAAGGCCCGCCTCCTCAAGCACATCCACAATGCCGGCGGCCAAGGGGTCGTCCGGACCCACCACCACCAGGTCAAAGGCCTCCTTCTTCGCGAAGTCCGCCATTTTTTCAAAATCCATCACACCGATATCCACGCACCGCGCTGTTTCCGCAATCCCCGCGTTTCCCGGGGCGCAGACCAGCTCCGTCACCCGCGGGCTCTGGGCCAGCTTCCAGCAGATGGCGTGCTCCCGTCCGCCGCCGCCGATTACCAATACCTTCATCCTTCTACCTCCGTCCCTATGGCAATCTCTCCATTTGCAATCCTGTCAATGGCCTCCGGCAGGATAATCCACTCCGCCTGCTCCATCACCCGCCGCTGCAGAGTCTTGGGGTCGTCCCCGGGCAGCACGTCCACTGCCCTCTGCAGGAGAATGGGCCCGGAATCCACGCCCTCGTCCACAAAATGCACCGTGGCCCCGGTGACCTTCACGCCCCGGGCCAGCGCCGCCTCGTGCACCTTAAGCCCATAATAGCCCACCCCGCAGAAGGAGGGAATCAGGGAGGGGTGCACGTTGATAATGCGGTTTCTGTATTTCTGAATCATGGCCGGGGGAATGGTCACCAGAAATCCCGCCAGCACGATGAGGTCCAGGCTGTACCGGTCCACGGTTTCCAAAAGGGCCTCATTGAAGGCCTCCCGGCTGGCAAAGCTCTTGGGGGACACGCACAGGGCCTCGATGCCCTTCGCCCTCGCCCGCTCCAGGGCATAGGCCCCCGCGTTGTTGCTGATAACCACTTCCACCTGGGCATTTTTAATCCTTCCCGAATCCATGGCGTCCAAAATAGCCTGGAGGTTTGTCCCCCCGCCGGACACCAGCACGCCTACTCTCAGCATACGTCCACGCCTTTCTCACCGGCCTCCACCGTGCCCACAGCCCAGGCCTGCTCGCCTGCAGCCTTTAAGGCCTCCAGGGCTCTCTCCGCCTCTGCCGGGTCCACAGCGATAATCATGCCAAGGCCCATATTGAAGGTGTTGTACATCATGGTCTCCTCAATCTCGCCTTTTTCAGCCAGAAGCCGGAAAATAGGCGGCACCGGGTAGCTGTCCTTTTTAATCACGGCCCGCACCCCGTCCTTAAGCATCCGGGGCACATTTTCATAGAAGCCGCCGCCGGTGATGTGGCTGCAGCCCTTCACCGTCACTCCGGCCTCTTTCACAGCCCGCAGGGCCTTCACGTAAATCTTGGTGGGCGCCAGGAGGGCATCCCCCAGAGTGGTTCCCAGGCTGTCCACATAGGTGTTAAGCCCCTCCGGGGTCATCTCCTTTTCAAATACCTTGCGCACCAGGGAAAATCCATTGGAATGGACGCCGGAGGAGGCGATGCCGATGAGGGTATCCCCCGCCTTAAGCTTCTCCCCGGTAATCAAATCCTTCTTATCCGCGATTCCCACGGCAAATCCAGCCAAATCGTATTCATCCTCGGGATAAAAGCCCGGCATCTCCGCCGTCTCGCCTCCCACCAGGGCGGCTCCGGCCTGCAGGCAGCCTGCGGCCACGCCCTTTACAATCTGGGCAATCTTCTCCGGCACATTTTTCCCGCAGGCAATGTAATCCAGGAAAAACAGGGGCTCCCCGCCGGCACAGGCCACATCGTTCACGCACATGGCCACACAGTCAATGCCCACTGTATCGTGCCTGTCCATCAGAAAGGCCAGCTTAAGCTTGGTGCCCACGCCGTCCGTCCCGGACAGCAGGGTGGGCTCCTCCATCCCCTTAAAGCCTGCCATGGAAAATGCCCCGGAGAATCCGCCGATTCCCCCAAGGACCTCCGGCCTTGTGGTCTCCTTCACGTATTTTCCCATGAGCTCCACAGCCTTGTATCCCGCTTCAATATCTACTCCGGCTTTCTTATAATCCATCTCATTTCCTCCGTATGTATTTGAACCAGCGGCCCTCCGCCTCACGGAAAGGGCCTTATCCTGCCGCCGTCCAGGCAACAGGCGCCTGAACTGCCGCGCCCTTATTTCATCTGTACCATGTAAGCCTTATATCCCAGCTCGTCAAGCTTCTCTGCTTTTTTCACCACGTCACCCTTAAGCTCCTCCGAATAGGCCTTTAACCGCCCCAGAAGCGCTTCGTCGGAGGCAGCCAGAATCTTTGCCGCCAGGATTCCCGCGTTGGCACCGCCGTTGATGGCCACCGTGGCCACAGGGATGCCGCTTGGCATCTGCACAATGGAGTACAGAGAGTCCACGCCGCCCAAATCCGAGGTCTTCATGGGGATGCCAATGACAGGCAGGGGGAAAATCGCCGCGCACATGCCCGGAAGATGGGCCGCCTTGCCCGCTCCGGCGATAATCACCTTAAAGCCCTTCGCCTCGGCTGACTTCGCCCAGTCAAAAAAGATATCCGGCTCCCTGTGAGCGGAAATAATCGTCATCTCATACTCCACGCCAAGCTTATCCAGAATCTCCGCCGCCTTTGCCATCACCGGCATATCCGAATCGCTGCCCATTACAATTCCAACCTTTGCCATCTTCTGTCTCCTCTCATTATTCATATGAAAATCATAATAACAACTGCCCTGCGCAGTGTCAACCAAAATCTTTGTCCAGCGCTTCGTTGAGCGCCTCCGTCCCCGCCAGCACAAACCTTCCCTGGCGGACAATCTCCGTCTCGCACCCGTCCGGTCCCACCGCCCGGATATCCCCCAGCTCCGAGTAGGGAATCGTGATATCCGTATGACAGTTAAAATACGCCTTCGCCGGGTCCTCCTTCCGGAGAATCGAAATCTCATTGTCCCGGGCAATAACCTCCTTCCCATCGGGATTGTACATGGGGGAATCCTCTGCAAAGCTGTAGCAGGTATCTCCCACCGCGAAATGAGGGCCTGTCTTCTCCGCAATGAGGATGGGCAGGCGGCCGCTTATCCCGAAGCGGCGCGCCATGGCGTAGGCAGCCGTGTTGGTGCCAATGGCAAATTCTCCCAGGGGCAGCGTGCCATGCCCTCTGAAAATCACCTGCTTCACCAGCTCCCGGCCCTGGGCCTCGGCATCCGCGCTGCTTCCCTCCGAGGTTCCCGGCCTTCCGGAAGCCCCTTCTGCATTCACAGGGGATACGCCGGGCGCATTCTCATTTTCCCGGAAATTCCCGCAGGAATACTCTGCGGTCCGTCCCTCCCGGAATACAATCCGCAAATCCTTAAACAGATATTCCCCGATATAGACCTCCTTCACATGCAGAAGCCCCTCTGTGCCCGCAAGCACCGGGGAGGTGAACACCTCCCCCAGGGGGATATTCACATCCGCCACGCAGTTCTCAAAATTCGTCTCCCGCTCCCGGTCTGTAAGGGGATGGAGGGCCACCCGCAGAGCCGTCTCATTTCCCTCCCGCCCGGTGATGGACACATAGGAGGCCCCATCCAGGGCGTCAATGATGCACTGCTGTATTTTCTGATATTTCTCGTAATCCAGGGTGTTGATTTTGATGGTCTCCCGGAAAATCTCCTCAAAGTCCGGCCCTATCTCCGGCCTCGGGAAGGCAATAATGGTAAAGCTGGTCTCGTCCCCCGGCATATACTGGTTGACAATCCGCCGTATCTCACCGGAGCAGCTAAGCTCTGCCTGCTGCTGGTGGGCAGTGAGGGCCAGGGCCGTCTTCTTGTTGACCGGCTCGAAGCCCGCCTCCCCAAAGCTCTCCGCCACCGCAGGGCCTGCGCACCAGGAGGCCTGCTCCTTAAAGGCCTCATAGGCCGTGCGGGTCACGGAAAGCTTCCGCTCCCGAAAGCCATTTCCCATATAAACCGCACTGTCATAGCGGTGGTCGTACTCATACTGCCGGTTGGGAGAGCTGCCGAAATACCCCCGCTTTCCGCTCACCCGCCGGTTCACAGACTCCACAGC
>CALWRY010000159.1 GCA_944384065.1 uncultured Enterocloster sp. | reverse complement strand
GAATTACTGAAAATAGAAGTTGTTAGATGGCTTTATCATAGCATATGAGGGGGGTAATGTAAAGCATGTGAGAAATTTTCAATATAGGCTGAGTAGTAACGGTCTGTTATATTTTTTTCAAAAACCTGTTGACAAATGCCAAATTCTCCCTTATAATTGTCTACGTTGCTTGCGAGAGCAGCAGACAATCAGACGCAGAAGTGGCGGAATTGGCAGACGCGCACGGTTCAGGTCCGTGTGGTAGAAATACCTTGTGGGTTCGACTCCCATCTTCTGCATAGCAGAGAGACACATGACGAGATGCATGTGTCTTTTCTTTTTTCTAAACCTTTCCGCGCCCGACAGGCGGGCGTCAGAAAAGTTTCAAATAGTAGTAGGGCAGGAACAGATGTCCCGCTATATCCACCCCTTCCACATATCTCCCTCCGTCTATAAATACCGGACAGAACACAAGGCTGCCTATAATAAAAAACGGAATCGTGCACAGAAGAGCCTGGGGACTCCGGGCTATCCATTTGAGGATCCAGGAGGCGGCTCCCACAGCCAGGGCATAGACTGCCATAGCGCCTATTTCCCGAAAAGCGGATGTCCACAGGCCGCCAGCCAGCAGGGTCAGAAGGCCGGAGACAGCAGCCAGGGACAGAGGGGCAGCCAGGGCGGCCAGACGGCAAACCAGACGGCTTTCCGGAGCCAGGGGATAGAAGAGACCTTTTCTCTCATCCTCCCCCAGGGACACAGCCCCGTAAAGCCCCGCGATAAATATGCAGACCGCCGTCAGGCCCCGAAGCGGAAACAGCGCGGACGACGCTTCGGACGTATCCGCGCTTTCCGCAGAATTCTTCGCGTCCACCTGTTGGTACGCAAACTGGAAGGTTCCGCCATCCGACAGCCACTTGTCATAAAGCTCTCCCGCCTGCTGGGCCGCTGCGGCCCGCTCCGGGCTTTCCGCCTCCCCCAGCCCCGCAAAGGCCTGTCCAGACGCCACATAGTCCTCCAGGAGATCCCTGTCATAATTTTGAACCAGGGCCGCAAACACCGTCTCCGAAGCCAGGGAAGCCGCAACCGTGGAGGGGGCCGTGTACATGCCGATGGCCCGCCGGTAATTTCCGGCCGCCAATTTCTCCTCAAACCCCTCATAGAACACATAGCCGCATTCCGCCCGCCGGGAGGCCACCTGGGCCCGAACCTCTTCCTCATCCTCGCAGGCATAGAACACAAACATATCCCCCCGCATCTTGGAGGGCTCGGTAAGGGCCTGTACGGTGCGAACAGCCAGCCCGGACGGATCCTGGGCGCACAGCGCAATCCGAATCCGGTCGTCTTCGCCTCTCCCTGTGCCTGAAAGCGCCAGCGCCCCCAAAGGCAGGAGGAAAAGAAGAGCCAAAAAAGGCAGGCGCTTCAGGCAGCGCTTGCAGGAGAGAATAAACCAAACCGCTCCCTTCATTTTCTCCTCACCTCCTCCAGAACCGCTGTGCCGGCAAAGCATACTGCCGCCAGCACTGCCAGACGGACAGCCGCAAGAACATCGAAACGGGCGGTGACCGCCATTTTCAGGCCCTCCATCAGGATATAGCAGGGATTAAAGGCCGCCAGCTCCGAAAACACCCTGGGAAGAAATACCAGGGGAAGGAATCCCCCGGCCATAAAATGCAGGACGGAGACCACGCCAAACAAAAGTATCACCCCGCCAAAGAATCCTCCCGCCGCCTGGTAAAGAAATACCGGCACGCTGGCTGCCGCCAGGCACACAAGCGCCAGAAGGCCGGCGCTGGAGGCTTCCCAGGAAACGTACCCCGCCGCTCCGGCTCCGGCAGCCAGCACAAGGGCAGGCACAGCAAGCAGGGAGGCCAGGCCCAGGATTCTTGCTGCCGCCACGGTCCCCGGCCCGATTCCCGCCAGATAAAGCTTCCGCCCCATTTCCTGCTTCAGGGGCTCCAAAAAGCCTGACACCGGCACCGGACACAAAAGCAGGAAAAATACCGCCATGCTGATCCCATAAAACGTCATTGTGTCCACATCTCCGGCGGCATTTACCCGCACCTGGCCAAAGTAATCCAGCCGGGGCAGGCTGCGGCTTAAATAAATCTGATTCAGGTCCTTCTCCAGCTGGGCCACAGACTCTGCCATGCCAAGGGAAATAAGCAGCTCATCCCCCGCATAAATGCCGGCCTGCCCGGCGCCCAGGGTTGCGGCCCCCGCCTGGGTCAGCTCCTCAAAGATCCGTCCCTCCAGCCCGTTTTCCCTGGGAAAAAGCACCGTAATGGGCGTGTTCGTCCCGTCCATGATGCCGCTCACCAGATCCTCGGGCACCAGAAGGCCGGCGGCAAGCTCCCCTCTGGCCAGCCCCTCCCGGCATTCCTCCTCATCCATGTAAATAAAATCACAGAGACTTTTCACGCTTTCCATGGAGGAGATCATAGAGGCTGCCTGCCTGGCCGCCCGGTCCCCCTCCGGCAGGACCACGCCCACGGCAATCCGCCCTGTAACCTGGCCTCCGTACAGCGCCCTTCCCGCCAAAAGGGCGGCCGCACCTATAAGAAATAGGAATGCGGCCGCCCCTGCGGCTAATTGAGGGAACCGCTTCCAGGCCCGTTTCATCTCCAGGCCCATATAACACAGTCTCGCTGGCATAATTCCCCCGCCTTTACAAAATGAATGCTGTCACAATCTTACTCCGCCGGAGCCGCCATCTGACCGGAAAGGCCGATGGCTCCGAACACAATCTCCATCAGCACGGTGCTCCAGTCCTCCTCGGTGGCCGCCAGTGCGTCCATGGTCTCGCCCTCAAGAGGCGCGATCTCGCCCTCAAGGGGTCCAAAGGAGTATTCGCCGCTTAAGGTCACGCTGCCCGTATTGTCCATAAAGGAAATGTCCATGGCATCAATGTCCATATGGATGGCGCTTCCCTTCTCCAGCTGATCCACCACACCGCTCGCGGAGACGGCAAACACCTGGGATCCGTCAGCCCCTGCCTCCAGGGATGCGTGATAGGATCCATCGCCGATGGAATAGGTTCCGGTATACATTATGTTTACAACGCTTCCGCCTGCGCTCACATCCACAGACGCGTCGCAGGTGAGCTGCGCGTCATCATACACGCCCTGCTTTAACAGGTCAAGGGATACGGTCTCGCCGCCGCTGGTGATGGACACATTGCCGGACATGTTTTGGGTGGCATAGGCTCCGCCCATGAGCTGGAAGGCAAAGGAAATATCCGCCTGCTCTCCTGTGCCGGCCTGGGCGCTGTCTGCACTGCCCTCGTCCGCCTGGGATTCCTCCGCAGCGCTCTCATCCGCCTGGGCATCGCCGGAGCCGTTCTCCGCAGCGCTCTCGTCCGCGCCGGCCTCTTCTGCTGCCGGGGCCGCAGCGGTAATCGAGGTGGTTCCCTCCACAGCTGCCAGATTTCCGTCCTTATCCACATAGACCGTCATCTGCACATCATTCAACACCTGATCCAGATAGTCAATCATCTGGGCCGCTCCGTCTTCAATCTCACCATAGGTCTGCTGGAGCATTTCCTCGGCGCTCTGGCCCTCAAGGCCTGCCGCCGCTCCCATGAGCTCGCTCATGCGCACGCTCATCTCCAGCTGCTGGAGATAGTCCTCCTTAAATGTCTCATCCTGGAGGAAGAAATCGGAGGATGTGCGCAGGAAATCAATCATGGCCGCTTTGCTGACCTGTACGGTGTATCCCTGGCAGGAAACCTCCGCTCCGTCCACAGTGTACGTGCCCTTCTCCGCCTTCTCTACGGTCAGCGCCTCCTTGAAGCTGTCGTAGGCTGTGCAGCCCTCCTTGTAGCGCTCCAGAAGAGCCGCCACATCAAAGGGCATCTCGCCCTCCTCGCTGACTGACTCTGCCCAGTCAAAATATTCTGTTATGTAGGCGGCCAGACCGTCCACGTCCACGCCGCTCTCTGTGAGAACGGGGCCCAGCGTAGGAGACGCCTTCAGCCGGTCCGCCAGCCCCTCGCCCAGGTCAACGGTGAACACCTTGCCTGTGAGTTCCGGCATGGACATCATCAGCGTGTCGTCCCCATAGTAAAAATTGATATTTGCCAGATCCATGCCGTTGTACACAAGGGCCATGTTCACATCGGACTTGAAATTATCCATATCGGACCGGCTTCCCAGGCGGATTCCTGTGCCCGCATAAGCGCCAATCATCTCGTCGGAGCAGCTATCCATGACAAGGGTCATGCTTCCCTGGGTGTTGGAGGTGCTGGAGGCCTCCAGCATATCGGACAAGCCGAATATCTCCTCAAAGGGCAGCACCTGGTCCTCGGGGTACACATTCTCAAAGGCCTGGATCACCACTTCCTTGGGATCCGGGGCCGTAAGCTTCACCACCGCAAAGGCGCCCACCGCCACAACAGCCACGGCTGCCACAGCGATCACCGGGCCCTTTCCGCCCTTCTTGCTGGGTGCGGACGGCGCGGCAGGCTGCGCTGCCTCCTCTGAAGGCTCTGGCTGTGCCGCTTCCTCTGCGGGCGCTTCACTGGGCTCCGGCTGCGCCGCTTCCTCTGCGGGCTCCGGCTGCACCGTTTCCTCTGCAGGCGCTGCGGCGGATTCTGTTTCTGCCGTTACATTCTCAGAAGCCTCTGCCTCCGGCTCCTGGCCGCTCTCACTGTTGACTGGATACTGACACTCCGGGCACTTTTCCGCCCCATCCGGGATCAGCGCCCCGCACTTCAAACACTTCATACGCAAATTTCCTCCCTGCTTTTCTGTAACCGTACTCTGTACTGTTACATTTCCTTTTGTCTTACTTTCGCGGCCCAGAGCGTGTTCAACGCTCCACGGGACCGCGCTCTATCGAAACAGCCCTATCAGCTCTCCCGCTGACAGGCCGCCTGCGATCTCTGCGAGATTTCCATTTTTCAAAACATACATGCGGGTGCAGAGACTAAGTTCCTCCATCTCATGGGAGGTGAGCACCACGGTTCCGCCCTTCTTCCTGTAGTCCTGAAGATACTGCCGGATGGCCTCCTTGCACTCCAGATCCAGGGCTGCCCCAGGCTCATCCATAATGAGAACCGGAGCTCGGTTGGACAGGGCGCAGGCGATGCTCAGCCGCTTTTTCATGCCGCCGGAGAGATGTCCCGCCCGCTGTCTCAGCATGGAGGACACCCCCAGCATAGCCGCAGGCCCCTCTGCCAGATCCCGCTCCAGCTCCTTCCTGCTGCCCCTGTGCCACAGAAGGAGGTTATCCCGAACGGAAAGCTCCTCCATCAGCGGGTTCTCCTGGGGGACATAGGCTGCCTGCCGGGAAAATACCTCCGGCCTGTGGGCTGTATCCTGACCGCCCAGCAGGATCCTTCCCTTGTCCGGCCTCTGGGCCCCTGCCAATATGGAGAGCAGGGTGGTCTTGCCGCAGCCATTGCTGCCAAGAATGCCCACGCACTCCCCCGCGTCCGCCCGCAAGTCCAGATTTTCAAGGATTCTGCGCCTGCCATAGGCCTTGCAGATCCCTTCCGCTTCCAGCATCAACTTTGATCTTCCCGCCCTTCTTCTGCCGTGTACCTGTCAAGTTTATCACAAATCGGCTGCTGTGAATAGCCCTATTTATTACGCCTTTCTTAAGACCATTTAAAAATTTTCCGCATAAATGTTACTACTCAGCCATGCGTGGATATAGGCCTCCGGAGGCGTTCCAAGCTTGCTTGAGAGAGCCTCCAGGGGCCTATATCCGCATAGGGATGACAATCCCTTTTCTCGTGAAGCGATGGTCTACCGCTTTCCCAAAATCCTCTTCTCCAATTCTTCTGCCGAATCAATCTCCCCGGCAAAGGAAATCCACAGCTGCAGAAGCTTTGGATCCTGTTCC
>CALWRY010000158.1 GCA_944384065.1 uncultured Enterocloster sp. | reverse complement strand
AGCTTCACCACGCCATTTTCATCCACATCCAGGTAGGTCACCTCGTACCCCCGCTTCTCCAGGTACTGGCAGGTGTGAAGCACCGCGTGGTGCTCGATTTTCGTGGTGATGATGTGCTTTCCTTTGGAGGCAAAGGCCTCCGCTGAGGCCACAAGGGCCCAGTTGTCCGCCTCACTTCCCCCTGCAGTAAAATAAATCTCCTGGGTCTTGGCCCCCAGGGACTTTGCAATGGTCTCCCGCGCGTGGTCCACAGCCTTCCGGCTCTCCGCAGAGAACTCATAGATGGAGGAGGGGTTGCCGTAATGCTCGGAAAAATAGGGCAGCATGGCCTCCACCACCGCCGGGTTTGTCTTGGTCGTGGCCGCGTTATCAAGATAAATCATACGCTTCATGATTGAATGTCCGCCTTTCTTGGGTTGTTGCTGGTTCCTACTATACCATAGTATTCCTAGGGCTTCAATAAAAATACTCTATTGGCTGTTGGCTGCATCTTGTGCGGGCCGAATCATCTTATAGGCTGCGGCACACCGTTTCTTGTCGTGCGCTAAGCCAATGCAGAGCACTTCGCCCGTCAGTCCCATATAGTACTTCTGGTCAAATATCTGCTGAAGTGCCTTTTCCTTTAATTGTTCAATGTTCTTCCCCTGCTTAAACTCAATAATAACACTCGGAAGGGCGGATGTCCGGCTTTTTAATATGATGTCGCTTCTTCCATATCCGCTCTCCAGGTTGCTCTCCACCTGATAAGAGCCGCGCAGCGACATGCACATTCCTAAAAACAGCATATGGTACGCATTTTCTTTTCCGTCCATATAGCTGGTACAAGAGATTACCAGCTCCTGATAAATTTCCAAAAATCGCTTGATATCCTTCTTTATCAGGCAGGAAAACATTTCCCCCAGCCCCTGACCCTCCATTCCTGAAATTTCTGTAACCAGAGCCAAGAATTCGCCCATAACCTCCTCATTAGGAATCCGCACAACTGCGGAATCTGCGTCTATCCGTTTTTCCGCTGTGATATATCCAGCATTTACAAGAAGCCCCCATAAGCTGTAATTGCTCTCCCGCTCTATATAAGAGGTATCCAGATTCAGCCAGACAGCGGTGCTTCCCCCTCCCGCCAGAATATCAAAGTCATCCCAAAAACTCCGGCTGGCTTTTGTCAGGGCCTGACGCACAAGATAATTGGAGGAAGTGTTTACCCAATACTTTCCCAAAAATCCACTGTCCGCATAGTTTAAAATCGACCATGGGTTGTACATCCGCATCTGGCCAAAATAATATCCGTCATACATTTCGCGGACCTTTTGATTAAGCGGCAGTCCGTAGTCGCTGAGGAGCTTCCCCGTCTCCTCCTCTGTCAAGCCAAAATATGCGGCGTATCGATTTTCAAAAACCGTATATACCCTCAGATTGTTGAGCTGGGAAAAAATACTCTCCTTTGCCACCCGCTGGATTCCCGTCAAAAATGCGCTTCCCAAATGTGGATTTCCTTTCAGCGCCATCCCATAAAAGACGGAGAAAAAATCCCCCATCTCATCGTGATATCCATTTTCATAGCTGCTGATTACCGGCTGGTCATACTCGTCAATCAGGAGCAGCGGCGCTATGCCGTAATGCTCGTGAAGTACCTGGGTAAGAACAGCAAGCCCGCTTGCCATATGTTTAAGCGGCAGATTCAGCTCCCCCAGAAGCTCCAGCATCTGGCGGTACTGTTTTGTTCCGTAGGATTCCGGCGGCAGCCGGCTTCCAATCTCTTCAGAGATCCGGTTATACTCCCGCGCCAGCTCCGTCTGTATCTGACGGGCCAAAAAGTCTGCCGTATTCCCCTTGCAGTTGCGAAAAGACAGGTAAATCACTGGACGACTGTTTATTTGTGCCGCATACTGCGTGTCCATAACCGCCAGCCCCCGAAACAGTTCCCGGCTGTCTCCTGCAATATCAAAAAATTCGCGGAGCATCGTCATGTTCAATGTCTTTCCGAATCTCCGGGGGCGGGTAATCAGAGACACCTTATCCCCTGTTTCAAGGAAATCCCGTATTAACAGGCTTTTGTCCACATAATAATATCCCTGCTCCCGAATCTCTCTGAACTCATCATTGCCAATGGGCAGTTTTCGTAATGCCATGCCGCATCCCCCAAACTTCTAATATAGTTGTCCCGCTACAACAAATTATACCGATTCCCGCTTTGGATTACAAGGTGATTTTATAGGCTGCTTTCGCAAGCAGTGCAAGGTGGCGGTGGGAAGGAGGGCTTCTGCACCCACTGCGCAGCAAACGGCGAGGAGGCCTGGGCGCTTCTGGAACAGGAGCACATCGACCTGATTGTCACAGACCTCATGATGCCGGTTATGGACGGCTACGAATTTGTACAGACCGTGTCCTACGAATTCAAGACTCCCCTGGCCGCCATTGAGGGCTACGCCCATCTTCTGGAAGGTGAAAATCTGTCCCCGAAGGCCCGGGAGTATCTGCGCAAAATCGCGGAGAGCTCCCGACAGCTCTCCCGGCTCACCGGAAATATTTTACGGCTTTCCCGGCTGGAAAAGCAGGAAATTCTTTCGGACAAGGAGTTTTTTTCTCTGGATGAACAGCTCCGGGAGGCCGTCCTCTTCCTGGAGCCCCTTTGGAACAGAAAGAATCTGGATATAGAAATGGAGCTCCCCTCCGTGGACTGCCGCGGAAACAGGGAGCTCCTCCTCCAGGTGTGGATTAATATTTTGGGAAATGCCGTCAAGTTTACCCCTATGGGTGGAAGCATCTCCGTCTCTATGAATGAAACTTCGGATTTTATTGAAGTAATTATTTCCGACACGGGAATAGGGATGACCGAAGAGGTCAGAACACATATATTTGAAAAATTTTACCAGGCCGAGGAGAGCCGCCATGGAGAGGGCAGCGGCCTTGGCCTGGCGCTTGCAAAGAAAATTATAGAATTGTCTGGTGGGACCATCCGGGCAGAGAGCCAGCCGGGAGATGGGTCGTCCTTCTTTGTGCGGCTTCCCCGCTTTGGGGGCTGACCGCACTTCACCCCGCCTTGCTTCTCATCCGCTCCTGCCGGCCGAAGCCTTTTCTGTCGCGCTCCGCCCTGTCAAAGCGGCTTCTGCTGCGCCTGCGGCCGTCAAAACGGCTCTCTCTGCCCTCGCGTCCGTCAAAGCGCCTTTCGCCGCCATCGCGCCCGTCAAAGCGCCTCTCTCTGCCCTCGCGCCCGTCAAAGCGTCTCTCTCTGCCCTCGCGCCCGTCAAAGCGTCTCCCGCCGCCGCGTCCGTCTCTACGGCCCCGGTTTCTCCGTCCCAGCTCGTCTAAGGGGCAGGGCAGGCAGTAGGAATCAATGCCGTCCTCTTTGGTCTCCCCTAACGCCAGGCGCAGCAGGGCGGCGGCCAGATCTGTGCCGGAGCAGCCCAGCTCGCTGCAGGCCCGCTCCACCAGAGCAGAGAGGGCTGTTTTGTCCTCCTCCTGATTCTCCCCGGCCCTTCTGCCGGAAGCCTCCCTCTTTCCAAGAGCCGCCTCCCTGGCCCGCTCCGCCTCGTCCAGGATGCGCTCCGCCCGGATTTTCGTCAGCTCCTCCAAGGTGGGCACTGCCTGAGGAATCATCACCGCCTTGCAGTAGCGCTGGATATCCCGCAGCTTATAGAGCTCCCGGCCCACTGCAAGGCTGAAGGCAAGGCCCTCCCGGCCGGCCCGTCCTGTCCGGCCAATCCGGTGCACATAATACTCATCATCCTGGGGAATATCGTAGTTGAATACTGCCTCCACATTTCCCACGTCAATGCCCCTGGCCGCCACATCTGTGGCCACCAGGATATTGGTGCGGCCCTTCCGGAACCGGTTCATCACCTGATCCCTCTGCTCCTGCTTTAAATCCCCGTGAAGGCCCTCGGCCTGGTAGCCCCGTCCCTGCAGCTCTCTGGCCACCTCGTCCACTTCCTTCTTCTTATTGCAGAATACAATGGACATCCTGGGGGTATACATATCTAAGAGGCGGCTCATAACCTCCGCCTTATTCTCCTCGTTCACCTGGTAATAATACTGGGTAATCCTGGGAACCGTCAGCTCCTTCTGCGCCACCTGAATCATCTCCGGCTCCCTGAGGAATCTCTGGCTGATATCCACAATCGCCGGAGGCATGGTGGCGGAGAACATCATGGTCTGCCGCTCCTCGGGCAGCTGGCTTAAGATCGTCTCCATATCCTCCAGAAAGCCCATATTCAGCATCTCGTCCGCCTCGTCCAGCACGACAGTGTGAATATGCTCGGTCTTGATAGTGTGCCTCCGCATGTGGTCCATCACACGGCCCGGAGTCCCCACCACCACGTTGACGCCCCGCAAGGCCCGGATCTGCTTTCCTATCTCCTGGCCGCCGTACACGGGAAGAATCTTAATTCCATCCATAAATTTGGCAAAGCGCCTAAACTCCTCCGCCACCTGCATGGCAAGCTCCCTTGTGGGGAGAAGCACCAGAGCCTGAACCTTCTTAAGCTCCGGGTCTATCCGCTCTAAAAGAGGCAGGCCGAAGGCCGCCGTCTTTCCGGTTCCCGTCTGTGCCTGGCCAATCAGATCCCTTCCTTTACGCGCAGCCGGAATGGCCTGCTCCTGGATGGGGGAGGCCTGCGCAAATCCCATCTCACCTACAGCCCGAAGAAGGCGGGCATCTAACTCCATACTCTCAAATGTAGTTATTTCCATTGACAAATCTGACATATCCTATTTTTCTGTCCTTTCTATCGCTCTGCTGCAGGCTGCAGCCTGCCCTGCATCTGCTTCCGATCAAGCTTTCCTGCATCTGCTTCCGCTCAAAAAAAGAGAGGCGCAAGGCACGTCTCCCTGGCCTTTCATCCTCTCGTTTCGTACAGTTTGTAACTATAGCAGATGATTTTGATTCTGTCAATGGCTTCTTGCTTTCGTCCCGGCGCTATATGGCTTCTTGCTTTCGTCCCGGCGCGATTGTTACTGTTCACTTTCTCTCCAGCGGCAGGCAGGCGATGTCCTCCCGCTCCAGGTTTTCGCGAATCCGCTTCACAAAGTCCAGGGCTGACAGGCTGTCCCCATGAACACAGACGGAATCCGCCTGAATGGAGATGTCTTTTCCGTCGATAGCCTGCACCTTTCCCTCCTTCACCATGCGGACCACCCGCCGGGCGGCCTCGTCCGCGTCTTTAATCATAGATCCGGGCTGGCTTCGGGGAACAAGGCTCCCGTCGGGCGCATAGGCCCGGTCCGCAAATACCTCGCTGGCCCAGGAAAGCCCTGCTTCCTCCGCAGCTTCCAGCATCCGGCTGCCGCTGAGGGCCAAAAGAATCAGACTCTCATCCGCCGCCCGGATTCCCTCGCAGACCGCCTTTGCCAGCGCATAATCCCTGGCCGCCATATTGTAAAGGGCCCCATGGGGCTTTACGTGGGTCATATGTACGCCCTGCTCATGGCAGAAGGCCAAAAGCGCCCCTGTCTGATAGGCGATATAGGTCCTGACCTCATCCGGGGTAACCGCCATATTCCGGCGTCCAAAGCCTGTGAGGTCGGGAAAGCCCGGATGGGCCCCCACGCCCACCCCCGCCCGGGCGCAGGCCGCCACGGTCCGCTCCATCACAAGGGGATCTCCCCCGTGAAAGCCGCAGGCAATATTTGCCGAGGTGATATAGGGCAGAACCTCGCTGTCCATTCCTATGGTATATGCCCCGAAGCTCTCCCCCAGGTCGCAGTTTACGTCAATCCGCATCATAAGCTCCTCCTCACAGTTTCAGCGCAGTATTTTTTATATCCGTGATAAACATATGTCCCGGCGCATGGGTGATGGCAAAGGGCGGCCGGGAAGCCATGACCACGGCCTGGGGCGTGACGCCGCAGGGCCAGAACACGGGAACTTCCCCTCCCTTTATGGTCAACGAATCCCCG
>CALWRY010000157.1 GCA_944384065.1 uncultured Enterocloster sp. | reverse complement strand
GCGGTCTAAAAGCTGCTTTCCCGTCTCCACAAACCCATGGATACCGCTCATCTCGTCTGGCCGGCGTCCATGGTCTCCCCCGCTCGTTCCCGCCATCTGGCGCCCCTGGTCCAAAACCGTCCGGATATAGATAGAAAGCATCATAGGCGACTGGATAAGCCTGCGCAGCTCTCCGTTTTCCGGCAAAAGCACTCCGCTCCCCGCCAGCACAACCTGCACCTCATCCTCCTTAAGCGGACAGAGCTGCACCTGGGAAAAGGAGAGGGCCGGCTCCTCCCTGCGGCTGGCGAGCAGAACCCGCACGCCGGGCAGAGCGCTGAGCTCCCCTATCTCCTTCACGAGAAGCCTCGTATCGCCCGAGGCCTCATTCAGCCCGTCTAAGAGAAGAAGAAGCTTTGGCCGCTCTCCGAACCGTGTATGGATGGGCGAGGACAGAAGCCGCACAAGCTCATGGCGGGCCGTCTCCATGGTATCTGTGCTGGGCTTAAACCGCAGGCTTTCCAGAAGACGGTCCTTGATATAGGAGGCGTCCTCCTCCTCACAGCCATAGAGGGAAATGTACACCGCAGCGGGCTCCATGCCGGAATATTCCGCCCTCTGCAGATACGCCGCCCGCAGCAGGGCGGTTGTCTTTCCCGCTCCTCCGCCTCCCAGGAGAAGAACAGATGCTCCCTCCGGAGCCAGCATATTCTGCAAAAGCTCCTCCAGGGACATTCTCCGGCCGTCAGCAGCCTCCCCCACAATCGGATAGAGAGCCTCTTCCTCCCGTATATAGGCCAGAGCCGGATTTGTCCTCACCGCGCCAAGCACTGCCGCCCGGCCTGTCTCCCACAGCGCCCAGTGGGTGATGCCCTTTCCCTCAACCCGGTCCTGGAGCTCCTCCAAATCCAGCCGCATCTCCTCCGCGCTCTGATAGCGGCGTCGGGGCAGAGAGGCAAGTCCCTTTTTCAAAATTTTCTGCACCATGCTCCGCACAGTCTCCGGCATGTCTATCAGGCAGGGGGCCTGGGAGATGTCCGGCGGTGTGCTGCGAAGCATCTGCATGGGCGTCAGGTTCTTCCCTGTAAGACAGCGGTAAAATACAGCGGTCAAGGCATACAGGTCACTGGCCTGGCCAATCTCACCTGTTTTTCCCGACCGAATCTCCGGCGCCGTATACCCCTCCTTGGCGCTGTAGTACACAGACCTGCTGAGGCGTATTTCCTCCAGGGTGTGAACGCTGTTGTAATCAATCAGGGTGATGCGCTCCCTCCTGCCCTCTCCAATGAGCAGAATGTTGTCCGGGCTGATATCCAGGTGCAGAAATCCAAGAGAATGAAAGCCCTCCAGCACATCCAGGGCCCCAAGCATCCTGCGGATGTGGGCCAAAAGGCCCGTCCCTCCTCCGCCCTGGGCTGCAAGCTCCTTATCCAAGCTTCTTCCGCCGGAAAAGCCAAGTACGGAATAATAGGTTTGGTGCAGAAAAAATGTATTCAGATTGGCGTCAATGTCCCCAGGATTCTCCTGCTGCAGCCGCAGGTGCGCCTCATTTCCCCGGCTGAAACTCAGACGGTGCAGCTCCCACACGTCTGCCGCCTCGCCTGTATGGCAGATGTTCTGATTCCCGTCCCGGTAAATCCCGCCCTTCCCGTGATAGGGAAACAGCTCCTTTATCAGCACCTGATGGCGCATCCCCTTAAGCTGCGCATCCGGATAAGAGCCCAGATACACCATGGCATTGGACCCTCGGCCCACAAATGACTCAATCCTGCACTCCATCCCGGGAAATTCCAGCACTGTTCCCGGCTGCAGCCCCATTCTCCCGTCCATAGATTCCCCTTATTCGCTCTCCTGCTCCATGCGCTCACCAAACATTGTCTTAAACATTGCCCGCATCCGCGCGTCCACATCAAACATGTCCGGGACACAGATACAGTATAAAATCAGCCAGTCAAAGGGCGCACGCGGATCCAGGGCAGAAAAACCGCAGAGATTCAGCATGTCATTGAGCCTCTGGTACAGGTCCTGGAACACCTCGTCACGGGTGGGCTCCTCCTCCTCGTCAAAATCCGGGCCTGCATCCGTGGCCAGAAAGAGCAGTATCAGAACCTTTCGGGTCACATCCGTCTTCCGGGACTTCATCTTGGACAGAGTGGCCTCATCCGGCCAGCTGTCGCTTATGCTCTTTTCTATGGCTGTGAAGATTCTCTTTCCGCTCTCCCCCAGCCGGCTATTCTTCTTTTTGCTCTCCCGCACAAGCTCCTTTGCATAGAGCACATTATTTTCGTAGAAATATTCACGCAGAATATCCCGGATGGTCAGCTTCTCCGCGTCCATCACCTCTGCCTGGGCCATCGCCTCGTCCAGCTGGGGATTCTTTAGCATCTCCATCATCTCCGTAAAGAGCTGATAGGCCGTATTGTGGCACCGGCCCAGCCGGGGCGCTGCCTGCCGCAGATAGTCCGCCAGCTCCTCCTTTGACTGGAGCGCGTACACCTCCCTGCGGATAATCGGCGTAAAGCTGTCCTCCTGGGGCGCACTCTCCTCCCGCGCCCCCTTAAGCAGGGCCCCCATCTCCTCATGCAGCGCCCGCGCCTCCGGGTAATCCATCCCCTGCTTTAGGGCAAAGATATAGATAATCTCATCCGGACTTCTCCAGTGAAGCCCTTCCTCCGCGATGGAGGCCACAAGCTGGTCCGCCTCCTCTAAGGACAGCCCCAGGATAAAGCACACCTCGATGGCATCCGGCTTTTCAAGGGAGCGGGAGTCTGAGGTCAGCCAGCCCCGCACGCGCTTTCTGGCAGAATCCTTAGAGAGATCCGGATGATTTTTCATCAGCCCCTCGGTCAGAACCATCTGCAAATGCCGGCCGTAGGCAAATTTCTCCAGCTTCTCCCTGAGGGTGCGCATCCTTCCCTCCTTCTCCAGGTATTCCACCGCGTCCTGCACCGTCAAAAAATCCGATGTCGCCTCGTCATACATTGCCCGAGACAGCTCTGTCATATCGCTGTTCATCGCTCTCCCCCTCCCCATGCTGCATTCCTCAGCCTCACTCCAGCTTTCTCGACTCCCAGACTTTCCCCAGGCTGTCCTTTATATCCTCCATGGACTGACCTGCAGCGGAGCTGATGGCCGCCACCACGGCGCCCTCCACAAGGGGGCAGTCCGCAAGCTCCGCCTTAACTCCCTCCAGGTCCTCCAGCACCATCTCCGCTGTCATCACAGAGCTTCCCATATCCGCCAGGATCAGCACGCCGTCACCCTCGTCGGCGCGCTCCACCGCGCCCTTGATCTTCTCGTAGCTGGTTCCCAGGCCGCCGTCCTCCATGCCGCCTGCCGCAAGCATATTGGCGTTTGGCGCTGTCATCCGGCAAAGCTCCACCACCCCCTCAGCAAGGGTACAGGAGTGGGATACAATCACAATTCCTACCATACTCTCCTCCCTCTTTACGCTGCTGCAGACACACAGTCCCTGATTACCTCCAGCAGATAGGAGAAGGAGGTAGCTCCCGGATCCTGGTGCCCCAGGCTCCTCTCTCCCACATAGCTGGCCCTTCCCTTGGTGGCCACCAGATCCTTTGTGTGCTCCGCTCCCTGCCAGGCCGCCTGAACGCCCTCTGCGAGCACGGCTTGTGCACTGCTCCCCGCATCAAAGGCAGCCCTCATGGCGTCCCGGGCAGGAATCATGGCGTCCAGCATGGTCTTCTCCCCGGCCGTAGACTTGCCCCTGTGCATTACGGCCTCCACCGCAGTGTCCATGGCCTTCAGGAAATCCTCCAGAGAAGCCTCCGTCCTTCCTGCCAATCCCATGCCGGCCTTCATGAAGGCGGAGCCGTACAGCGGGCCTGCGGACCCGCCCACCTTGGAGAGCAGGATCATGCCTGTCTTCTGCAGAATGCCGCCGATGTCCTTCCCCTCCAGGGCCGGGAGCTCCTTCTCCACCTCAGCGAAGCCTCTGGCCATGTTGATGCCGTGGTCATTGTCCCCGATGGGCCGGTCAAGCTCTGTGAGGTACTCCTTCTGCTCCTCCATCTTGGCCGCCATTTTTCTAAGAATATCCAATACCTGTTTTTGATCCGTCATATCTTCAGCACCTCCAGGCCGGCGTATCCGCCGGAGCGTCCAGCAATTCCTTCAATTCATCGTCCAGACGGAGCAGGGAAATGGAAAAGCCCTGCATCTCAATGGAAGTCATATACTCTCCCACAAAGGGAGCGTACACCTTGATTCCCTTGTCCGCCAGCACATCCGCCACGTGGTCGTAGATAATATAAAGCTCCATGAGGGGAGTGGCGCCCATGCCGTTCACCATGACAGCCACCTCCTGCCCTGAATAATCCATATCATTCAAAATCTGATCCAGAAGGGTATCCGCAATCTCATCTGCGGTCTTTAACGGCTCCTTGTGGGTCCCCGGCTCCCCGTGGATGCCGATTCCCACCTCCATCTCATTCTCCGAAAGCTCAAAGCCGGGAGTTCCCGCAGCGGGAACCGTACAGGGAGCGATGGCCACGCCCATGGTCCGCACATTGTCGATAACCTTCTGGGCCACGGCCTGAACCTCCTCAAGGCTGCCGCCTGCCTCCGCCTTGGCTCCGGCAATTTTGTGGACAAATACGGTCCCGGCCACGCCTCTTCTGCCAACGGTGTAGAGGCTGTCCTTCACCGCCACATCGTCGTTTACAACTACCTGCTTCACCTTGATGCCTTCCATATCCGCAAGCTCCGCAGCCATCTCAAAGTTCATCACGTCCCCGGTATAATTCTTCACAATCATGAGGACGCCCTCCTCTGTGGCAACGGCCTTGATGCCCTCATAAATCTGATCCGGGGTGGGCGAGGTAAAGACAGCGCCCGCCACCGCTGCGTCCAGCATTCCCTCCCCCACGTAACCGCCGTGGGCCGGCTCATGGCCGCTGCCGCCGCCGCTGATAAGGGCCACCTTTCCCTCCTTCTTATGCGCGCGCACCACCACATTCATCCCGTCCAGCTTCCGCAGATAGGAAGGATAGGCTTTCGCCAGGCCGGAAACCATCTGTTCCTCCACCTTTTCCACTTGGTTGATAAATTTTTTCATTTTCACTCACCCTTTCTTTTTTGTCCAAACAACCGCTTTTCACTCTTCCCCAAACACAGCCGCCGGATCCAGGGCGTCCCGCAGGGCATCCCCCACAAAATTGATGGACACCACCAGGATCACAATCAGAAGGCCCGGCGGGATCCACAGCCATGGCTGGCTGGTGAGCACCGTCAGGGACTGGGCGCTGTTTAGCATATTGCCCAGGCTGGCCGCCGGGGGCTGCACCCCCATTCCCAGAAAACTTAAGGCCGCCTCATCCAGCATGGAAACCGCCATCACCGTGGTGGCATAGACCAGTATAGGGGCCATGGTGTTTGGCAGGATCTCGGAAAAGAGGATATGCCGGGCCGGCATTCCCGCCACTATGCTGCTCTTTACAAAATTGCTCTCCCTAAGGCTCAGCACATTTCCCCGCACCAGGCGGGCAGCCCCCGGCCAGTCCACAAAGCCCAGGATCAGGATAATGCTCCAGAGCCCCGGACGGAAGATAGCCGCAGCCACCAGCACCAGCAGAATGTAAGGAAAGGACATGACCATGTCCGTAAACCGCATAATCGCAATGTCGACCCAGCCCCCAAAATATCCTGCGGCCAGCCCCAGGGCCGTGCCGATGGCCGTGGAGATCACGGTGGCCAGGATTCCCACCAGGAGGGAGATCCGGGCGGCATAGAGAAGGCGGCTCAGCATATCCCTGCCAATCTGATCCGTACCCAGAAGAAATTCCGGACTTGGCGGCGCGGCAAAGGGCCCCGCGATGGCCTCCGGATCATAGGGGGCCAGCACCGGAGCAAAAAGGGCAGCGCCGCCGATGAGGATCAGAAGCACCAGGCTCACGCTGGCCAGACGGTGGCGCCTGAAACGGCGCCAAACCATTTTCCCATAACTCTCATATTCCATGTTCATCTCGCAGACATCCCCCCTCTCTCAGCCCTGACCGTCATAGCGGACGGCAGCATTTGCCAGGGCGTAAAGGATGGCTGCCAGCAGGTTCGC
>CALWRY010000156.1 GCA_944384065.1 uncultured Enterocloster sp. | reverse complement strand
GTACATACCATTCAGGTTACCACCCATCTGATCGCCCTGATTGCCGGGGCGGTGATTCTTCCGGGCTGCGTCCGGGGACTGACCGCGCGGTTCCAGGCGCTTTTTCAGGGAATGGGCGGCCTGTCAGCCTACCTGCCGGACACCGGGCTTTTGTGGGAGCGGACGCTGGCGGCTGTTTTGGTGACCTTATTTTTTCTTCTTCTGATTGTCAGTCTGGGAATTATAATCCCCAAGCGCCTGGGCGCAAAGAGCCCGGAGCCCTGGGGGTATCATCTGCTTCCCCTGATTCTCTTTTTTACAGGCCTTTTCCGGCCTCTGACCGCACTTATCAACGGCATTTCCTATCTGATTCTCAAGGCCTTCGGGGTGGAGTTTGCCCAGGAGGAGGAAAACGTGACCGAGGAGGAAATCATGTCCATGGTGAATGAGGGACATGAGCAGGGCGTCCTGGAGGCGGGCGAGACGGAGATGATCACCAATATTTTTGAGCTGGGGGACAAGGAAGCCTGCGATATCATGACCCACCGGACCAGTATGGCGGCCCTGGAGGGGGAGATGACCTTAAAGGACGCGGTGGACTTTATTCTCCACGAGGGGGTCAATACCCGCTATCCGGTCTATGGGGAGGATATTGACGATATCATCGGCATCCTGCATTTTCGCGATGCCATGGCTGCGGCGGCCCAGGGCGACAAAAAGGACTGGATGATTAAGGACATTCCGGGCCTTCTCAGGCAGGCCAGTTTTATCCCGGAGACCAAGAGCATCGACGTGCTCTTTAAGGAAATGCAGTCCCGCAAGACCCACATGGTGATTGTGGTGGACGAGTACGGGCAGACGGCGGGCCTTTTGACCATCGAGGACATTCTGGAAGAGATTGTGGGAAATATCCTGGATGAGTACGACGAGGAGGAGGAGTTCATCACCCCGGCGGGGAACGGAGCCTACCTCATGAACGGCCTTACGCCTCTGGACGATGTAATGGATGTCCTGGGCATTGAATTTACGGATGAGGATTATGACACCTACGATACATTGAACGGCTTCCTTCTGTCCCGGCTGGAGCGGATTCCCCAGGAGCATGAGCGGCCGGAGCTGGAGTTTGCCGGGTACCATTTTAAGGTGATGCAGGCGGGCAACAAGATGATTGAGAGCGTGCTGGTCTCCCCGGCTTCCCAGCCGGAGGAGAGCGGGGCGGAGGGCCCAAGGACAGCGGAGGAGACATAAGGGAGGTAGCCGCTATCTCCAGGGGCAGACGGGCTGCCGGGTTTACGCGCCGGGCATTGAGTGCGCGTTTACAAGACATCCGATTTTGGAGCCGGCGTTTCTGTACGGCGGCTATCCGGCAAAGGATCTGCGGCATAAATTCCTCATGGCCCAGGAGAGCGATGCCCAGGAGCTGACCGCCCAGGCGCTTCCGGACGGCTTTTCCATTATCCCGCTTCCGGGCCATGCACTGGATATGGTGGGATTTCGCACGCCGGAGGGCACGGTATACCTGGCAGACTGCCTGTCCAGCCGGGAGACTTTGGACAAGTACGGGATCGTATTTCTCTATGATGTGGCGGCCTATCTGGAGACGCTCTCCATGGTAAAGGGGCTTTCCGCGAACCTGTTTGTGCCTGCCCACGCGCCGGCGTCAGAGGACATCGGGGATCTGGCCCAGTACAACATAGACAAGGTGCTGGAGATTGGGGAGCGGATCGAGGACATCTGCGGGGAGCCCCTGTGCTTTGAGCAGATTCTTGGACGCCTGTTTTCCCTGTACGGACTGACCATGAACTTTGAGCAGTATGTGCTGGTGGGGAGCACGGTGCGATCCTACCTGGCCTGGCTTAAGGACGAGGGGCGGATTCGGGCGGAGTTTTCGGACAATATGCTTTTGTGGAGGCGGTAAAACGTCTTGCCATCTAAAAAAAATCGTGCTAATATAAAAAAGATGTGCCGCGTTTGGCGGCGGAAACCAGAGAGACTGCCCGCGGACAAGGGGCAGGGAAGATAAGTTAGAAAGGGTGTTTTATTCCATGTCAGGACATTCAAAATTTGCCAACATTAAGCATAAGAAGGAGCGCAATGACGCGGCCAAGGGAAAGATTTTTACGGTTATCGGCCGTGAGATCGCGGTGGCCGTGAAGGAGGGCGGACCGGATCCGGCCAACAACAGCAAGCTGCGCGATGTGATTGCAAAGGCAAAGGCCAACAACATGCCCAATGATACCATTGACCGGGGCATCAAGAAGGCGGCAGGAGACGCGGCCTCCGTTAATTACGAGACTCTCACCTATGAGGGATACGGCCCCAGCGGCGTGGCCATTATCGTGGATACGCTGACGGACAACAAGAACCGGACCGCGGCCAATGTGCGCAGCGCATTTACCAAGGGCGGCGGCAATGTGGGGACGCCGGGAAGCGTGTCCTACATGTTTGACAAGAAGGGCCAGATTATTATTGACAAGGAAGAATGCGAGATGGATCCCGACGAGCTGATGATGGCAGCTCTGGACGCGGGAGCCGAGGATTTCTCTGAGGAGGAGGACAGCTACGAGGTGCTGACGGATCCCGATGACTTCAGCAAGGTCCGGGAGGCCCTGGAGGCGCAGAAAATCCCCATGATGGAGGCCTCTGTCACCATGATCCCCCAGACCTGGGTGGAGCTTTCCGACGAGGAGGACATCAAGAAGTTAAACCGGATTCTGGATCTGCTGGACGACGATGACGATGTCCAGGCGGTTTACCACAACTGGGATGAATAAGACAAAACCCCCGCAGCAGGCTTGGGGCATCCGGCTTGCTGCGGGGGTTTTTTGATGACCGGTGAGAGGACTAATTTGCAACCACCATGGTCTTTAACCCCTCTGTGGACGTGGGGGCGTTGAAGATATAGAGCGTGTAGGAGGTGTTGGCGCTCATGTTGGCCGCCGCTGTGGCCACATAGGTGTTGGGGTAGGCGCCGGTACGGGAGATGTAGAGCTGGTACCAGCCCGGATAGAAGCTGGTGTAGGGGGTTACCTCTTTGTAGCGCACATTGCTGAAGGCGGTGTAGGTGCTGTTCTGGCTGCCGATGGAAATGTCAAAGGGCCCCAGGTTTAAGGAGAGGTTGCAGGCTCTTAGGCAGCTGGTGCCGGAGGGCGCGCTGCAGGAGATGTCCGATACCTCCATCAGATCCAGGCCGCTGGCTGTGTTGATGATGGCCACGGTGATGGAGGAGGAGGCCTTCACCTGGATGGGCTTTTGGATGTACACATAGCCGTTGGCCCCGGATACGGTCACTGTCTGGGTGCCGGAGGCGGCCTGCACATAGCTTGTGATGTCCCCGCCGCCCAGCTGGCTGGCCACCATCCAGTTGCCCAGATAGACATAGAAGGGCTGGTAGCCGTTGGAGGCGTTTAGGATGCGTACCCGGCCAAAGCTGGAGGAAGTGCAGCTGAAGCAGGGGAAGGTGATGCCGGGAATCACGGTTACAGAGGAATTGCTTCCGGAGCCGGGGAATACCGGGCGGAATATGGGAGGGAAGCCATTGGGATGATGGTTTCCCGGCGGGAGGTCATCCGGCGTCACTGTGGGGCCTCCCTCCCCGGGATTTGGCAGGGGGATTACCGGGGTATGTTCGGGATTCATGGTTCCATTCTGCCCATTTTGCCCGCTGTTTGAGTCCGGAGTCACCACAGGACCTCCTTCCCCTGGGTTGGGAAGGGGAGCCACCGGCACGTCTGCCCCGGTTTCCTGAGCTTCCACATAGGTATCCGGATAGTCGTTCATCCGGTCCGAACGGTAGGTCTGATTGTTCATAAATACCTCGCTCTTATTCATAGTTCAGTATAGTGTATTCAGGCATTTGCCGGAATGTGCATTTTTTTGAAAAATACAGCCGCCGGTCCCGGGCGTGCTTGAAAATTCATTTTCGCCGGAGCAGGGCATATAATAAAAGGAATGCAGACGCAGGGGAGCAGGGCTTTATGGCATGGGAGTCAAAGCGGATGGCGGTTTCCGCCCTGGGGCTGCCAAGGGATGTGATCCTGGGGGATGCCCTTATAAGCCTTGTTGGAAACTGCCAGGTGAACATAGAAAACTACAGGGGGCTCCTGTTTTACACGGATACCCAGGTCAAGATCCGGGCAAGGAACGGACAGATTGTGATCCGGGGGGAGGCTCTCTGCATTGAGCGGTATACGGCGGAGGAAATGATGCTTACAGGCAGGATTCACGCGCTGGAATTTTGCTGACGGCCTGCGCCGGCAGGGAGGGACGGGAGGAATGGGCTTGGTTGAAGGACTGATCCGGAAGTGGAAGGGTTATGTGGAGATTGAGCTCCGAGGATATTCGCCGGAGCGTTTTTTGAATTTGTGCAGCGCAAAGGGAATTGAATTGTGGGGGATACAGTGCGCCCCGGAGGGCAGGTATTGCTGTTTTGTCAGTGTCAGGGATTTTTTCAGGCTAAAGCCGGTTCTCTGCAAGTCCGGGGTAAGGCTTTCGGTATTATCCCGAAGGGGACTTCCCTTTTTTCTCCGAAGAAACCGGCGGAGAAAATGGTATGCGTTAGGCATAGGGGCATTTTTTGTATTCCTCTACGGCATGTCTTTATTTATCTGGGATATTCAGATTCAGGGAAATTACCGGTACACAAGGGATACGCTGATGGGTTTTCTGGAATCCATGGAGGTGAAGGCCGGCAGCCGAAAGGCGCAGGTGGACTGCGGGGCCCTGGAGGAGGAGATACGGGCTGCCTTTCCGGAGATCACCTGGGTTTCCGCAGGCATTTCCGGAACCCGCCTCTTTATCCGGGTAAAGGAAAATGAGGTGTTGTCTCAGATTCCTGAAAAAGACGACAGGCCGGGAAATATTGTTGCGGCCCGGGACGGGGTCATTACCTCCATGGTGGTCCGGCAGGGGACGGCCCGAACGGTTTTGGGGGAGACGGTGGCAGAGGGGCAGATCCTGATAGAGGGGCGGGTGCCCATTGTGGGGGACGACGGGGCGGAGATTCGGGCCTATCTGGTTCCGGCTGACGGGGATGTGAGGGCCAGGACGGTACATACCTATGAAAAGGAGATTCCCCTGTTTTACGAGGAGCGGACAGCCACGGGAAGAGAGCGCCGGGGCATTTACCTGAAGGCAGGCCCCTGGTCCCTCACGATTCTTCCTCCGGCAGCCGGTCATGGGGAGTGGGACTATTTCATGGAAGAAAAACAGCTCACGCTTTTTACGGATTTCTGCCTCCCGGTGTACCTGGGGAATATCCGGGGCCGTGAGATGGTATCCTATGAGAAGAACTATGGGGAGAGGGAGCTTCGTGAGCTGGCCCGGGCGCTCAATGGCCAGGCTGTCAAAAATTTAGAGGAAAAGGGGGTACACATTCTGGAAAATAATGATAGAATAGAAACATGCCCGGGGGGCTGGCGCATCAGCGGCCGCCTGGTGACAGAGGAATCCATCGCCCGCAGGGAGGCGGTGGCGGAGAAAGGTTTGATGGAATGAGTGTGATTGAGACGCTGATTGATATACCCGCAGAGCACGAGAAGAACGTCTGCGGGCAGTTTGACGCGTATTTAAAGAAAATCGAGCGGACGCTCCATGTGACGATTCTGGCCAGGGACGGGGAGATCAAGCTGATCGGCCCGGAGAATATGGTGGGAAAGGCCAAGAGCGTATTTTCCAACCTGGTGGAGCTGTCCAAACGGGGAAATGTAATCACGGAGCAGAATGTGGATTATGCCCTTTCCCTCTCCTTCACGGAGAATGACGGACAGATTCTGGAGATTGACAAGGATATTATCTGCCGGACCGTGGCGGGAAAGCCGGTGAAGCCCAAGACCCTGGGACAGAAGCAGTATGTGGACGCGATCCGCCAGAAGATGATTGTCTTTGGAATCGGGCCTGCCGGAACGGGCAAGACCTACCTGGCCATGGCGATGGCCATTCAGGCCTTTAAGGACGGCGAGGTGGGGCGGATTATCCTGACGCGGCCGGCCATCGAGGCGGGGGAGAAGCTGGGATTTCTTCCCGGTGATCTGCAAAGCAAGATCGATCCCTACCTGCGCCCTCTCTATGACGCCCTGTATCAGATTAT
>CALWRY010000155.1 GCA_944384065.1 uncultured Enterocloster sp. | reverse complement strand
TCATAAAGGATATGTACAAGCATGTGAAGATTTTGGACGGGAAATGAGGCTTGCTATCCGCAGCCAAACTGACATTTAAGGAGATATAAAATGATGGATTGCACATTATGCCTATACGAGTATCAATGCGACTGGGCAGAGGCGGAAAACGGACAATGCAGCCATTACCGGCCGGAACCAGGCTGTAAAAAAGTTGGGGAAGTCCTGGACAAAAAATCCTTGTACATAAAAAGCATATGTGATTTAGCAGATGCTGCTGGCCTGGATGTTGAAGGGATAATAAGTGTCAAAGATAAAAAAGATCAGACTAGCATCGCAGTCATAATAACAAAGAGGTGATATGTATGGAGCTGCCGTCAAAAGGTTTAGAGGCTTTCCTGGCTTTCGCTAAGGAGTGTCAAGATACATATCAGATTGCATATTCTTGTGTGAGTGACGAGGACAAGCGCCTTCAGGATCTTCTTCACGCACTGGAGTTTACGGATAACAAGTATGATATGCATAACGAGGCATTGCGGCTTTGGGAAAGCCGGCGTATCCGCCGGAAGCATAAGGACATATCTATCTTGTACAAGGAGGTGGCCCAGTATTTCCAGAGCGCCCAGGGGCAGAAATTTTTAAATGAACTGCGCCAGCTCCTGGGGCGGCAGCGGAAAGAAGAGGAATACCTGGCTGGAAACCGGGAGTACAGAAATCGGATGCATGGGAGGTGATGCCGATGGACAAGTCGATCCTGTACCAGTACATAGACGCCTGCGAGCTTATCAAGGATACGGAAAAAGAGATTCAAAAGATTAAACAGAAGCGCAAGAACATTGTCCAGGATAAGGTCAAGGGATCTATGTATGACTTCCCCTTCGCTCCCCAGAGTTTTGTAATTCACGGGATAGAATACAGCGAGGGCGATGAGAAGAAATTGAGGGAGCAGGAGCAGCTCCTGGAGGAGCAAAAGGCTGCGGCAGAGGCTATTAAGCTGGAAGTGGAGGGCTGGATGGCGGCCATCCCCATGCGGATGCAGCGGATTATTCGATACAAAATTTTCGAGGGGCTGACTTGGGGAGAGGTGGCCGTGCGGATGGGACGGAAAGCGACGATGGCAAGTGTAAAGATGGAGTTTCAAAGGTTTATGGGAGAAAAATAAAATTTGTTACGAATGTTACCAATGTTACTTTTTAAAATGTTATAGTGTAGACTGGAAGCAGTGGATAAATCCATCCTAGTACCTCCCTTGTTAGCATACGGCCGCCAGGTGTAACACCCTGGCGGCTGATTACGGGGCGTGATGTAATTCCTAGCATGGCGGCAAATGCGCATAGCCGCAGTGCCGGTGAAAGCCCGGCCGCGCCGTTTTTTCAACTGCATTTTGATTTTCTCCTTTCAAGTCCCTGCCGGGTGGCGGGGATTTTCTTTTATCCACAAGATGTTGATAAATATGTGGATAAAAATACAAAATATTGTTAAAACCTCTTGACATATGGTAAACCCTATAGTATACTATACTTGTAAGGAGGTGAGAAAAAGATGGCGAAAGGCAGAAGCCGGAAGAAAAGAAAAAGCCCAGTCAACTGGATTGAAATTGCGGTTCAATTCCTGACAGGGCTCATTACAGGGATTATCATTCTGATAATCGACAAGCTGTGGAAATAGCACAGCCGGGGAGGAGGAATCCTCCCCATATCAGAAGTATATCATAAATCGCCATCTTTAACAATGAGAATTGCAATCATTGTAGTTATTGCGGTGACAGCCGGCTTTATAGGCCGGAGCATTTACAGAAGAATGAGGAGGGATCGCGATGCCAAAAGGTAACCCCACCCCCCAGACGATTGCCAGCGAGAAGTATCAGAAGAAAGCGGGCTACATGACTAAAGGGTTTAAGATTAAGCGGGAAGCAGCGGAGCGGTTTGAGCGGGCCTGCGAGTCCGCTGGGGTCAGCCAGGCCGCGAAGATAACGGAATTGATGCTTGCTTTTGCGGAAGAACAGGAACAAAAAGGATTGTGTAACAAACAAACTAAACACTAACATGAAGCGAAAAGCGTCCGGAAGGGCGCTTTTCTTCATGCCTGGGCAGGCCGCATCCGTTGCGATATCGCAACAAAAGGTACTACCGAAGGGGGAGGCCCCCATGCGGGGCGCGGAACGCCCGGCATTTTTCTCTTTCCGGGGTAAAATTTGGGGGTACTTCCTTCCTCTTTGGGGGCCACATGAAAGGGGGCGACGAGGAGATGACAGTCAATCAAAAGGAGCTGGCGCAGTGCCTGGGGATAAGCTCCCGGAGAATCCGGCAGCTGCGGGAGGACGGGCTTTTTGAGCTCGCCAGGGAGGGCCGCGGCTACAGTCTGGAAAAGTGCATCCAGGAATACATTGATTATAAAGTAAATGCGGAAACGGGAAGGCGGGCATCCATCTCAAAGGAGCAGATCCAGGCGGAACATGAGGAAGTGAAGATGAAGATATCAAAATTGAAGCTTCGAAGGCTGCGCCAGGAGCTGCACGAAGCGGAGGATGTGGAGGCCTTCCTGTCGGCCATGCTGCTCCGGTTTAAGAACCGCCTCCTGTCGTGCCCGTCCAAGCTGGCGATGGAGATAGCGGGGGAGCAGGATATCAATACCATCATTCTGACAATCAAAAAAGAGCTGTCAGCTGCCCTTGAGGAGTTGTCAGAGTATGATCCGGAGGAGATTGACGGCCAGAAGCCGGCAGCATTTGAGGAGGATGCAGGGGAAAACGAGGAGGAATACGAGGATCCGGAGGAGGAGTCCGGCGAATGACACCAAGGAGGAGAAGCAGGAAAAAGACAGGGGCTTTATTCCGCAGGGTATTGAGAAAAACACTGGCCGCCGGGGAAGAGCTTACGGTGAGCCAGTGGGCCGAGAAGTACAGAGTACTGGATGAGAGCAGCAATCTGTCCGGCAGATGGTCGAATGCGGTGACCCCTTATCTGGTGGGGATTATGGACACCTTTAATAATTCCCACATCCGGGAGGTGTATCTCTGCAAAGGTTCCCAGCTGGGAGGGACGGAAGCCCTTATCAATATGCTGGCTTATTTGATAGCGGAGGAGCCTGGGCCTACGATGATTGTGTACCCGTCGGACGACCTGGCAAAGGATATTTCCAATGACCGGCTAAAGCCCGCCTTCCGGCTGATTCCGCAGATTAAGAAGCGGTTTTATGAGAACAGCTCCAAGGAACTGCGGCTAAAATTTAAAGACATGACCATCTATCTGCGGGGCGCCGGTTCACCGTCCAAGTTGGCGTCAAAGGCGATTAAGTACCTGTTTTTCGACGAGATAGACAAGATGGGCGGCGCGTCCAAGAAAGAGGCCTCCCCCTACAGCCTGGCGATGGAGCGGATTAAAACCTTTAAATCGCAGAGCAAAGTATTTGCGTGCTCCACTCCCACGCTAAAAACCAATTATATATGGCAGCTCCATGACGGCGCGGACGAGGTGAGGGAATATTTTGTCCCTTGTCCGCACTGCGGGGAAAGGATCTGCCTGGAGTTTAAGCAGATAAAATTTTGCGAGGATGAAGAAAAACGGATGTCTCCCTATGAACGGGCAAAGACATCCGTTTATATTTGCCCGGAATGCGGCTGCGAGATAGAGGATAGGGATAAACCAAGGATGCTGCGGGATGGGGAGTGGCGCGCGGTAAAAAAGCGGGGAATCGGAGAGCCTAAGACGGTTGGGTTCCGCATCAATTCACTGTACAGCGTGTTCGTCACCTGGGCGGACGCGGCGGAGGAATTTTTAAAGTCCAAGGATGATCCGGAAATGCTGCAGAATTTTGCCAACAGCTGGCTGGCGGAGCCCTGGGAGGACACGAAGCTGAAAACCACAGTGGATCTGGTAAAGGAAAGGCAGACGGAGTATGAGGAATACGAGGTGCCTGACTGGGCTATTGAACTTACCGGTGGGATTGATGTGCAGGAAACCTGTGTGTACTGGGTGATCCGGGCCTGGGGCGAACACTGGACCAGCCAGCTGGTTGCCAGGGGGCAGGAGATTGACCTATGGAAAACGGACGCGATCATGAACCTGAATTATGAAAAGCGGGACGGGACAAAGCTTACACCCGCGCTGGTATTGGTGGATTCAGGAGACCAGACGGATATGGTCTATAATTTCTGCGCGGATACTTCGGACTATACCCTGCCCAGCAAGGGCGCCAGCAAAAAGTTGGAATCGGATTATAAGTATAGCATGATTAATAAGCCGTCCTCCAAGGCTTATGGTATCAACTTGGTGATTGTGGATACGGCCAAGTATAAAGACCGGATTGCGGCCCGGATGCGCCGGAAAAATGGCGTGGGGGCCTGGATGGTATTCAACGGGATTGATGACGATTACGCATCTCAGGTGACGGCGGAGCACAAGGTGAATGAGCGTCAGGCAAACGGCAAAGCGGTTCAGAAATGGGTGCTGAAAAACAGCCACGGGGATAACCATTACCTGGATGCGGAGGTGTACGCGATGGCCGCAGCGGATATCCGGGGCGCCCGCACCTGGCATCTGGAAAGGTATGAGCCGCCAAAGCCGAAGCCGCAGCCGGCGTCTCCGGAGGAGCAATGGATAAACGAAAATGAACTGGAAGGGTGGATGTGAAGATGCCAGATGAGAAAGTAATACCATATGGCAGCCCAGCCGAACAGCTGCATACGCTGAATGAGGCGATTTATAAGATCCTAGCAGGCGGGCAGTCCTATAAGATTGGAACCCGCTCCCTGACACGGGCCGATCTGGCAACTCTGATTGCGGAGCGGGACCGGATTGAGGCACAGATCCAGGGAAGCGGAAACGGCCTTCTGGCCGGGGCCTATGCTGCGGACTTTGGGCCGGATAACAGGAGGTAGCCATGAAACTGAATTTACTTGACCGGCTGATTGGTGCAGTCAGTCCCAAAGCGGGGGCCGAGCGGGCAGACTGGCGGATACGGTATGAGGCATACCGGGGAAATTATGATGCAGCGGACAGCGGCAGGCTCCAGAGCCGGTGGAATACCTTGAATATGTCTGCGGAGATGACGGACCGTTACGAGCGGGATACGATCCGGGCACGGGCCAGGGATTTGGAGCGCAATTCCGATGTGATGAACTCCGTAGTCCGGGCATTCCGGCGAAATGTCATAGGCGCAGGTCTAAAGGTCCGCATCACGACGGGAGATCAGGAGCTTGACCAGATCCTGGGAAAGCTTTGGGAGCAGTGGTGCAGGGGGCGAAACTGCGATGTGACCGGCCAGCAGTCCTTCCCGCAGATTGTGCGGATGTGCATCCAGAGAAAGATCATGGATGGAGGCGTGCTGCTGGTAAAGCGGTACACAAACCAGGGTATGCTTCCGCTGCAGCTCCAGGTGCTGGAGGTGGACGAGCTGGATCTTACACAGCTCCAGCCAAAAAAGAAAGAGAATAAGGTGGTAGGCGGGATTGAGTATAACCGCTTTAACCGGCCGGAAGGCTATTGGATCCGGCAGTATTCCATTGACGGGTATACCCAAATGGAACCGGTTTATGTGAAGGCGGGAGACGTGATTTTTTATTTTTCCAAAAAGCGGCCTTCCCAGATCCGGGAGACATCCGACATGAGTTCCACCATGACCCGTGTCAAGGATATGAACGAGTTTATGACTGCGGTGGGAATTAAAGAGAAGATAGCGGCCTGCCTGGCCGTGTTTATCAAGCGGAATAATCCCTCGAATATCCCGGGAAAGCCCATGCGCCGTATGGACGGGGAGACCAGCTATGAGGGAAAGCGGATTGTGCCGGGGATGATTATGGAGATGCAGATGGGGGACGAGGCCCAGATGCTGAACCCTGCCGGGCAGGGGACCGACGCGGCGGCTTTTATAAAGGCTCAGCAGCGCATGGTATCATCGGCCAACGGGCTTTCCTATGAGGCGGTATCGCGGGACATGTCGGATACCAATTATTCGTCGGCCAGGCAGTCCATGATTGAGGATGATCTGACCTATGACGAGGAGCGGGAGCTCTTAACCGAGTGCGTGCTGGATGAGGTATACGAATCCTTTGTCATATCCTGCTGGCTGAAAGGGCTGATCGCTATGCCGGACTTCTGGGAGCAGAAGGAGCGGTA
>CALWRY010000154.1 GCA_944384065.1 uncultured Enterocloster sp. | reverse complement strand
CGCCAGAAAGTGGCTGGCGGCTGTGGTCAGCGTGGAGCCGGAGGAGCAGACTGCGGAGCGGGTGCTCTCCCTTCACCAGGAGCTGATCCCCATTTCCGTGCGCCAGCTTATGGAGGATCACCTGCGCCCCTTCTGCCGGTTTGCCCTCTTTAACTCCACGGCGGGACTCACCCTGGTGGCGGCTGTGGATCAGGAAAATACCCAGACCGGGCTCATTGACCAGCTGGAGGACATCTGCAAGGAGTGCAGGAAAATACTGGAGGTCACAGTGACCATAGGCGTGGGCCACAGCTGTACGGATCTGGGACATCTGCGGGCATCCTACCAGTCAGCGGTGGAGGCCCTGGGCTATAAGGCGATTGTGGGAGCTGGGAAAATCATCTACATCAACGATGTGGAGCCTGTGGGCAGGGGAAGGCTGCAGATGGACGCCAAGGACGAGGCGGAGCTGGCTGCGGCTGTCAAGTTTGGGCCGCGGGAGAAAATCGTGTCCACGGTCCACAGCCTGGTATCCCGCATGGAGGACGCAAGGGTGCACCTGCGGCAGTACCAGATGTTTATGCTGTCCATCACCAACTGTCTGCTGCAGATTGTTCAGCAGTATGATCTGGATCCCGGCGATCCCTCCAGCATGGAGGAGCACTATCAGGAGATCCTGTCCTCCGCTCCCCGCAGGGAAGAATTCGAGGAGTGGATTACCCGTACGGCCTGCCAAATCCATGAGAAGATGAACCGGGAGCGGGACAATACCACCCGGAAGGTCATTTTGGAGGCTAAGCAGTATATCCAGGAGAATTACCAGAACCCGGATCTCTCTGTGGAAATGATCTGCCGCAAGCTGCACATGAGCCCGGCTTATTTCTCCACGGTGTTCAAGCGGGAAACCGGCCAGACCTATATCGGCTATCTGACGGATGTGCGGCTGGCAAAGGCAGTGGAGCTTTTGGGCGAGACGGATGACAAAACCTATGTGATCGCTCAGAAGGTGGGCTATCAGGAGCAGAACTATTTCAGCTACGTGTTCAAAAAGCGCTTCGGCGTGTCGCCCACCAAGTACCGCAGCACCCGTTAGGGCGCCGGGGGTTAAGACGGCGAAAAAACGAGTAGGAGGCAGTCATGGAAAACCAGACCAGGCCTGGATTTTTGCGAAATATGAGCATCCGCTCTACCATATATATATACTTTACGGTCAGCGCCCTGGCGGCCATTCTTCTCATCGGAATCTCCCTGTACGGACGTCTGTCCGGCCAGATGATGGCCGCCATCCGGGAGGAGAACCAGGCCATGCTGACCCAGGTAAACCGATCCGTGGATTCCTATCTGCAGACCATTATGAAGCTGTCGGATTCCCTGTACTACGGGGTGATTAAAAACGCGGATCTCTCGTCAGAGTCCGTAAACCGGGACTTTACCCTGCTCTACGACAACAACAAGGACTGTATTTCCAATATCGCCCTCCTGTCAAAGGACGGGGAGCTTTTGGAGGCGGCCCCGGCGGCCAGGTTAAAGCCGGGGATCAATGTGACCCGGGAACCCTGGTTTGAAAACACCCTGGAGAGGACGGACAACCTGTATTTTACCACCCCCCATGTGCAGTATATTTTTGACAACAATGAAAATCAGTACCGCTGGGTGATCACGCTGACCCGGGCGGTGGAGATTACCCAGGGCACATCCACGGAGCAGGGAATCCTTCTGCTGGACATCAGCTACAGCAGTTTTCAGCAGCTTCTGGACAATATTACCCTGGGAAATCAGGGCTATCTCTATATGGTCAGCAGCGACGGGGAGCTGATCTACCATCCCAGAATGCAGCTCATCGACGTGGGCCTTGTGGAGGAAAACTATGAGCAGACCGCTTCCTGTCAGGACGGCAGCTATGAGGAGACCTACAATGGGGAAAAGCGGGAGATTGCGGTAAAATCCGTGGGATATACAGGGTGGAAGCTGGTGGGCGTGACGCCGGAGCGGGGGATCTCTTTAAACGGTCTGAAAACCCAGCTCTTTATCGTCTTTGTGGTAGCTTTTTTCCTGTTTGTGCTGGTGGTGATCAACGCCTATATTTCTTCCCGTATCACAGGCCCTATAAAGCGGCTGGAGCGGTCCGTCAACGCCCTGGAGGGAGGGCGGCTGGACGCGGAGATTTATATTGGAGGATCCTATGAGATACGCCACCTGGGCCGCTCTATCCGGGACATGGCCCGGCAGATCCGTGTCCTCATGGACGACATAGTGGCGGAGCACGAGTCCAAGAGGAAAAGTGAGTTTAACACCCTCCAGTCCCAGATCAACCCCCATTTCCTGTACAATACCCTGGACATTATTGTGTGGATGATTGAAAATGAGCAGAAGGCCGAGGCTGTGAAGGTGGTAACCGCTCTGGCCCGGTTTTTCCGCATCAGCCTCAGCAAGGGCAGGAGCATCATCCCGGTGCGGGACGAGCTGGAGCATGTGAGAAATTACCTGATGATCCAGCAGATGCGCTTTAAAAATAAGTTTACCTACCGGATTGAGGCGGATCCTGAGGTCTTAAATCTCGCCAGCTTAAAGCTCATGCTGCAGCCCCTGGTGGAAAACGCCATCTACCACGGCATGGAATTTATGGACGGGGATGGCGAGATCGCTGTGAGGGCCCGCCTGGAAAAGGGGGATCTGTGGTTCTCTGTTTCGGACAACGGGCTGGGCATGACAGAAGAGCAGGTGGAGAGTCTCCTGCGGGAGGGGCCCAGGGCCCCGTCCAAGCACGGATCCGGCATCGGTGTTAAGAATGTGAATGAGAGGATCCGGCTCTATTTCGGGGAGGAATACGGGCTCTCCATCCAGTCGGAGCCGGATGAGGGGACTGTCATAAGCATCCGTCTCCCCGCCATGGAGTACAGCGAGGTGCTGGAAAAGGAGAAAACATGATTACCAGAAATGAGAAAATGCTGTGGCTCCTCCTGGGAGCGATTCTTGTCCTTTTATTTCTCCTGTCGTCCACAGACCTGATTATCAAGGAGGAGGAAAAGCGGATCTATCCCATCTCCGTGATTGTGGAGGATGACGGGGATGCCAACTACGTGAATTTTCAAAAAGGCATGGATCAGGCGGCTATGGAGCGGAACGCGGATGTGAGCTTTATCACCCTCTATGAGACGGGAAATGCCGAGCAGCAGCAGGCGCTGGCTTTAAGAGAGCAGGAGGACGGGGCGGCCGCCCTGGTGGTGGTGCCTGCGGGGGAGCAGGGAGCGTCGGATATTCTGGCGGCCCGTTCCCTGATCCCCATGGTGACTGTCTGGGCAGATGGGACGGACGCGGGAGCTGTGGCGGCGGTGACCACGGATTTTGCCGGGATGGGGAAAAACCTGGCGGATAAGATTGGGAAGGATTGGGCTGCCGGGGTTCCGGTTTACCTCTTCGCCCAGGAGCAGGAGAAGGCGGCTGCCAGGGAGTTCGGGGAAGCGCTTGCGGGGAGGCTTGCGGAGAACGGCTTCTATCCCAGGCTCATCCGAAAGGAGGGCTACGGGACATTTCGAAACGCTTTGGAGGACCTGCGGGAGAGCGGGATAGAGAGGGCTGTGCTGGCAGGACTTGACCCGGACAGCCTGACGGAGTTATCCGCCATCCTGGAGGGGGATGAGGCGTTATCCGCCTGCGTGGGAGCCCTGTACGGAAGGGGGAGCACCCTCTCCCTCTTAAACAGCCTGGATCGGGGAATCATCCGGGGGCTCTGCGTGACAGATGAATTCAGCGCAGGATATATAAGCGTGTGGCAGGCCGTGGAGGCGGCGGAAGGCCATGTCCTGGGAAAACGGACGGTTTTGGAGAGCTATTATATAGAAAAAGAGGATCTGCGAAAATCCGAATATGAAAAAATGCTCTATCCGATAGAGTGACAGGGGGATGAAGGTGAAAACGGGGAATGCTTATTTGCTGGCCGCTGCGGTGATTTGTCTGTCCGTGACTGCCGCGGGATGCAGCGTGAAGAAAGAGGAGGAGAAAACCTCCATACGGATCGGGGTCAGCCTGTACCGGGGAGACGACACATTTATCAACAATATTCGCGCGGAGCTGGAGCAGTGCGCAAAGGATTTCGAGCAGGAGACAGGGATCACGGTTCACATGGACATAGAGGAGGCAAAGGGAAGCCAGTACACCCAGAATGACCAGGTAGAGCGCTTTATTGCGCTGGAGTGCGACGCCCTGTGCATCAATCCGGTGGATCGGACAGCGGCCTCAGGGGTGATAGACAAGGCCATGGCCGGGAATGTGCCGGTGGTATTCTTCAACCGGCAGCCGGTGGAGGAGGACATGAACCGCTGGGACGAACTGTACTATGTGGCGGTGTCCGCGAAGGAATCAGCGATCCTCCAGGGAAATATTGTGGCGGAGCGTTACCGGGAGGATCCCGCCAGCCTGGATACAAATGGGGACGGCGTGGTGAGCTACGTCCTTTTAGAGGGGGAGAGCAGCCATCAGGATTCCCTGATCCGGACGGAGTGGTCCATCCGGACCCTGAAGGATGCGGGCGTTCCCATTGAGCGGATTACCGGGGGCATCGCCAACTGGGAGCGGAGCCAGGCCTCGGCCCTCATGGAGCAGTGGCTTTTGGAGTATCCGGACACCATTGAGCTGGTCATCTGCAACAATGACGACATGGCCCTGGGGGCCATAGACGCCATGGAGCGGGCGGAGGTTTCGGGGATCCAGGTGGTGGGCATCGACGGCACCACCCCGGGAATTGCGGCTGTGGAGCAGGGAAAGATGATGGGCACAGTGTCCAGCGATAAGGAGCGGTACGCAAAGGCGATTTTTACGATTGCGGCGGACAAGGCCCTGGGCCGGGATGTGGAGGCGGATATTTCTCTGGAAAATGGCAAATATTACAACTGCCCTCAGCATATTGTTGAAAAAAATAAAAAATCGTAAGAAAACGAAAAAAATCTTATGGAAAAAAGCTAAAAAAGTCGGTATAATATATATGTCGGTTGTAGAAAAGTCCAAAATCGACAAAAATTCACAGTTTAGGAAAGGGAGGAATTTCAATCATGAGACTGATGAAGAAAGCAACAGCAGTAGCTATGGCATCCTGCATGGCTCTGTCCTTAGCGGCCTGCGGAGGCGGCGAGGCTGAGACCACAGCGGCAGCGGCGGCTGAGACTACAGCGGCGGCAGCTGAGAAGGCGGGAGACGCCACGGAGGCAGCGGCGGCTGAGACCACCGCAGCGGCGGCAAGCGGCGAGGTAGCCAACAAGGACAAGCCCCTTGTATGGTTCAACCGTCAGCCCTCCAACAGCTCCACCGGCGAGCTGGATATGACTGCTCTGAACTTTAACGCAAACACCTATTACGTAGGATTCGATGCCAACCAGGGTGCCGAGCTTCAGGGAACCATGGTTAAGGATTACATCGAGGCCAACATCGACACCATCGACCGCAACGGCGACGGCATCATCGGATATGTTCTGGCCATCGGCGACATCGGCCACAACGACTCCATCGCCCGTACCAGAGGCGTGCGCAACGCTCTCGGCACTGCGGTTGAGACCAACGGCGAGACCGACAGCACACCGGTAGGAACCAACACCGACGGCACCGCTACCATCGTTAAGGACGGCTCCATTGAGGTGAACGGCAAGAGCTACATCGTCCGCGAGCTGGCTTCTCAGGAGATGAAGAACTCCGCAGGAGCTACCTGGGATGCTGCTACCGCAGGCAACGCCATCAACACCTGGTCCGCTTCCTTCGGTGATTCCATCGACGTAGTGGTTTCCAACAACGACGGCATGGGCATGTCCATGTTCAACGCATGGTCCAAGGATCAGGGCGTTCCCACCTTCGGCTATGACGCCAACAGCGACGCCGTGGCAGCTATCGCAGAGGGCTACGGCGGCACCATCAGCCAGCATGCAGACGTTCAGGCTTACCTGACCCTCCGCGTTCTGAGAAACGCTCTTGACGGCGTTGACATCAACACCGGTATCAGCGTTGCGGACGACGCTGGCAACGTTCTCTCCGAGAGCGAGTATGTATACAATGAGGAGCAGCGCTCCTTCTACGCTTTGAATGTAGCGGTTACCGCAGAGAATTATCAGGATTACCTGGATTCCACCGTTACCTTCCCGGCAGTATCCAACCAGCTGGATGCCTCCGCACATCCCACCAAGAATGTATGGCTGAATATCTACAACGCTGCGG
>CALWRY010000153.1 GCA_944384065.1 uncultured Enterocloster sp. | reverse complement strand
GGCGGCGTGGAGGGCTATATAAGCAATCAGTATCTCATCACCGGGGAGGAGGCCCGCCAGATGGCGCTGGGCCTGGTTAAGCTCCGTGCCACGGTGACCACGGACAATGTAAATATCCGCAGTGCTCCGGAGCTTGACCCGGCAAACCTTGTGGGACAGGCATTAGAGGGAGAGCGGTACGTGGTTGTGGGAGAGCAGGAGGGATGGATTCAGATTGAGGAGGGATATATTTCTGCGGACTACGCCACGGTTTCCTACTGTCTGGACGAGGGACGGAAGCTGGATATGCGCTCCATGGCGGTAAACCAGTACAAGAACCTGGTTATTTCCAAGGTGAATAATTACCTGAACATCCGCGAGGAGCCCAGCACGGACGGAAAGATTATCGGCAAGATGACCAGCAAGGCGGCTGGTGAGATTTTGGAGACCCTGGACGGCTGGTACAAGGTGCAGTCCGGTCCTATTATCGGATACATTTCGGCTGACCCCCAGTATACAGCCACAGGCCAGGAGGCCCGTGATATCGCCATGCAGACGGCAAGCCTGCAGGCCATTATCAAGACGGATGTGCTGAACGTGCGGACGGAGCCGAACACAGATTCCAAGATTTGGACCCAGATTATAAAGGATGAGCGCTACCCGGTGGTGAGCCAGCTGGACGGCTGGGTGGAGATTGACCTGGGATCTGTGGACGAGGAGGACGGCGGAGAGGCGGACAAGGCCTACATCTCCACCAGGGACAACAATGTGGAGGTGCGCTACGCTCTAAATGAGGCGATTAAGTTCTCGCCGGAGGAGATTGCGGCCCAGGCGGCAGCGTCCCTGCGCTCCCGGATTGTAAATTATGCCCTCCAGTTTGTGGGCAATCCCTATGTATGGGGCGGCACCAGCCTGACCAATGGAGTGGACTGCTCCGGCTTCACGATGAAGGTGCTGCAGAACTTCGGTATCTCCCTGCCCCATTATTCCGGCTCTCAGGCCAAGATGGGCCGGGCAGTGAAGTCCTCGGAGATGAAGCCCGGCGACCTGGTGTTCTATGCGGGCAGCAGCGGCGTGGTCAACCATGTGGCCATGTATATCGGCGGCGGCCAGGTAGTGCACGCGGCCAGCAGCCGGAGCGGCATCAAGATTTCTACCTGGAATTACCGGACGCCGGTGGCAATTCGGAATGTGATTGATTAGTACCGCCGTCTGAACGGAAACAGATTTTATTTAAGAGGCTGTGAAAATGGAATGCCCCCTTTCTTCGGGGATTAAATGTTTCCATTTTCACAGCCTCCTTTCATCTTCCGGGGAAGCGGCGGCTATGGGATATCGCACGGAACAAAGCGGCAACTGGACTTGTCAAAAAAATAAAAACTGGATATTTAAATCATGCCACTCGGGTGATAGGATGTAGTGGTCAGAAGATATTGCAGACATCGAGGGAGGAGGCAGTTTATGAAATCAACGACGAAATTATCACACGCGGGAGAGGCGCCTGGAAGGTCCGGCGCAGATGCATCTATTTACAAAATTGCTTTTGTGGGGCTGTTTGCGGCGCTTTCCTATATTGTGTTTACTTTTTTGCAGATTAAGATTACACTTCCGGGCGGAGATGCCACGTCCATCCACCTGGGAAATGCGGTCTGCGTCCTGGGAGCCCTGCTCATGGGCGGCATTTACGGGGGACTGGGAGGTGCCATCGGTATGACCATCGGCGACCTGCTTGACCCGGTCTATGTAATTTATGCGCCGAAGACCCTGATTTGCAAGCTGTGCATTGGCCTGATTGCGGGGGCAGTGGGGCACGGGATTTTTAAAATCAGCCAGATGCGCGCGGCGGAGGATAAGAGAAGGATTTTCCGGGCGGCCGCTGTCGCGTCAGCCTGCGCCCTGGGCTTTAATGTGATTGCAGACCCGCTTTTGGGGTATTATTACAAGATTTTGATTATCGGAAAGCCGGCGGCGGAGGTGGCGCTGGCCTGGAATATTGCTTCGACCTCCATCAATGCGATGGTCTCCGCCGTGGTGAGCACTGCCCTCTATCTGCCGCTTCGGACGGCTTTGCGGCGGTGCGGGATGGGAGCGGCGATACGGTAAATTGTTATCTATAGGGAGGCGTTCACCGCCTCCCCTTTTTTATCATCTCGTAGAGCTTTTTCAGCGCCTCCCGGATGCCTCCCACCTGGTCGATGAGGCCGGCTTCCACGGCCTCCTGGCCCACGAGCACGGTCCCCAGGTCCCGGGTGAGCATTTTTGTGTTGTGCATCAGGTCCCGAAGCTGGTCGTAGGCGATATTTGCATGGGTGGACACAAAGGTGAGAATGCGGTCCTGTATCATTTCAAAATATTCATAGGTCTGGGCGGTGCCGATGACCATTCCCGTCATCCGTACCGGGTGAATCATCATGGTGCCGGAGGGGACGATGAAGGAGTAGTCTGTGGATACGGCGAGCGGTACGCCGATGGAATGGCTGCCTCCCAGAACCAGGGATACGGTGGGAAGGCTCAAGGACGCAATCATCTCCGCGATGGCAAGGCCTGCGTCCACATCGCCGCCGGAGGTATTTAGGAGAACCAGAAGTCCCTCCACGCTGGCATCGTCCTCAATGCAGGCCAGCCGGGGGAGCACATGGTCGTACTTGGTGGTCTTGCTGCTTCCGGAGGAATTTTCATGCCCCTCTACCTCCCCGATGATGGTCAGAAGCTGGATTTTTCTGCGGTTCTGGTTGTTTTCCAGGGTAATCTGGCCGTATTCATCCAGCCTTCGGTCGTCCTTTTCCTCAACCTCCCGCTCTGTGCGCTTGGCCTCCTGATTTTTTGAAGGCTTTTCCGATGCCCTGTCTGCACGATTCTTTCTATTCTTATTTTGTCCCATAGGCCTGTCTCCTTTTTGCAAAATATTATTTTTTTAGTATCCCGTCTGCGCAGGAAATTATACCCTCAGAGGGCATACCGCAACGACTTGCGAAGCCGGGCGGCGCATGGTAAAATTGCGGTAGAAGCTATGTGGCTGAAGAGGAGAAGATATGAACGGAAAAGCAGAGTTAAAGCCTCCGGTGGAGGAGCGCTATAGGGAGGAGCTGGCGGCCCTGGCCGCTTTGGACGCGGGACCCAGGCCGCGGGGCTGGAGGCTGTCCCCCAGGGCCGTGCGGACCTTTATCCTGGGCAGCAGGGAGCCGCTTGTGTGGGATGGAAGGCAGATTACAGTTAAGAAAAAATACCTGGGCAACGACGCCCTGGTGGAGCGATGCATCATCACCCTGGCAGGAAGCCGGGGGCTGATGCTGGTGGGGGAGCCGGGGACGGCCAAGACCATGCTCTCAGAGCTTTTGGCCGCGGCCATCAGCGGCACCAGCCTGAATACCATCCAGGGGACGGCAGGCACAACGGAGGACATGATTAAATACAGCTGGAACTATGCCCTTCTGCTGGCGGACGGGCCCGGCCGCAGGGCACTGGTTCCCTCGCCCCTCTACGTGGGCATGGAGCAGGGAATCCTCACCCGGTTTGAGGAGATAACCCGCACGCCGGCGGAGATTCAGGACAGCTTAATCAGTGTGCTAAGCGACAAGGTGTTAAATGTGCCGGAGCTGGGGGACGAGGGCGTTCTCTTTGCCCAGCCTGGATTCAATGTGATTGGCACGGCCAACACCCGTGACAAAGGGGTCAACGAGATGAGCAGCGCATTAAAGCGGCGCTTCAATTTTGAGACAGTGCTGCCGGTGCGGGACGTGGCCTTGGAGAAGCAGATTATTTTAAATGAGGTCCGTGAGCTGGCCAGGGAGAATCAGATTGCCATGGAGCCGGACGAGGACGCGGCGGAGATTTTGGCATCCACCTTTCACGAGCTTCGGGAGGGCGTCTCCTCCATGGGGCACCGGATTGACAGGCCTGTGGCGGTGATGAGCACGGCGGAGGCTGTCTCCGTGTATTATCAGACCATGCTGACCGCGTACTATTATGGAGATTCACGGATGGATATGGGATGTCTGGTCCAGAACCTGGTGGGCGCAGTGCAGAAGGAGAACGGGGACGACCTGGAGAAGCTGCGGGGATATTTTCAGACGGTTGTCCGTGACAAGGGCGGAAAAGAGGGCGGATTATGGAGCAGCTATTACGAGGCCAGGCGGTATCTGCGCTAGAGAGAAATATGCCGGGGCAGGCCGCGCAGCCGGAGAGCACCGCAGGCTGGGGGCAGGCCGCGCAGCCGGAGGAAGCCGCATGTCCGGGGGACGGCCTGTACCCGGAGGAAGCCCCATGTCAGGGGGATGGCCTGCATTCAGAGGAAGCCATATATCCGGGCACTGCCTGGGATTTGTCCGGGCCGGTGCTCTATTTTCCTGTGCGCCATCACAGCCCGGTCTGCTCCTTTCACCTGCTTCGGGCAATGGAGGCCTATGGGCCGGACTGCATTCTGGTAGAGGGACCGCAGAATGCCCGGCATCTCATTCCCGTGCTCATCCATCCGGAGACAAAGCCGCCGGTGGCCCTCTATTATTCTTACCAGGATAAGACGGGAATTGTGAGCCCCGAGAAGGGAACCTATAAGTGCTATTATCCCTTCCTTTCCTGCTCTCCGGAGCTGGCGGCCCTTAAGGCGGCCGCAGAGCGGGGCATCCCGGCGGATTTTATCGACCTGCCCTACAAGGAGATTCTAGCCGCAGCGGGGGAAAACCGGAGTGTGCGGCGGGAGGGGGAGAAGCAGACCTACAATGACGACTATCTGCTGGCCAGAAGCCGGTATGTCTCCATGCTCTGTACGCGGACAGGCATGCGGGATTTTGAGGAGTTTTGGGAGAAATATTTCGAAATCCAGGGCCTTTTTATGGATACGCCCCGGTTTGTGCGCCAGATGCTGATTTACTGCGGCCTGTCCCGCCTTTACACCCCGGCGGAGGAGCTGGCGGCGGAGGGCTGTCTTCTCAGGGAGCAGTATATGGCGCAGCGCATTGCGGAGGCGTCAAGGACGTACCGCCGGATTCTGGTGGTGACCGGGGGATTTCACACCTACGGCCTGGGAAGCCTTTTGGAGAAGACGGAGGGGGGAGGTATCCGCTTTGCCGGGAAACAAGTACGGCTGCACAAGACGGAGGAGAGCCTGCAGGCCGTCTATCCCATGGCCTATTCTATGGAGGCGGCGGACGCCTTAAACGGCTATGCCAGCGGTATGCAGTCCCCAGGCTTCTACCATCAGGTTTGGCGGGAGCTCTCTGCGGGGGAGGAGCCGGGAAATGCCTATCGGAATGCGGTTCTCCATTTTCTTGCGGCGGCGGGAAGAAGGGCAAGGGGAAAGGACGAGAGCATCTCTGTGGATGATGAAATCTGCGCATTTTCCATGGCAGAGGGATTGGCCTCGCTCAGAGGGAAAAAATGTCCGGGCCTCTATGAGCTGCGGGACGGCGCTCTGTCCTCCTTTGTGAAGGGTGAGCACAGCCTTTCCACGGAGGGCCCTCTCGTGATTCTCTCGCGGCTGACCAGGGGAGAGCAGGCGGGGGCTGTCTGCATGGAGGCAGACCGGCCTCCCCTCCTGGGGGATTTCGAGAGGCAGTGCGCTGCCTTTGGGCTGAAAATTCATTTTGCGGCGGAGCAGGAGTGTGTGCTTGAAATTTTTGCAAAGGAAAAGCATCTGCGGCTCTCCCGTTTCCTTTATCAGACGGAATTTTTGGGCTGCGGCTTTGCCAGGCGCAGAAAGGGCTCGGACCTGGCGGGCCGAAGGGACAGGAACCGGGTGCGGGAGATTTGGTCCTACCGGTGGTCCGCCCAGGTCACGGCCTCTCTCATTGACTCCAGCGTATTTGGCGGGACTGTGGAGGAGGCAGTGCGCGCCCTGCTTGCGGAGCGCTTTGCAAAGAGCAGGGGATGCCGGGAGGGAGCGGTGCTTCTGGTGAACAGCTTTCTCATGGGACTGTTTGACGAGCAGGAGCGGATGGGGGAGCGGTTTGAAAAAATGCTGGCGGAGGACGGGGATTTCTTCTCTCTGAGCGGCGGATTTTCCTATCTGGTGATGCTGGGGGAGCTCACAGATTTGTACCAGGTCCGGGGGCGGATGAATCTGGATAAAATGACCCGCACCTGCTTTGCGAAGATTCTCCAGTTGCTGCCTTCCATGGGCGCTGTGGGGGAGGAGCACCAGCAGGCGTGCATGGAGTGTATGCGCAGCCTCTATCAGGCAGCGGAGCGGGCGCCCGGCTCAGAGCAGGGGGAGGAGCTCTCCCTGGCATTGGAGCGCCTTCTGGAGCGGCGGCCCATCAATCCGGCCATTGAGGGGGCGGCCCTGGGGCTTTTGTATGGAGGG
>CALWRY010000152.1 GCA_944384065.1 uncultured Enterocloster sp. | reverse complement strand
CATGACCGATACCATAATAAATTCCAGGGGAACGTACTAACTGGCTGACGATAACGCGCTCCGCGCCGTTGATCACAAAAGAACCTGTATCCGTCATCAGCGGCAGATCGCCCATGAATATCTCATGTTCATTCATCTCGTCTTTATCTTTATTGTACAGCCTTACTCTTACCTTTAGTGGAGCAGCGTAAGTGGCATCCCGCTCTTTACACTCCTCGATGGTATACTTTATATCATCTCTGCACAGTGTAAAGTCCACAAACTCCAGGCTCAGATGGCCGGCAAAGTCTGCAATGGGAGAGATATCGTCAAAGGCCTCTTTGAGTCCCTCGCTGAGGAACCACTGGTAGGAGTCCTTCTGAATCTCGATCAAGTTCGGCATGTCAAGGACTTCTTTTTGCCTTGAATAGCTCATCCTTACGCTTTTCCCGGCTGGCACCGGACGTATCCTGCTTTTCTCCATCGACGTTTCACCCCTGTTTTCTAAGTATGGTCGGCGACAAAAGGGCGCAAAAACCCACCTCGCCACAATAGTGCACACTCCATAATATCATACCCCTGTCAAGGTGTCAAGATTTTTTTCTTGCAATTTACAGCGGTAAATGCTATACTATTATAGAATGTCTCCTGACAGAGCGGGGAGGTTAATACGCGGTAACATGCTCTGTATTATATTGTGTTGGAGGTAGCCTTATGGCAGAGACCATTCTAAACGTATTGCTGGTAATTTTGATTATTGTCGCCGTAGTTCTGGTCGCTCTCTATTTTCTGGGCAGCAAGCTGCAGAAGCGCCAGCTGGAGCAGCAGCAGATGCTGGACGCGGCGGCCCAGACGGTTTCCCTTCTGGTTATTGATAAGAAGAAACTCAAGATCACCCAGGCAGGCCTGCCCAAGATGGTGGTGGATCAGACCCCCCGATATCTTCGATGGACAAAGGTCCCCGTGGTGAAAGCCAAAATCGGCCCCAAAATCATGACATTGATTGCGGATGGACAGGTATTTGAAGCTCTTCCGGTGAAGACCGAGGCTAAGGTGGTTTTAAGCGGCCTCTACATAACCCAGATCAAGAGCGTCCGGGGCGGCTCCGTACCCACTCCGCCCAAGAAGAAAGGGTTTTTGGCACGGTTTAGGAAGGCAAAATAATGGTTAAGGGCGCCGCCCGGCGGATAGGAATTCCGCCGGGCGGCGCCCACTTTTTGCTGTAAATGCGCAGCGCCCATCTCTCCTCAGGCAGCGGGGATCTCACGGCGTGCCGGAGGGGCACGACTGCACATCCAGCCGGATCGCGCAGTCGGACAGGTGCTGATAGTTGATGTCGAGAGAATACTCCATATCCACCTGCAGGCTGTCCGCCTGCTCCCGAATCTCAATCTGGCTGGCCTGAATGCCCACGATCATATCGCCCATGGGGGTTACATAGCAGGAAAGATTTTTCTTGTCCTTCTCAAACTGCATGTGGGTGTTGGCCGCCCCCCTCTTGATGATATCCATGCTGGTGGGCGACACCTTGATCACATTCCGGATTGTCCCCTCAATTCCCTCTACCACTTCGTCATAAAGAATATAGTGCTTCCCATTCTTATAATAATAGTCTCCCCGGACCATCATCTCCACGTCCGCGTCCTCCGCGTCATCCATCATATGGATGCCGCTGATCGTTATCAGAACCTGTCTCGTCATCCGTTTTCTCCCATCTTTCCAGCCCATGCGCAAGCAGCATGTCAATCAGCTGGGCTTTGCTGATCCCCCGCGCCTCCCACAGCATGGGATACATGCTGATGGCTGTGAAGCCCGGCATCGTATTGATCTCATTGAACACAATCCGGCCGTCTGCCCGGACAAAGAAGTCCACTCTGGCAAGGCCATATCCGTCTACCGCCTTAAATAGAGCCACAGCAGCCCTGCGAACCGCCTCCGCCGCTCCCTCCGGGAGATTCGGATCCACTACGGTTCTGGAATCCTCACTGAAGTACTTGGCCTCGTAATCATAAAATTGGGCTGCCGCCAGAATTTCTCCCACGCCGGAGGCCACAGCCTCCCTCCGTCCGCCTCCGAATACCGCGCACTCCACCTCCCGGCCGGAGATGAACTCCTCCACCAAAAGCTTCCTGTCGTGGCAGGCCGCCTCCTTAAGGCCCTCCTCCAGCTGCTTTCGATCCTCCGCCCGGCTGATGCCCCGGGATGAGCCGGAGTTTGCCGGCTTTATGAACACGGGGTAGGGGAAACGGCCCTCGATCCGGCGGACAACCGTCTCCATGTCCGTAAGCTCCTCCCGGAAAACCGGCTCGTAATCTGCCTGGGGAACGCCGATGTTCTTCGCAATTATCTTCGTGTACAGCTTATCCATGGACACTGCGGAGGACAAAACCCCGCACCCCACATAGGGGATCCGCGCCATCTCCAAAAGTCCCTGGATCGTCCCGTCCTCCCCCCAAAGCCCGTGGAGAACCGGAAACACCACATCAATTTTCTCTTCCCACTGCCGCTCTCCATCCTGCAGCAGGGCGCACTTCCTGCCCGCATCCGGAAGGATCGCGGCCCGAACCGCCCCTTGTCTCCACGTCCCGTCCTCAATCGCCTCCAGGCTGTCCACGCGAAGCCACTGTCCGTCCTTGGTAATGCCTATCAGCAGGAGGTCATATTTCTCTCTATCAATCTGGCGGATCACATTGACGGCCGACATGCAGGAGACCTCATGCTCCGAAGACTGGCCGCCAAAGAGAACCGCCGCTTTTTTTCTGTCCATGCTTCTGTTCTCCTTTTGGGTTTCTATGCAGGGTTCAGGAGAAGGTTCCAAACGTCCTGAACTGCTACGTTTATAGTATAGCATACGCGGCAATAATTACAAACAGAAGTTAAATAGATTTTGATCTAGGAGGTTATCATTGATGAAATATAAAGTGAGCTTATGCATATCCGCCCTCTGTTTTTTTATGGCGTTTCTCATCCTTCTCTCCGCCAGGGCCAAAGAGCAGGAGGCCCTGGCGGATCGCATCGCGCCGGACATTCTGCGGTTCCATGTGCTGGCTGAGAGCAACCGGCCGGAGGATCAGGAGCTGAAGCTGGGGGTTAAGGATCTGATCCTGGACTATGTGAAAAGCCATGCGCCTGAAGACGCTGGCAAAGAAGATCTGGCCCGCTGGCTCTGCGAGGAGCGCATTCCCATCGAAGCGCTGGCAGAAAGCTGGCTTGCCGCCCACGGCCGTCCGCTCCCTGTGCGGATGGAACTTTCCAGGGATTACTTCCCTTCCAAGGCTTACGGGGACATGGTGTTCCCCTGCGGCTTCTATGACGCGGCCCGGATCACCATCGGGCACGGGAAGGGGAGAAACTGGTGGTGCGTCCTCTACCCCAGCCTCTGCTTTACAGATTCCGTCCATGGGGTAGTCCCCGCCTCCTCGCGCAGGGAGCTGTCCTACCTTCTGGACGAGGGGGATTATAACGCCCTTCTCCCCGTGGCCCAGCGCAAAGAAAAAAAGCCGGAAATCCAGGTGAAATTCCGGCTTTCGGAGCTCTTTTGCAGCCGCTCAGACCACTGAACGGTTACGTTCATTTCCGTCCTTTTCCCATAGCGGCCTCTTCCTGCTCCTTGATATTGCGGGAGACTGTGATCTCCTGGTTGTCAATGTGTTCCCGGGCCGCCTTCTTCGCCTCAGCGATATTGTGATCCCGCAGGGCGGCCACAATGTGATCGTGCTCGATAAGCAGGATCTGACGCTTGTCCTCATCCTTGATATACTCCAGGCGGTAGCGGTACATCTGCTCCCGCAGATTATTTAACATCTGCACCAGCTTTTCATTTCCCGTACTCTGGTAAATAATATCATGGAAGCGCTCATCCGTCTCCGCAATCACCATGGCGTTTCCCTTTTTTATCGCCACGCGAAAGCTCTCCTGAGTCCGCTCCAGACGCCCAAGCTCCTCCGGGGACATCCGCTGGCAGGCCAGCTCAATGGCTAACTCTTCCAGGGAGCGCCGCACCTCCAGCACATCCCGGAGACTCTTCTCGGAAATCTTGGCCACCTCCGCTCCCTTCCTGGGAATCATTAGCACCAATCCCTCCAGCTCCAGCTTCCGGATAGCCTCCCGGATAGGCGTCCGGCTCACCCCCAGCTTCTCCGCCAGCTGTATCTCCATGAGCCGCTCCCCCGGCGCCAGCTCCCCCTTCAGGATAGCCTGCCGCAGCGTGTTGAACACCACGTCTCTCAGCGGCAGATATTCGTTCATATTTACCCGGAAACTATTTTCCATAGGAATCCCCCTCCTGCCCTTTTGTATTAAAAAAATTGGTTAAATACACCTGTCTTGCCAAGCCGGAGGCCTCCCCGAACCGCAGGGACTCATAGGCCCTCCTGGCTGCCTGCGGGTTGACAAATAGTCCGAACACGGTGGGCCCGCTGCCGCTCATAACCGCGTTCACCGCCCCCTGCCGCTTCATCTCCTCCTCAAGCTGCCCGATTACCGGGTACCGGCCCGCCGTCACCAGCTCCAGCACATTTTTAAACCGCCCCGCCACCTGATTTATATCCCTCGCCTCAATGGCCTGTATCATCCCGTCGATATCCGGATGATCCGCTTCGGACAGCTCCATGGAATCCAGGCTTTCATATACGGTCTTTGTGGACACGCTGACAGCCGGCTTTGCGATGAGCACCTGACACTGGGGCATGGGCGCAAGGGGCGTCAAAACCTCCCCTATGCCCTCCGAGAGGGCCGTTCCCCGCATCAGGCAGTAGGGCACATCCGCCCCCAGCCTAAGCCCCCGCTCCATCAGCTCCTTCCGGGACAGCCCCAGCCCGAACATCTTATTCACCCCAAAAAGCACGGCCGCCGCATCGCTGCTCCCCCCGGCCATCCCCGCAGAGACCGGGATAAACTTGCGGATGCGGATGGATATTCCCTCCCGGATGCCAAACTCCTCCATCAGAAGGGCTGCCGCCCGATACGCGAGATTCTGCTCATTGTTGGGAAGATAATAGAGATTGGTCTCCACGGAAATCCCTTTTTCCGGCCTTCTGTAAAGATCAATGCCGTCATGAAGCCCCACGGTCTGCATAATCATCCGTACCTGATGATAGCCGTCCTCCCGTTTTCCCAGAACGTCCAGAGCCAGATTGATCTTGCCGTATGCCTTTAAGCGCAGATACGAAATCATGTACTCTTCTCCTTCGCACCGTTATAATACATTATATTGTATACAGTATTTTTACTTATTTTTCAATAGATAAAATATACAAAGATGCGCCTGGATCTTCTACCGCTGATTTTTCAAATTGCGTATGGCCTCCTCCACCGCCTCGTCGCCGTCATCCATAAGGGGGATGAAGCCGTCCTGCGCCTTTTCTTCCTTCTCCTCCGGCATATATTTGCGGAAAATGCCGTTAAAGAAGTACGAATTTATAAAGGCGATGAGAGGCATCCCAAAGAGCATAAACAGCAGCGCAGCCTGGGGGAAAAAGTACATGGAGAGGTAGGCGCCTATGGCAATGGCTGCGTCTATCACCAGGATCCCCAGTGTCTTGAACATATGCCGCACAGACATAAAAAAGGCGTTGAACAGGGTGCGCTTCACCGTGTTGTAGAACCGGGACTGAATGGGAAACACATAGGTAAAAATAAAGGCCAAAATTAAGAGCAGGCCCCCGAATACACCGGAGAGAACCAGCTTTACCGTGCCGGACATGCCCATGCGCCCGGTGGCCACAAACCAGAAATCAAAGCCCAGCAGGGCTCCCAGCGCCAGAAGGATCAGCCAGATAGCCGTCGCCTGCTTAAAATTCGTCTTAAAGGAGCGGAAAAATGCCTTGATGGTGGAGTCGTCCTCGTCCCTGGCCAGCTTTAAGGTCACATAGTAAACCGCCGTGGTGGAAGCCCCTATGGTAAAAATGGGAATCGAGCACAGGATCCACAAAATATTTAAAACAATCAGATCTCCCAGCTTTCCGATAAATCTCCACACCGGATTGTCATAGTTAAATAATCCCTGCAGCATGAAACAACCTCTTCTTTCTTCGCGATTATGCGGCAGCCCGCCAGACTGCCGCGCCAGATGCAGCCCGCCCTCTGAGCCGTGCCATCTGTTAATAGGTATTTTAGCACACAACCGCCAACTTTCCAAGTGCAACTCCGCTCAATCTGTGGTATACTGTTACTGCTTATCCAATCGCTTTAACAAAGGAGAGACATTCTATGGATTTAAAAGAAGAAGCCCGGAGAGAAGGGCGGAAGCTGCGCAATATGTCCTGGCAGGATCGCATCTGGTATATCTGGGAATATTATAAGTTTCA
>CALWRY010000151.1 GCA_944384065.1 uncultured Enterocloster sp. | reverse complement strand
GCCCCTTCACGCCGGAGGACCTTGCGGGCAAGGAATTTGTCATAGCGGCAGCCGGGGACCGGGAGGTGAACCATCGGGTGGCCCGCCTCTGCAGGGAGCGGCGCATTCCTGTCAATGTGGTGGATGACCGGGAGGCCAGCAGCTTCCTGTTTCCCTCTCTGATAAAGAAGGGCAGTCTGTCCGTGGGAATTTCCACGGGAGGAAGCAGCCCGTCAGCGGCCATTTACCTGAAGGAGCGCTTTTCCCAGGCGGTTCCGGAAAATCTGCCGCAGATACTGGATTTTCTGGCAGAGCAGCGCGTCAGAGCACAGCAGTCCATTGCACAGGGGGAGCGGAGAGAGCGGCTGATGAAGGAGCTGTTCTGTGCCTGCATGGAGCGGGGCGGCCCCCTGACGCAGGAGGAGGCGCAGGCGTGGATAGAGAAGGCCGGGGAGGAAAAACAGTGGGAGAAGGAGGCGTAAGCGGAGGAAACGTGAGAGAGGACAGCGCAAAAAACAAGACAAAAATCGGAAGGGTTTTTCTGGTGGGGGCTGGCTGCGGACGGGCGGACCTCATCACCCTGCGGGGGCTTAACCTCCTCAAGGACTGCGATGCGGTGGTGTACGATGACCTGATTGACAGGGAGCTCCTTATGGCTGTGCCGGGGACGGCTGAGTGCTTTTACATGGGAAAGCGCCAGGGGAAGCACGGGGCGTCCCAGGAGGAAATTTGCGAAGCCTTAATCCGTCTGGCCAGAGAGGGAAAAAGGGTGGTCCGCCTAAAGGGCGGCGACCCCTATGTGTTTGGCCGCGGCGGGGAGGAGATGATGGCCCTGCTGGCTGCGGGCATCCCCTGCGAGGAGGTTCCTGGTGTGAGCTCTGCCATTGCGATTCCGGCGGAGGCAGGGATTCCCGTGACGCACCGGGGGCTCAGCCAGAGCCTTCACATCATCACGGGCCATACGGCTCTGGGGAAGGAGGGCCTTCCGGAGGACCTGGAGCGCCTGGCCGGGCTGAATGGGACCCTTGTCTTTCTCATGGGCCTTTCCCGTCTGGAGCGTCTGGCAGAGCGGCTCATGGCAGGGGGAAAATCACCGGACACCCCGGCGGCAGTCCTTTCCGGAGGCTGTGCGCCCTGCAGGCAGGAGGTGCGGGGCACTTTGGGAAATATTGCAGAGAAGGCTAAGAAGGCCGGTGTGCTCCCCCCAGCGGTGATTGTCATAGGGCAGACCGCATCCCTTGCGCTTAAAGGGGGCGGGATGAGGCCTTTGGATGGAATCCGGGCGGGCATCACAGGCACGCCGGCCATTACCGGGAAGCTTCGCTCCCTTTTAGAGGGGCTGGGAGCTCAGGTGCACACGGTCATGGAATTACAGGCAGTCCCCCTGCCTCTGCCTGAGAGCATGGAGGCACTCTGGGACGGAACGCCCCGTTTCCTTGTATTTACCAGCGCCAATGGGGCGGAGATTTTTTTTGAATTTCTGCGGGAGAGAAAGGCAGACCTGCGCCGGTTTGCAGCCTGCCGGTTTGCGGTTATCGGGCCGTCCACGGGGGAGGCCCTGAAGCGGCATGGGATTGTACCGGACCTGTGCCCTGAAATCCATACAAGCCGGGGCCTTGCCCTGGCGCTGGCAGAGGCCGTGAGGCACGGGAAAAAGAAAGCGGCAGGCGGATTCCCTGGGGAGAGAAATCCTGCAGGCGGAGGCCCTGGAGAAAAGAATCGCGCAGGCAGCATGCCAGAGGACATCGCCCTTCTGCGCTCTGAACAGGGCGCGCGGATTCTCCCCCAAATCCTTCAGGAAAATGGCCTCTCAGTCCGGGACGTGCCTCTCTACCGCCTTGAGAGGGGGAGAACCGCAGAGGAGCTGCCGGCTCTTGACTGGCTGCTGTTTTCCAGCGCCGGCGGCGTGGAGCAGTTCTTTGCCCGGTACGGCGCGCTCCCCGAGGGGGCCCGGTGCCTGTGCATCGGGGAGGTGACGGCAAAGCGGCTGGCAGATTTTGTGCCGGAGCCGCCGCTCACTGCCCGGACGCCGTCGGCCCAGGCCATGGCGGAGGCTCTCTGCCGGGAGGTTATGGGCGGGTCCTATAAATAGAAGCAGCTCAGACTGCTGTGGAAACGGTAAGATTCGGAGGAATTTGAATGGCGAATACAGCAAAGGAACAGTATAACGCCTCCAGCATCACGGTGCTGGAGGGCCTGGAGGCAGTCCGCAAGCGCCCTGGCATGTACATCGGCGGGGTGGGCTCCAAGGGGCTCAACCATCTGATTTACGAGATTGTGGACAATTCCGTGGACGAGCACCTGGCGGGATACTGCGACCAGATATGGGTGGCTTTGGAGGCGGATGGCTCCTGCACGGTGCGGGACAACGGCCGGGGCATCCCGGTGGAGATGCACCAGAAGGGCGTCTCCGCGGCGCGGGTGGTTATGTCCACCCTCCACGCGGGAGGCAAATTTGACAACAATGCCTATAAGACCAGCGGCGGCCTCCACGGGGTGGGCTCCTCGGTGGTGAATGCCCTGTCCACCCATCTGGACCTAAGGGTATGCCGCGGCGGATATATCTACCATGATGCCTATGAGCGGGGCATTCCCGTGGTGGAGCTTGTGGATGGCCTTCTCCCGGTGATTGGAAAGACAAAGGAGACCGGCACGCAGATAAATTTCAGCCCGGATGGGGAGATATTTGAGAAGACCCGCTTCAAGGCGGACTGGTTAAAGAGCCGTCTCCACGAGACTGCCTACTTAAATCCCGGCCTGACCATCCACTACGCAAACCGCAGGCCCGGCGAGGCGGAGGAGATTGATTTTCATGAGCCCGACGGCATCGTGGCCTACGTAAAGCAGCTGAATGCGGGAAAAACGCCGGTCCACGACCCCATCTATTTTAAGGGAAATGTGGAGGGCGTGGAGGTGGAGGCCGCCATCCAGTTTGTGGACACCTTTGAGGAAAATATCCTGGGCTTCTGCAACAATATTTTCACCCAGGAGGGAGGCACTCATCTGGCGGGCTTTAAGACAAAGTTCACGGCCCTAATCAACAGCTATGCCAGGGAGCTGGGCATCTTAAAGGAAAAGGATGCCAATTTTACCGGGGCGGACACCAGAAACGGCATGACCGCAGTGATTGCGGTAAAGCATCCGGACCCCATTTTCGAGGGCCAGACAAAGACAAAGCTGGCCAGCGCTGACGCCACAAGGGCGGTGTTTGCTGTCACTGGGGACGAGCTGCAGCTTTACTTTGACCGCAACCTGGAGGTTTTAAAGGCCATTATCGGCTGTGCGGAAAAATCTGCGAAAATCCGCCGGGCGGAGGAGAAGGCCAAGACCAACATGCTCACCAAATCCCGCTTTTCCTTTGACAGCAACGGAAAATTGGCCAACTGCGAGAGCCGGGACCCCTCCAAGTGCGAGATTTTCATTGTGGAGGGCGATTCCGCCGGCGGCTCGGCAAAGACAGCCAGGAACCGGCAGTTTCAGGCCATTCTTCCTATCCGCGGAAAGATTCTCAACGTGGAGAAGGCCTCCATGGACAAGGTTCTGGCCAACGCGGAAATCAAGACCATGATAAATTCCTTTGGATGTGGATTTTCCGAGGGCTATGGAAATGATTTCGATATCACAAAGCTCCGCTATGACAAGATTATTCTCATGACCGATGCGGATGTGGACGGGAGCCATATTGACACACTGCTTCTCACCTTCCTGTACCGCTTTATGCCGGAGCTGATTTACGACGGCCATGTGTACATTGCCATGCCGCCCCTCTTTAAGGTCATTCCCAAGAAGGGGCAGGAGCAGTACCTTTACGACGAGCGGGCACTGGAGCGCTACCGGAAGACCCACACCGGGGATTTTACCCTGCAGCGCTATAAGGGACTTGGAGAGATGGACCCGGACCAGCTCTGGGAGACAACGCTTGACCCGGAGCGCCGGGTGTTAAAACGGGTGGAGATTGAGGATGCACGGATGGCCTCGGAGGTCACGGAGCTTCTCATGGGAAGCGAGGTAGGGCCGCGCCGTCAGTTTATCTATGACCATGCGGACGAGGCGGAAATTGACGCATAGCAGCGGTTATCAAGGAGAGAATGGTAAATGCCAGAAAAGATTTTGACAACGGAATACAGTGAAGAGATGCAGAAAAGCTACATGAATTACTCCATGAGCGTTATCACGGCCAGGGCCATACCGGACGCCAGGGACGGTCTAAAGCCTGTACAGCGCCGGGTGCTCTATGACATGAGCCAGCTGCATCTGGACCACGATAAGCCCCACAGAAAGTCGGCCCGTATTGTAGGCGATACCATGGGTAAGTACCACCCCCATGGGGACAGCTCCATCTACGACACGCTGGTGGTGCTGAGCCAGGAGTTTAAGAAGGGAATGCCCCTGGTGGACGGACACGGAAATTTCGGCTCCATCGAGGGGGACGGGGCTGCGGCCATGCGCTACACCGAGGCAAGGCTGGAAAAATTTGCCGAGGAGGTCTATCTGAAGGACCTGGATAAGACGGTAAATTTTGTCCCGAATTATGATGAGACGGAGCGGGAGCCGGAGGTCCTTCCGGTGCGGGTCCCCAACCTTCTGATTAACGGAGCGGAGGGCATTGCCGTAGGCATGAGCACCAGCATTCCTCCCCACAACCTGGGGGAGGTCATTGACGGGGTTATGGCCTACATTGACAATCCGCAGATTACCACAGGCGAGCTGATGGCGTACATGCCCGGGCCGGATTTCCCCACCGGGGGAATCATTGCCAACAAGAGCGAGCTGCCGCAGATTTATGAGACGGGAACCGGCAAGATTAAGCTTAGGGGCCGATTTGAGGTGGAGCTTGGGAAGCGCAAGGCGGATAAGGACAAGCTGGTGATTACGGAGATTCCCTATACCATGATTGGGGCGGGCATCAACAAGTTCCTCACGGATGTGGCGGACCTGGTGGAATCCAAGAAGCTTTCGGACGTGGTGGACATCTCCAACCAGTCGAACAAGGAGGGAATCCGCATTGTCCTGGAGCTGCGCAAGGACGCGGACATTGACCGCATCAAAAATATGCTCTACAAGAAGACAAAGCTGGAGGACACCTTTGGGGTCAATATGCTGGCCATCGTGGGAGGCAGGCCCGAGACGTTAAATCTTCGGGGAATCCTTAAAAATTTCATGGATTTCCAGTACGAGAACACGGAGAAAAAGTACCGGGTGCTTCTCTCTAAGGAGCAGGAGAAGAAGGAGGTGCAGGAGGGCTTAATTGCGGCCTGCGACTGCATTGACCTGATTATCGCCGTTCTCCGGGGAGCCCAGAGCCTAAAGGATGCCAAGGCCTGCCTGATGACCGGGGACATCTCGAAAATCCGCTTTCGGATGCCGGGCTTTGAGGAGGACGCGAAAAAGCTGCATTTTACCGAGCGCCAGGCCTCAGCTATCCTGGAAATGCGGCTCTACAAGCTTATTGGCCTGGAGATTCTGGCCCTGGAGAAGGAGCACAAGGCCACGCTGGCCCGGATTAAGGAATACGAGAAAATCCTCGGAAGCAGGGCTCATATGGATGCGGTGATAAAGGAGGATTTGGCGGCTATCCGGAAGGAGTTTGCCGTGCCGAGAAGGACCCGCATTGAGGATGGGCCTGAGGCGGTGTACGTGGAGGAGCCGGTGCAGATTCAGGAGGCTGTCTTTGTCATGGACCGGTTCGGCTACTGCAAGCTTTTGGACAAGGGAACCTATGAGCGCAACCGGGAGACTGTGGACGGAGAGCAGGTGCATGTGGTGCCCTGTCTGACTGCGGATAAAATCTGTCTCTTTACCGCCAGCGGGAATATGTACCAGATTAAGGCCTCCGATGTGCCCTCCGGGAAGCTTCGGGATAAGGGGATACCCATTGAGAATATCAGCAAATACGACGGGACCAAGGACTCCATCCGCTATCTTGCCTGCGCCAGCAGCCTGGCTGGACAGGTGCTGGTGTTTGCAACCCGGATGGGCATGGTGAAGCAGGTGCCCGGGGAGGAATTTGAGACCAACAACCGGATGGTAGCTGCCACCAAGCTCCAGGAGGGGGACGAGGTGGCCTGCGTGGTGCCGGTAAATGGGGAGACCCAGGTGGTGCTTGTGACCACCGGCGGCGTATTTTTGAAATTTGCCCTGGAGGAGATTTCCCTTCTGAAGAAGGCCTCCCGGGGCGTGCGGGGCATCAAGCTGGCAAAGAATGAGGAGCTGGAGCGGCTGATTCTTCTGGGGGAGGACACGATTCTCGACTATAAGGGGAAGGAGGTCCACTTAAACCGGCTAAAGACCGCTAAGCGGGACGGGAAGGGAAGCAAAATCCGGCTGTAGGGGGAAACGCA
>CALWRY010000150.1 GCA_944384065.1 uncultured Enterocloster sp. | reverse complement strand
AGCTACGCAAAGGAACAGTGCGAGCAGAACGCCGCCATTGAGGGAGTGCAGAACCGGGTGTCTTTTCAAAAAGGGGATGCCGCCCATTTGGATTTTCCGGATGAATCCTTTGACGCGATAGTCAGCAATTTTGTCTTCCACGAAGTGCGCTCCGAGAAGGACAAACGCAAGGTGGTGCAGGAAGCCCTCCGCGTATTAAAAAAGGGCGGCAGCTTCTCCCTTCAGGATCTCTTCTCCCAGGAAAAACTCTACGGCAATATGGAAGAGTTTACTGAAGGGCTGCGTCAGGAAGGCTTTCAGGAAGTCCATTACATCCCATTTATAGAGCGGGAACGCTGGATCCCCAGATACGTCCAGGCTCCCTGGATGCTTTACGGGGTAGGGCTGCTTTACGGGAAAAAATAGGATTTTCCAGCTTGCCAAAAACGCTGCGGAGACATTGACAGAGCGCTCCGCAGCGTTTTTCTTTCCTATTTTGCCAAATCCGTTTTCCCCATCAGCCATTCCTGAACCATCTGGACGCTGACCTTGGCTGCCTCCGCGATTTTCTCTGCGGAGAGGCCCATCCCCGCAAGGGACAGCGCCATATTTTATCCCAGGCTCCACCCTGCGCTCTCCCGCTGAAGCTCGGTCATGCGCCGGTAAAGTCCTCCCTTTTCCATCAGCCCGGAGGGAGTCCCCTCCTCCGCTACGCTTCCGTTTTCCAGCACAATGATATGGTCAGCCCCGGCCACCGTGCGCATCCGGTGGGCGATAACCAGTACGGTCTTGCCGGCCAGCAGACGGGAAAGGGCCTTCTGGACCTGCGTCTCATTCTCCACATCCAGGCTGGCGGTTGCCTCGTCAAGCAGCACAATGGGCGCGTCCTTTAAAAGCGCCCGGGCAATGGAAATGCGCTGCCGCTCCCCGCCGGAAAGCCTGGCCCCATTTTCCCCGATAGGGGTGTCATAACCCTGGGGCAGGCGGCGGACGAACGCATCGCAGTTGGCCGCCCTGGCTGCGGCCAGCACCTCCCCATCCGTGGCGCCGTGCTTTCCGAGACGGATATTTTCCATCACCGTGTCGTCAAACAGCACCACATCCTGAAATACCATGGAGTAGTCCCTGAGAAGCACCTCCGGATCCACTGTGGAAATATCCACGCCGCCCACCCGGATGCTTCCCTTCGTCACATCCCACAGCCTTGCGGCCAGGCGGGCGCAGGTGCTCTTTCCGGAGCCGGAGGGGCCTACCAGGGCAGTCACCTCCCCCTCCTTTGCGGTAAAGCTCACATCGCGCAGAACCTCCTTCTCATCGTAGGCAAAGCTCACATGGTCGAATACAATATCGTGCCCCTGGGGATGAAATGCATCCGTTCCCTCGGCCACAGGCGTCTCATAAATCTCCGTCATGCGGTCCGCCGATACCTGGGAGACAAAAACCTCCGCGATGAGGGCCAGGCTCTGGTCAAAGGGGGCATAGACCCGGGTGATAACCATCAAAAACAAGAACAGCAGCATAAAGTCAATGCGGCCGGAGAGAATCCGGTCCGCTCCCACAAGGATGGTGGTGGCCACACCCAGGCGCATAATCACGCTGGCAGCATTGACAAAGACGCCGGTGCCCAGCTCCCCCTGAATGGTAATTCGCTCATGCTCGTCGATTTTCTGATTGAGGCCGGCCAGATAGCGCTCCTCCTGGTTGGACGCGCGGATTTCACGGACATTTTCCAGGGCCTCCTGGATGCCGTCGGAAACCCGAACCGCCGCTTCCTTCATCCGCTCCGACTGGCGGGCAGCGATTTTCCTGCTTCCGAACAGCAGGCCGAAGGCTGCGGGCACGCCCCAGAGGCAGGCAATGGCCAGCCGCCAGTCATAGACAGCCAGGCAGACTGCAATGATGGCCGTGGAAATGTAGGAGCCATAGAGATATCCCAGCACATGGGACCACACGTGTTCCATGCGGTTCACGTCGCCCATGATGGTTTCCGTCAGGTCCGCCAGATCCCTTTTTCCAAAATACCCCAGCGGCAGCCTGCGCAGCTGCTCCGCCAGCCGTATGCGGGTGTCCCTGACCTCGCCGTACACCAGCCCGTAGGTGGCCTTGTACTGCTGCAGATGGGTCACAAAGGACAAAAGGACAAAGAGGACAACCATTCCCATCATCGGGGCCGCGCCGGGCAGCGCCCGCCCCTCTGTCAGGGTTCCCATAAAGCCGGACATCAGCAGCCAGAGAATGCTGACGCCTCCCATGACGACGAGATTTACAATCACCGTCCAGAAGGTTCCCTTCTTTGTATTTTCCACGCCCCGGTCCGTCAGGGCGTATTTGCGTTTAAATGCTTCGCCGAACATCATTTTTCCTCCCCTTCCCTGGTAATCTTCCACTGAACCGCCTGGTTATAATCCGCCCACATCCGGGCATAGAGGCCGCCCGCCGCCGCAAGCTCCTCATGGGTTCCCTGCTCTACGGCCCGCCCCCTATCCAGCACTATAATCTTATCCGCTCCCACAACCGTGGACAGGCGGTGGGCGATCATGATAACCGTGCGCCCCTTTGTCAGCGCGGAAAATGCCTTCTGAATCAGCACCTCGTTTTCGGGGTCTGCAAAGGCGGTGGCCTCATCCAGCACCACAATGGGCGCATCCTTTAAAATGGCCCGGGCCAGGGCAATGCGCTGTTGTTCTCCGCCGGAGAGATAGGTTCCCCCGGCTCCGATGAGGGTGTCCATACCGTCGGGCAGCTTCTCCAGAATATCCCCGCACTGGGCTGCCATCAGGGCTTCCATGACCTGCTCCCTCGGGGCCTCCGGCCGGGCAGCGCGGACATTTTCCAGGATGGAGGTTTTAAAAAGCCGGCTGTTCTGGAACACAAAGGCCACCTGGTCCATAAGGACGTGGGGATCGATTTGGGATACATTTACCCCTCCTATCTCCACCGCGCCGGAGGACGCGTCCCAGAAACGGGGAATCAGGCTGGCCGCCGTGGTCTTTCCTCCCCCGGAGGGGCCCACAAGCGCCACTGTCTGCCCGGGCTCCGCCTTAAACGATACGTGGGAAAGGGCCGGCTCTTTGGCCCCCTCATAGGTGAAGCTCACGTCCTTAAATTCCACCCGGCCCCCTTCTGGCCGCCGGGGATTCTGAGGCGCCGCCAGGCTCGGGGCATCCATCACCTTCCCGATGCGGCCCAGGGCGGTGCTGGCTAACATCATGCCCGAGGCCGCGAACATAATTTTTGCCAGCGCAGTGGAGATGATGGCGGAAAATACTGCGTAAAAGGCAAAGTTTGTCAGAAATACCCCAAAGCCTCCCCCTGCCGCCCCCTCTCCTGCCAGAGGCGCCGGGGCAGCCGCTAAGGCGGCCGGGGCCAGAAGCAGGGCCGCAGGCACCAGGAACACAAAGGCCCCTTCTGTAAATGTGAGATTGACGGCCTGGGGCACCCGGCACACATCCGCCTGGTAGTACTCAGCCTTTGCGCTGTAATCTTCAATGGCCTCCTTAAAGGCCTTGAAGGAATAGACCGTCTGCTGGAAAATCTTCACCACGGGAATGCCGCGCACATACTCCGTCCCCGCCTTGCTCATGCGGTCCTGGGCCGCCTGGTACTCCGCCATCAGGCGGGCATTTTTCCCGCCCATCATGGAAAACATGGCCGTCACCGAGATAACTGCGGCCAGCAGGCAGGCCGCTCCCATCCGCCAGTCAAATAGGAACATCATCACCAGCATGGCCAGAAATAAGGTGATGGTGCCCACAATATCCGCCAGATTGTGGGCCAGAAGCGTCTCGGTCTCCGCAGCCGCCGCGTCCAGGCGGCTGCGGATAAGGCCGGAGGCATTCGCGTCGAAATATCCCAGCGGCGCCCGCATCATATGGGCCACGCCCCGCTTGCGGATGTTGGCCGCTGTGCGGAAGGCCGCCAGGTGGGTGCACATCAGGCCTGCAAAATACAGAGCGATGCCGCCTGCCGCAAAGGCAAAGGCCATCCAGCCGTACCGGCTGACGCTCTGCGCCTTTGTCCAGTCCGGGGCCGCCGCAATCAAATCCCGGACGGCCAGCCAGATGCAGATGTAGGGCATCATGCTGCAGAGCATGGACGCAGCCGACAGGCCCAGCCCCAGAAAGGTAAGGCCCCTATAGCTTCCCGCATAGTCCAGCAGTACCGCCACGTCACTCTTTTTTTCCTGTTTCATAAAGGAAACCTCCTTGCTTTGAATTAGTTTTAACTAACCTTTGTCGAAATTTTTAGGGTTCCATCAGCTTCATCCATCCGGCGGTATAAAATTCCCTGAGCTGCCCCACGCACCGCGCCGCCTGCTCATAGGGCATGTCGTGGACCACCACCTCAAAAATACCGTTGAACATACCGCTTGCAAGGATATGGCAGAGCTCCCGGTCCACCGGCGGCACGTTCTGCCCCTGACGGCGCAGCACGTCCATGTACCGCAGGGTGGCGTCCACCTCCACCTCTACCATGGTGTGGACGAACTGCTCGTAGCTGGTTCCCTCCGCCCGGCACAAAAGGAGCTTGACCTCCAGCCGGTGCTCGCATATGTACTTCACCATCCACTGAAGATAGCTGCCGGATTCCTCCCCCATATGGGCGGGCTGCTCCTCCTCCGGCATCTCGGCGAACTCTATCTGGCAGGCCATAAAGCGGCCCATCAGGGCGGCGGCATGCGGCTCCACAATCGAGGCAAACAGCGCCTCCTTGCTTGAAAAATAGCCGTAAAATGCCCCGGTCGTCACCCCTGCCTGCTTCACAATCTGCCGCAGGGACGCCCCCTGAAAGCCCTTTTCGGAAAACTCCTCCAGGGCAGCCTGCTTAATCCGCTCCAGCGTAGCCGGCGACTTTTCTTCCCATGCAGATAACAATTTCTCTCCCATAGCGCGCTCCGTATAACAGTGATATATAACAATGTTATAATAGGCTTTGCCTGTGAATTTGTCAATAAGGAATCCTCTTGTTGAGATAAATTATCGTTACGGATTGATTTTGAGGACGCTTTGTCCCCGGTTTCCAGTCCGCCGTCCGGAATGTTACGGCTTTGACAAAACAGCTGCGGAGACGTTGGCAGAGCGTTTCCTTTCTATCTACATATATATTCATTATTCAATATGGACCTTTTGATACCATGCAGGGCTCTGTTTGGAAAGAACTATAAGATTTCCTTTTTTAAAGATTGCAAATCTGCGGAATCTGCTGGTGTTGTCATAAATTGCTGCCAAATCATATAGAGGGAGAACCTTTCCTAAGTTGATCAGGCTTTCTTCATAACGTTTTTCTACATAGCGGTCTGGAATCCCATGTCCACCCATTTTTACGCGTTCAGCAATTCTTTTCTTTGCAGTTTCGGAAGAATCTATCCCCACATAATGCATTTCGATCATATAGCCTTCCGAATTTCTCCAATCTCCAAATTCCTTCAAAATTTCATCTGTATTAATCCGGGCAAGATCTGCTTGAACATGATTGGTCTGATATAAAGTAGACTTCCCCGCGCCATTTACGCCAGCATATATAATATACTTTTTCATTAGAACCTCTTTTGACGAATTACTTCTTTTTGCCGCTGCTGCAGGATAAAATCACTTAAGATGGAAAAAAACTCCTGTTCTTCTGCATTGTCTGCGCTAAGAACTAACTGCATGGTTTCATCAATATCCATATTCTTGCATGTATTGTATAACTGCTTTGCTGCTTCAATATTGGACATACGCCTACCTCCTTACTCCAATATCTTTATTCCCGTAATAATTATACCGAAAACTCCTGTAAAAATAAAGTCTTTGCGGAATCCAAACACCATTCGTTAATAGAAAAAAAGGACACCTTCCCAAAATTTCTTTTAGAAAAATGCCCTTATTACATAAAATACATTTATTATGATGCCGCCTTAGTACAGCTTCGCCCCCGCCGGAATCCTGTCATCCAGCATCAGCAAATTCAGCCCCTCGTGTCCGTCGTACTCATACACAGCGGAGATCAGCATCCCCTCGGAGTCAATGCCCATCATCTTCCTGGGCGGCAGGTTGGTGATGGCCACGCAGGTCTTTCCGACCAGCTCTTCCGGCTCGTAATATTCGTGGATGCCGCTTAAGATCGTGCGCTTCCGGTCGGAGCCGTCATTCAGCGTAAACTTTAAAAGTTTCTTTGACTTGGGCACTGCCTCGCAGGCCTCCACCTTCACCACCCGGAAATCAGACTTTGTCAGCTCATTGTACCGATATTTCATTTGCTCCTCCTATATGCCCTGACATGGTCTTATATTAAAGTAATGCTCCATCCGATTTCGTAAAGCCTCCACGGTCATATCATATTCTGCAGCAATGCAGCTTTCACAGCATGGATATCGATAGGTCAGTGTTTTGGATATCCGTTTATCCCAGCTGTTAATCCTCTTTCCACAAATGTTACAAGATTCATTCAAATAACGGACCTTTGCCATACATGC
>CALWRY010000149.1 GCA_944384065.1 uncultured Enterocloster sp. | reverse complement strand
ATCCGGGTGTATCTAAACACGGGGATGAAGCTAGGGGCAGCCATGGATCAGGCCATAGAGGACTGCATCCGTTTAGACATATTAAAGGAACTTTTGCTCAAACACCGAGGGGAGGTGAAGCAGGTGATTCTGACGGAATATAATGCAGAAAGACATGCGAAGACGCTGCTGGAAGAGGGACGGAGGCAGGGACGTGAGGAAAGCGCAAGGCTGCTTCAGATAGAGCGGGAAGAAAACGCCCGGCTGCTTCAAAAGGAGCGGGAAAAAAGTGCTCAGCTTCAGAAGGAACGGGAAAAAAACGCTCAGCTGCTTCAAAAAGAACAAGAAAAAAGCGCTCAGCTTCAAAAGGAACAGGAAAAAAGCGCTCAGCTGCTTCAAAAGGAACGGGATCAGCACATCCAGTCTGTCCGCCAGCTGCTGCTTCAGGTTCTCAAATTAAAAGGTCTGGCAGCAGAGCCCATCACCCGGCGGATTCTGGAGGAACAGGATCCAAAGCTTCTGCAGTTGTGGATTTCCTTTGCCGGGGAGATTGATTCGGCAGAAGAATTGGAGAAGCTGATTTTGGGAAAGCGGCAGACCATCGCTTCGCGCTAACACATAATGCAATACATATTTTTATAAAAGTCAATGTATAAGTTGATAGTAACAGACACTATGTAATACCCGCAATGAGAATGAGAGCGGCGCCCGATCCAATCATAATCCACTGGAGGGGAAGAATATCGGCCAATGGGCCAAATACAGCCATGCCAACGGGCAGAAAGCCGGAGTACATCGTTCCCAGCAGTCCAAAGACGCGCCCCTGCATCGATGCGCCGGTTTTCTCTTGCAGCATAGTGGTAATGGCTGTCTGCACCATTGTCAACGCAGCTCCGTAAAATGCCATCAGGCCAAGATAGAGAATAAAATTCCGAGAGAGTCCCATTCCGATTGCAAAGGAACCAAAGGCCAAAAGTCCGGCTGATAAAGTTTTTTCCCGGCTCTTAAAACCTCCCCAGGTGCTCATAACAACTCCGCCTATCATCATGCCCGCAAATCCGACCATTTCTGCCGCAGTGAGATACCAGTAAGTATCGCCGAATACCCGCCGGACAAAAAGTCCTGCAAGATAACCTGCCGGGACACAAAAGAAAGTGAACAGCCCATAAACGATTAAGAGCTTTCCAATCAGCCTGTCTGAGAAAGCGTATCTGACGCCGATTTTTATGTCAGAAAAGGCGCCTGCCCTCCGGGCAGAAATAGGCTGCTTTGGAAGTGCCAGACAGGACAATAGGCCCGTTCCCAGGATGGCCGTTGCAATGTCTATCATAAGCGTTGCTTGCAATGTGCTGATTGCAAAAACCGCGCCTGCCGCCGCTGGAGCCGCGAAATTGACAATGGCCTGCATGGATGCATGGATGCCGTTATACCGCATAAGGTGCTCCTCCGGGACAAGCTGCGGGATGACGGCATTGACCGCCGGAGTCTGTATCCCCGCCCCTAAAGATCGGACAACGGACATAATCAGCAAACCGCCGAGCAGAGCGGGCTCCGATGAAATATGCGGGATTGCCAATACCATTAGGAAGGTGGCAAATGCAATCAGCATATCTGCGCCTATAATCAACCTTTTCCTATGATATCGGTCTGCCCACACGCCGCCTACAAATGAAATGAGAAATTGCGGCAGATAGGAGCAGACTGTAAATGCGGCCACCCACGCGCCGCTGGATGTCTGCATGGCCGCATGCCAAACAAGCGCCATCTGAACCAGTGTAGAGCCAAAGAGAGTGATACATTGACTGATCAGGAAAAGAAGGACTCTTTTCTGCCAGCCGGTGCGCTGTGCGTTATTCATTTTGCATATCCTCCTACTGTATTTTGGGAGGGAGCACAAGACGCTGCGTAGGGTAGCCAAACTCTGTCAGCAGTTCCCTTTCGGCAAAACCAAGCTGCAGCAGCATATCCCGATGCCCTGTATCGGCTTTATCCTGCTCCCGATAGGTTGTGGTGCTTATTTCCTGACCGGGAAGATATATTTCCAGCAGGGCATCCAGAAATAGCTTTTGAAGTCCGCGATTGCGGTATTGCGGATGTATCCCGAGAAATTCTATACTGCCTGGAGAATAAGTAAATGCCATCGCCCCGGCAAGAATAGTTCCATCTCTCAGCACAAGCGCCCGTTTTTCGCCAATACTTTCTTGCAGCTTCGCTAGGTAATCATCTTCATCCATCGCAGGATACCCGTCAATCACAAGCCGCATTAAGCTCATCCAATCGGCAATATCCTTCTTTTCGGCTAAGCGAATGTCCTGCATTGTAAATACCGCAGCCGTCGTTTCCCGATGCAGGGCAAAGCGCAGCTGCAAAGGGTAAAAGCTCTGTTTTTCCCGGTACTCTGCGGGCGGCGATTTATACATAGCTTTAAAAGCCGATGAAAATGACTGCTGGCTCTCATAGCCGCAGATAAGCGCAATTTCGATAATGGGCTTATCTGAAAAGACCAGCAGCTTCGCCGCCTCTGTAAGCTGGCGGCGCTGCACATAATCATGGATTGTCATTCCTGCCGTGCTGGTAAATAGCCGGTGCAAGTGATATTTTGAATAATGAACAGCCTCAGCAACTGTTTCTAATTCCAGTTTGCCGTCAAGATGACCTTCGATATAGTCGATAACGGCCTCTATGCGGACGACGGATGGATTGCCCATTTGCGTCACCTCCTTTCCGTTAAACATAATAACAGAATCAAAGAAGGATGTTTTGATAATTATTGCGGGTTTTGAGCGTGGGCTGAGGTTATTCCAACCGGACGCCTCCGGATCCCTTTTTTAAATTGCCCGGGTGTTTGACACCCGAATTACAACGGCATTGATGACAGCGAGGAGTAAGCTGCTGCGATATCGCAACAGAAGTTCCGGCCCGGAGCAATCCGGGCCTTTTCTAATTGCGGGGTAGTCCCCAGCTATGCTATAATGCCTATGTTACCGCCTCCAATCTGGTAACGGAAAGGGGGTGTCTCTCATGCAAGAGGTGTTATCCTTTATTCTCGCCGTTGCGGCTGGTGTAGCTTGCCACTACATCATCAAATGGTTAGATGGCGATGATTAGTCGGTAACTAGCCTGCGGGTTTAAGCCTTCCCGCGAAAAATAGGAATAGAAAAGCCCCAGAGGTTGCGACTCTGGGGCTTTTCGCGTCTCCCATGCTAGATGGGTGTTATCCTTTTGCCTACAGGCATTATAGCATATGCGGAATCGGTTTGCAAGATACCTAAAAATGATTTTTTTACTCCGCTCGCAGCCGCTTTAGCTGGTTGAGTTGTTCTCATTAGGTTCAAAGCAAAGAAATAGCCCGGATCCTTGTAAAATCAAGATTCCGAGCTATTTTCAACTAGTGCGGGAGATGGGACTTGAACCCACACGAGCATACACCCACAAGATCCTTAGTCTTGCCTGTCTGCCAGTTCCAGCACTCCCGCAGCACGAAAGATAGTATAGCACAAAAAGAAAAACTTGGCAACCACTTTTTAAAAAAATTTCATTGCGTTTTTTGATATCCCAATTATAATTATGTAATAAGCGGAAGCAAGGAGAGAAAAAAGATGGACTTTTATAAAAGGGTGGGGATTGTGTGCAATGCCATCCCGGAAGGGAGAGCGGCCTCCTACGGGCAGATCGCTCTTCTCTGCGGAAAACCCAGAAATGCAAGGCAGGTAGGGTACTGCCTGAACCGGGGGCGGGCCGGCAAAGTGCCGGCCCACCGGGTAGTAAACAGCCAGGGATATCTGACCGGGGCCGGATCCTTCGAGCACCCGGACATGCAGCGCATGCTTTTGGAGGCGGAGGGCGTGCAGGTATCCCCGGATATGCGGGTGGACATGGAGCGGTTTGGCTGGAAAAATACGCTGGAGGAAGCCCTTGCGCTCAGGGAGCGGTTCGGGCGGGAGGGGATCTGAGCCGGCAGGGCCGGAAAAATCACAGCAGCTCCAGCTTCAGGTCCCCCTCCTTGATCCAGCCGATTTTCCGCAGCAGGTTCCCCAGGATGGGGGTCAGGACGGCGGGGATCAGGAAGCAGACAAGGAAGATGCCCAGCCACATCTTCGCCCCGCCTCCCATGGCGGTGAACACGCCGATGGGGCCCACCAGGCCGCAGGTGCCCATGCCGGAGCCTGCGGGGATATTTTCCAGGCCGAACACCATGGTGGCCAGGGGCCCGGTGATCATGGAGACCAGTGTGGGCGGGATCCATATCCGGGGATTGTGCACGATGTTTCCCATCTGGAGCATGCTGGTGCCAAGTCCCTGGGCGAGGAGACCGCCCATCTTATTTTCCCGCCAGCTCATAAAGGCAAAGCCGATCATCTGAGCGCAGCAGCCCGCAGTGGCCGCCCCTCCGGCCAGCCCGTCAAGGGACAGGGCGATGCAGATGGCGGCGCTGCTGATGGGAAGGGTCAGGGCGATGCCGATGAGGGCGGAGACAAGGACGCCCATGAGGAAGGGCTGCATCTGGGTGGCTGTCTTTACCAGATCCCCGAACCAGTCCATAAAGCCGGACACGCCGGGTCCGATGAACTGGGCGGCCAGCACGCCGGAGATGATGGTGGTGCCGGGGGTAACGAGGATGTCCAGCCGGGTCTCCTTAGACACGATCTTGCCCAGCTCCGCCGCGATAATGGTGGAGACAAGAGCGCCTACGGGGCCGCCCAGGTCATTTCCCGCAAGGCCCACGGTGGCGGCGGAGAAGAGGACCAGCTGGGGCGCCTTTAAGGCGTGGGCGATGGCGATGCCCAGAGCCGGGCCGGTGGCGCTCTTGGCGTACCCGGCGATGGTGAGAAATACGGGCACGCCCGTCTGGTTCCCCAGGGTCTCAAAGATCGTGCCGATGAGAAGGGAGGCAAAGAGGCCGAAGGCCATGGCCCCCAGGGCGTCGATGAGATAGGCGTGCAGGGTGATGTTTACATTCTTTCGTTTCAGAAAATCTTTGATGTTCTCCATAGTAGAATTCCTCCGGTGGGAATCCGGATAGCGCCATTTGGGGCTTCCGGAACTGATATCTCCAAATAATACCATGAATTTTTGAAAACACAAGATATTGTTAAAAAATTAACGTATTTACAACCGAGGGCAGGATGGGATATAATGAAACAATACGGGCCGCGAAACAAGGCAGCAGGGGCCGCGAAACAAGGCGGCACGAGCCGCAAAACAATACGAACCGCAGGGAGGAGGAACCCCAAGTGGAGCAGCTGGAATTTCAAATACTGTATTTTCTTCAGGAGCTTCACACCCCCCTGCTTGACGGGCTGATGACAGCGGTCACATTTCTGGGGACCGGGGGATGGTTCTGGATCGGGACGGGGCTTCTGCTTCTCGCCTTTCCCAGGACACGTCTTACAGGGATCTGCGTGCTGGCCTCCCTGGCCCTGGGATTTTTGGCGGGGAACGTGTGCCTTAAGAATCTTGCGGCCAGGGCAAGGCCCTGCTGGCTGGATACGGCGGTTCCCATGCTGGTGCCGGTGCCCAAGGACTATTCCTTCCCCTCCGGCCATTCCCTCATCGGCTTTGCCGGGGCGGTGAGCATCTGGCGCATGCATCCCGGGAAGGGGATCTGGTTCTTGGCCCTGGCAGGGCTGATCGCCTTTTCCCGGCTGTATCTGTTCGTACATTTTCCTACGGATGTGCTGGCTGGGGCGGCCATAGGCACAGCCCTGGGATATTTGGTGACGGCCATGGCCGGAAAGAGCGGAAAGTATAAAGGGAAAGGCGGGGACGCGATATGATTATGCGGCTTCCGGGCATCTACGAGGAGCGGCTGTCCCGCTCGCGGGACGGCGAGACGGAGATCAACATATTTCTTATACCGGGAAGGCACGGGGAGAGGAGCCTGATGATAGACGCGGGCTTTAAGGACCGGAAGTGCCTGGCGCAGATGGAGCGGGCCCTCTCCTGCCTGGACATCACCTACGACAAGCTGGACATTTTCCTCACCCACAAGCATCATGACCACTCGGGCCTGGCCAGCGAGTACGCGGAGCTGGGGGCCAGGATCCTGATGAACCCGGAGGAGAACCGGCACCACTACGACTGCCTGTATTACAACAATGACAAAAACCCGGAGGAGGAGCAGTACCGGGTGCTGCGCAGTGTGGGCGTCACCCCGGAGAAGACGCCGGAGATCTGGGAGATGTTCATGGAGATACGCCGCAGGGTGAAGGAGAACAAGGGGTGGGAGTTTGAGGTGACCGGATTTCCCTACCTGCCGGTGCGCCAGGGACAGAAACTTTGCTATGGAAACTATGAATTTGAGGTGGTGCCCCTCAAGGGCCACACCTACGGGCAGATGGGGCTTTACGAGGCAAAGCAGCACATGCTCTTCAGCGCGGATCAGGTGATTGACGGGATTGTGCCCATCGTGGGGACCACATTTCCCGACGAGCACCTGCTGGCGGGGTATCTCTCCTCCCTGAACCAATTTCTGCGCCAGTATAAAAACTGTATGCTCCTACCGGCCCACAACGA
>CALWRY010000148.1 GCA_944384065.1 uncultured Enterocloster sp. | reverse complement strand
ATCTGCACGCCCCACTTCGCGGTATCTTGGGGCCAAATTCAGTCAGCGCAGCCCACTGCGCCTCCTTCATTTGGCCCTAATCTCCCACAAAGTGGAACGCACATCTGGCAGAAAGCAATTTTCAAACATGCTCTAGGGAAGGAACAGAATATATGGCGTCATTTACCAAGAAGGCTATCAGGGAGTCCTTTATGCGTCTCCTGGCGGAGCGGCCCGTGGACAAGATTACGGTGAAGGACATCGTGGAGGACTGCGGGATTGCGAGGAACACCTTTTATTACCATTACCGGGACATCTACGAGGTTCTGGAGGAGATCCTGGACATCCGGGTTCAGGAAGTTGTAAGGGAGATGCAGGCCAGCTATACGGGCAGCAGGGAGCAGGCCCAGCAGGCGTATATGGCCAGCTTTGCGGAGCTTCGGGAGCAGGGGGATATTCTGTACCACATCTTCCAGTCCGCAGGGGAGGACGAGGTGCGGCGGTATCTCGGAAAGACATTTACCACGATTTTTGAACAGCTGATTGAGATTGAGGCCGAGGGAATTCCCGCGTCCCCGGAGGACAAGAGGCTGATCGCCAGGCTCCTGCGCAATGCTACCACAGGATTTCTGGTGGAATGGCTGGAGAGCGGCATGAAGCTGCCCATAGAGCAGACTGTGCGCAGGCTGGACTTCCTTTTCACGGATCTGGTGCGGGAGGCGTTAAAGAGGAGCGCAGCGGATACCAGGGCGGAATAGTACAATTTCATAAAAATGTACTAAATTAGTACAATTATTAAAGACTGTACATATTTTGTGCAGTCTTTTTTGATTTGTACATTGTTTATTGAACAAAAATTCGTATAATGTTTAATTGTGGCGGCTGTCCGGGCAATTGGACAGCTGCTATGTGCAGTTTAGGCGCGACAGTGCCGGTATATTTTCAGAAAGGAGGACGTATGCCTACACAGAAGTATTATAATCTGGTGGACCAGAAGAAGGACGGCATCCTCCGGGCTATGGGAGAGGAGCTTTTGGAGCATTCCTATCAGGAGATTACGGTGAGCCGGATCATTGAGCGGGCGGGCATTTCCAGGGCCAGCTTCTACAGCTATTTTAAGGATAAGGAGGATATGCTGGGCTGCATTTTTCAGAGGCTCAAGGAGGATACGTCGGAACGGCTTCTGGAGCATGTTCAGGAGGAGAAGGGCGACGCCCTTAAGGGCATCAGCCGGTTTCTGGACTATCTTCTGGAGGATAAGCGGGGGCAGAGCGTGTGCCGCATTTTCCACAGCCTGCACAGGGAGCCGGAGTGCAGGGAGCGCATGTTCCGCATGGACCGGGAGTGGTACAGGAAAGGGATGTTTGCCCAGTATGTCCACCGTCTCTACGAGTGTCTGGATCCAAAGAGATACCCTGATATCGGGGAGGAGCTATTGGCATCCATGCTGGAGCTGGCCGCCCTGGTTATAGCCAAAACCGTCATGTTTACATTTATTACAGACGGGGAGGCGGACAGAAGCAAAATCAAGAAAACAGCAGTCATGCAGCTCGCCGTACTGGAGCGGGGCATGAGGGAAAGGAAGGAAGTTGAAGGATGAAGAAGAAAATCATTATTGGGCTGGCCGCCCTGCTGATTGTGGCGGGAATTCTCTACAGATTTTTCCGGCCGGAGCATGTGGAAGAATATGAATCGCGGCCCACAGTGGAGGTACAAAATCCACAGGAGGGAGACATTATCCTGTATACCGAGATGACAGGCCAGGTGGAGCCGGCTTCAAAGGCCTCTGTTATGCCGAAGATCGACGGCGAACTTTTGGAGGTTTACTTCCAGGCAGGCGACCGGGTGGAGGCCGGGCAGGCACTGTGCAGGATTGATTCTGACGCTCTCACGTCCCTGGAGCTTCAGATGGAGTCAGCCCGCATCGCTATGGAGAACGCCAATTCCAGCTTAAGCAGGACGCAGCCCCTGTATGCCTCCGGCTATGTGTCCCAGCAGGAGATGGAGCAGGTGCAGAACGCGGCCCAGAGCGCACGTATCGCCTATGAGTCAGCCAAGAACCAGTACGATCTGCAGGTGGAGTACACCACAGTGGCTGCTCCTATAAGCGGCGTTGTGGAGTCCAGGAATGTGGATCCCCATGACCACGTGAATACGAGTACGGAGATCTGTGTGATTTCCGGAAGCGACCAGCTTCAGATTACCTTCGGCATCACGGAGCGGACCCTTCAGACGCTGAAGACAGGGGATGCGATTGAGATAGAGAAGAACGGTATGCCCTATGAGGGCACAGTGACGGAAATCGGCTCCATGGTAAACAGCGCAGGCCTGTATGACGTGAAAGCCCGGATGGATAAGACGGGCGGCCTTACCACGGGGAGCCGGGTGAAGATCAATGTGGTTATGAGCCGGGCGGAAAATGTGATGACGGTTCCGGTGGACGCGGTGAGCTATGACGACGGCGCTCCCTTTGTGTACTGCAATGAGGGAGGCGTGGCGAAAAAGACAATGATTGAGTCCGGCATCTATGACCAGGAGCGGATGGAGGTTCTTTCCGGCCTCACCTACGACAGCCAGGTGATTACCACCTGGAGCAACGAGCTGGTAGACGGCGCGGAGATCCTCACTGCAGAGAGCCAGACCCCGGAGGATGCGGCAGAAGCGGCAGACCAGGAGGGGGATGGCAGCCAGGAGGCCGCCCCGCAGGAAGGCACAGAGCAGGAGGCGGGTGAATAAAGAATGGTAGAGCTTACTAAATTTGCGCTGAAACGGCCCATGACGGTCATCCTGGGACTGATTACAATCGCTTACTTTGGCCTTCAGTCCCTGATGGGAACCAAAGTGGAGCTGACTCCTGAGATGGAGCTTCCCATGCTGGTTGTGAGCACCGTGTACGCGGGCGCCAGCCCGGAGGATATTCAGGAGTTAATCACCTCCAAGCAGGAGGACGCGGTATCCTCCCTTGACAGTGTGGATACGGTATATTCCTATTCCCAGGAGAATGTGGGACTTCTCCTGGTGCAGTACGAGTACGGCACCAATATGGACACGGCCTACATCAATATGAAGAAGGCCATGGACAGCATCCAGAGCGATATGCCGGACGAGGCGGAGGAAGTCAACATCCTGGAGATGGATATGAACGCGGCGCCTGTGCTGGTCCTGACGGTCAGCGGTGCGGTGGACGGAAACCTGTACACCTTTGTTGACAACAATATTGTGCCGGAGTTCGAAAAGCTGGGCTCTGTGGGCGAGGTTTCCCTTTCCGGCGGCCAGGAGAGCTACATAAGCGTCCAGCTGATTCCTGAGAAAATGGAGCAGTACCACCTGAGCATGGCCACCGTGGGGCAGATAGTGGGGGCGGCGGACTTTACCCTTCCCGCAGGCACCATTTCCGTGGGAAGCCAGGAATTGAGCGTCAGCGCGGGCAATGACTACGATACAACGGAAAGCCTGAAAAATATTCCGATTCCCCTGGCAAACGGGGATACCATCCACCTCTCGGATATCGCAAATGTGTCCGACACCCTGGAGGAGGTGGACTCCATCGGCCGCTACAACGGGGAGGATATCATTTCCCTGTCCATCCAGAAGCAGCAGAGCGCCACAGCCATCGAGGTGTCTGCGGATGTGATGCGCCAGATCGAGACCTTTAAGCAGACGAACCCGAACATTGAATTTACCGTGGTGTATGATTCCAGCGATATGATTGAGGAATCCATCGCCAATGTGTTCCAGACCATGATCATGGCGATCATTCTCTCCATGCTCATCCTCTGGCTGTTCTACGGGGATATGCGTGCCTCCGTCATTGTAGGTACTTCCATCCCTGTGTCCATCATGCTGGCTATGATCGCCATGAGCGCTATGGGCTTCTCACTGAATGTTATCTCCCTGACATCCCTTGTGCTCGGCGTCGGCATGATGGTGGATAACTCCATCAACGTGCTGGACGGCTGCTTCAGGGCAAAGGAAAAGCGCAATTTCTATGACGCGGCTGTGGAGGGAAGCCGGACCATGATCGGGGCAATCACCGGCGGTACGGCGACCACCTGCGTGGTGTTCATTCCTCTGGCCTTTTTGAAGGGCTTGACCGGCCAGCTGTTCGTCCAGCTGGGCTACACCATCGTGTTCTGTCTGGTTGCGTCCCTGTTCTCCGCAGTAATCATCGTGCCCCTGTGCTATCTCCAGTGGCACCCCCACGTGAAGGAGAAAGCCCCGGCCAACCGGCTGCTGATGGCCTGCCAGAAGTGGTATGCAAGGGAGATGCCCAAGATAATTCCCCGGACAAAGCTGGTTATCCTCACCAGCGTGGGACTGCTGATTGTGTCCTTTGCAATGGCATCCCAGCTGAGCATGGAGCTTATGGTGTCTGTGGACGAGGGAATTGTGAACATGACGGTTCAGACCAAGCCGGGCCTGTCCGTGGAAAGCGTCAACGACGTTGTGACGGACATCGAGGACCTGATTATGAGCGAGGAGGATGTGGACCATTACCTGCTGACCTATGGATCCAGCGGCCTGAGCATTGGCGGGGGAAGCAGCGTGTCTGTGAGCGCTTACCTGAAGGATGACCGGAAGCTCTCCACCGACGAGGTGATTGATAAATGGCGGCGGGAAACCGAGCGCTATACGGACTGTACCGTGACCCTGGAGCAGGGCAGCACCACAGGCATGAGCTCCATGGGAGGCGACCAGATCGAGATTGACCTGCAGAGTACGGACTATGAAACGCTTCAGGCGGCATCCACAGATCTGGTGGAAGAACTCCGAAAGAGGGATGACGTCATGCAGGTACATTCCTCCATTGAAAATGCGGCGCCGATTGTGAAGGTGACCATTGACCCGGTGATGGCCCAGGCGGAGGGATTGACGCCGGCCTCCATCGGAAGCACCATTTATCAAAATCTGAGCGGCATGACCGCCATGACCCTGCGCCAGTCCGGCGAGGACGTGGATGTGAAGCTGGAATACGCGCCGGACCGCTATGACACCATCGCGGATCTCCAGGGAATGATGATCACCACGGCTTCGGGAACCACTCTCCCGCTGGAGGATTTGGCCCAGATCCACTACGAGGACAGCCCCCAGCAGATTGTGCGTAAGGATAAGCAGTACCAGGTGTCCATCACCATGGAGCCCCAGGCCCAGTTTAAGGATACGGCGGAGCGGGATGTGCGGCAGTTTATCAGCCAGTGGAATCTCCCGGAGGGAGTGGAGCCTGCGGCGAACGCCAACACGGAGAGCATGAACGAGGAGATTGGAGCCCTGGGCGGCGCCCTGGTCACCGGCATATTCTTGGTATTCATTGTAATGGCCATCCAGTTCGAGTCTCCCAAGTTCTCGCTGATGGTTATGACAACCATGCCCTTCAGCCTGATCGGATCCTTCGGCCTTCTGTTCCTGGCGGACAGCCCCATCAGTATGGTTTCCACGCTGGGCTTCCTGATGCTGGTGGGAACCGTTGTAAACAACGGTATTCTGTACGTGGACACCGTGAACCAGATGATCCACGATACGCCCTTAGACGAAGCCCTGGTGCAGGCCGGCATCATCCGTATGCGGCCCATTGCCATGACCACGCTGACAACGGTAATCTCCATGGTGCCCAACGCGGTGGCCTACGGCGAGGCCGGCGCGATGATGCAGGGCCTGGCCCTGGTAAATGTGGGCGGCCTGACGGCCTCCACCATACTGACCCTTCTGCTGCTCCCCACGTTCTACCGTCTGGTATATAAGATGGGGAGAAAGAAAATCGGCGGCGAGGGCGACCTGGTCATCGCGGATTGACGGGCACAGGCGCTGGGAAATAAAGCGATTTAGACCGCTGCCGGAAAGATAAGTTTTACTTCATATAGAAGAAGCCTCCGCATACGGGAAATGTCCTGTGTGCGGAGGCTTTATACTATATTTGCATTTTGGCCTCCCCGTGCTATAATGGGAATTCAGAGACGACAAGACAAGGAGAATGATTCCGCTGTGAAATTCTATCTGGCCCCTATGGAGGGCATAACCGGCTATATCTACAGAAACGCATACCACCGGTATTTCCGGCCCATGGACAAGTATTTTACCCCCTTCCTCTCGCCGGGGCAGGCGGGGGAGCTGCGGGACCGGGATGTAAAGGAGATCCTGCCGGAGAACAATCCGGGGCTCTGCCTGGTGCCCCAGCTTCTCACCAACCGGGCGGAGGCCTTTTTGGGAGCGGCCCGGCTGCTCGCCCAGTATGGATACCGGGAGGTGAATCTGAATCTGGGATGCCCTTCGGGCACAGTGGCGGCCAAGAAAAAGGGCGCGGGATTTTTGGGCTTTCCCGAGGAGCTGGACCAATTTTTGGAGGCGGTGTGCCGGGGAATGGAGGAGCTGGGCATGGAGCTCTCCATAAAGACGCGGCTCGGGAGACGGGAGCCGGAAGAATTTTCCGCTCTTCTTGAAATTTACAAAAAATACCCCATAAAGGAGCTGATTATCCACCCCAGGGTGCAGAAGGATTTTTATAAAAATACCCCCAATCTTGAGGCCTTTGCCCTGGGAATGGGGAAAAGCGCCTGCCCGGTGTGCTACAATGGGGATATCACCTCCGCAGGATCCCTGCAGGCAGTCAGGGCGCGCTTCCCCGAGCTGGACCGGG
>CALWRY010000147.1 GCA_944384065.1 uncultured Enterocloster sp. | reverse complement strand
CCGCAGATCTGAATGATGTAAATATGATCGATCCCTTCCACCTGGAGGCCTACGGGGAGACCACGGTCAACTACAACCGGGATGTGGACATCTTCCCGGTGCTCACCGCCATCTTCGAAGGAATTTACGGATCCAGCCCCTATAAATCGCCCACGGACATGGGCGTCAACATGGCCGGCTTCTGCATTGTAGATGATGAGGTTTGCCGGGAAGCCTCCTGCCAGGAGATCATCCGCCGGTATTACCAGGCCCTAAACCGCCTGGCCCAGGAGGAGGGCAATTCCGACGAGGTATACAAGATCAATCTGCTCATGAACCAGGCCAAGATCAAGCCGGATATGCGGCGGGTGGTGGGGGCCTGCCTTAAGCGGGCGGAGGAGATCGGCGCCCCCGCAGCCGCCATGGAGCTCTCCGACGGCACCCTGGTCACAGGAAAGACCAGCGATCTCCTGGGCGCCTCCGCTGCCCTTTTGCTCAATGCCATCAAGGTTCTGGCCGGCATTGACCACGAGACCCACCTGATCGCCCCCTCGGCCATAGAGCCCATCCAGACCCTGAAAACCAACTATCTGGGAAGCAAAAATCCCCGCCTCCACACCGACGAGGTTCTCATCGCCCTGTCCATGAGCGCGGCTACGGACGAGACAGCCCGCCTGGCCTTAAGCCAGCTTCCCCGGCTAAAGGGCTGTCAGGTCCACACCTCGGTGATGCTCTCACAGGTGGATATCAAGGTTTTCCACAAGCTGGGAGTTGAGCTCACCTCCGAGCCTGTCTACGAGCACAAGAGGCTCTACCGGTAACGGTTTTCGTTTTATACTCCCTCGCCCGGCTTCATGCCGTCCGGTATGGGGGAGACATAGACGCCTCCTGTTTCTTCCAAAAGCTCCCGCTTCGCCTGCTCTGCCAGTTCAGGATTTTCATAGACCTGAGCGCTGGCATAGGCGATGGCCCGGGCAATGGACTGGGCCGCCTTGTCCCCGATAGAGGTTCCTATCTGGGCCGTGAACTGCCAGGTATGATCCCCGGTTCCCAGGACAACCCCGGTCACCATGTACTGGCCGGTGGGGGCAATGTGGCTCACATCCCCCACATCCGTGGAGCCGGGCATAATGGTCTGGCGCACCTTCTCGCTGTAGGGCTCCACGGCTGTGCTCAGGGGACGGGCGGCGAACTCCTCCTCGCGGATCCCATTCGCCTTTGCGCCTGCAGCCGCCGCCTTCTTTCGATCTTCTTCGGGCAATGTCTCAAAAAATCTGCGCGCAATGGCGTATTCCTCCTGGCCGAAATCCGGCCCGCCGTAAGCCCCAAAGGCGTCCGCGATAAGCTTTGAGGCCGTATCGTTGGGTATATAATCGTTGAGTCCCCCCAAAATCCGGATATTTACCTCTGTCTCCGTCATCAGGGCCGCTCCCTGGGCGATTTTTTTGATCCGCTCCAGAACCTGACTGCACTGGGCGAGACGGGGCCCCCGCACATAGTACAGAAGGGAGGCGTGATCCTGCACCACATTGGGCGCCTCGCCGCCGCAGTCCAGATAGGCGTAGTGCATCCTTGTGGAGGAGGGCACATGCTCCCGCAGATAATTCACGCCCACATTCATCAGCTCGCAGGCATCCAGGGCGCTTCGGCCCTGCTCCGGGGCGCTGGAAGCGTGGGAGCTGCGGCCCTTAAAATCAAAACGCACCGCATAGTTGGCGATGGCCCTGGGGAAATTCGTGTTGGCGTCCGCCGGGTGCCAGGAAAAGCACATGTCAAGTCCGTCAAAGCAGCGGGCCTTAGCCATAAACGCCTTTCCAAAACCTGTCTCCTCCGCCGGGCAGCCAAAAAGCTTCACAGTTCCGGGAAGCCCTGTCTCCTTCAGGTATTCCTTTACAATCAGGGCCGCGCCCACGGATCCGGCCCCGAGGGCGCTGTGGCCGCAGCCATGGCCGAACTTCTGCCCCTCAATGGGGCATCTCTCGGCATTGCCCGCCTCCTGGCTCAAATTGGGAAGGGCGTCATACTCCGCCAGTATTCCGATCACAGGGCCTCCGCTCCCGTAGGTCCCGATAAATGCCGTCTCAATTCCTCCCGCTTTCTCCTCCACCTCAAATCCCTCTGAGCGAAGAACCTCCGTAAGCTTGGCCGCGCTCTTGTATTCCTGGTAGCCGCCCTCGGCATAGCTCCAGACGGAGTGATTCATGTCAGCGATCCTCTGATTTTTTGTCTCCGCGATGCCGTAGATTTTCTCTTTGCTTCCCATATATTCTCCTCCTTATGCTTAAGCGTTTGCAATGTACTTATTTTAAAACAGCAAATTACATGCCATCTTTTTAATCCATTCCAGCCGGCCAAGGGCTCTGTTTTCCGCCGAAAAAAAGGGACTGAGAAAAACGCAGCCCTTCTCCGCATTTTCCTCAGTCCTTATTTATATGGTTAAATGACATTTAATTGGTTAATAATATTGACCAATTTCTCCCTGAAAACTCTGCCGCCGGCAGACGGCATACCGGTTTACTTTTTTTCCACATCCGTGTAGTACAGATGTCTGGGAAGCCCGTCGGTCATGATGGGGGTCAGCTCCGCCTGGATCAGGGGACGGACATAATTTACAAATTCCTCCGTCACGTAGTCCCCGCTCTCGTTGATCCACTCCCTGGGAACCTTTTTCTCCACATTGGCCACCTTATGTACGTCGTAAATATCCGTGACGCAGATGTAGGGGTCGTCCGATACCCGCTTTAAGATAATCATCTTTCCGGTCTCCCCCTCAAAGGCCTCCTTCACTGCGGCCCCGCCCACCTGGAAGGCCTCGGTGATATCCACCCGGGAGACTATGTGGGAGGCGCATCTCTGGAGAGAGTTGAACTCAATGGCCCGGGTCTTGCACCCCACCTCCCGGTTGATCTTCTCCGCCAGGAAACGGGCGGTTCCCGTGAGCTGCTTGTGCCCGAAGGCGTCCACAAATTCAATTCCGTCCGTGAGCTCACATACATACCGGCCGTCCGCCAGCCGCACGCCCTCGGACACGGCCACCACCACGGATTTCTTTCTCCTGTGGAGATCCGCCACCTTTTTCATAAAGGAATTCACGTCAAAGGTCACTTCCGGCAGGAAAATGAGATCCGGCCCCTCGCAGTCCTCGCACTTGGCCAGGGCCGCCGCTCCTGTAAGCCAGCCCGCGTTCCGCCCCATGATCTCCAGGATCGTCACATTCTGCTGGTCGTAGACCAGCCCATCCCGAATCACTTCCTTTGTGATGGAGCCGATGTACTTGGCCGCGCTTCCAAAGCCCGGGGTGTGATCCGTGGCAGCCAGATCATTGTCAATGGTCTTGGGCACGCCCATAAAGCGGATATTGCTGCCGTTTAGCAGGGAATAGTCTGAGAGCTTCTTGATGGTGTCCATGGAATCGTTTCCGCCGATGTAAAAGAAATACTCAATCTCAAGTTTCTTTAAGATGTCAAAGATTTTGTCGTAAATGGCGCGGTCCTCGCTGATATCCGGCAGTTTGAAGCGGCAGGAGCCAAGATAGGCCGAGGGCGTCCTCTTTAAGAGTTCAATGTCCAGCTCATTCTTGATGTGATCCGACAGATCCACGTACCGCTCCTCCAAGAGCCCCTGGATGCCGTGAAGCATGCCGTACACCTTCCTCGCCCCTCTGTCCTTTGCCGTTTTATAGACGCCGGCCAGACTGGAATTGATCACGGCCGTGGGGCCTCCTGACTGTCCAACAATTACATTTCCTTTCATACCCACCATACTGGTGCTACCTCCATTTTCCTAAATTGTAAGCGCTTACATGCTTGTTATTATTGTAATGCACGCCCCCGGCAAATGCAAGCACTTTTTTAAACCGTTCCCCCGTACTCCGCGTTCAGGGCGTCCAGGGCCATTTTCATCAGATTCCGGATCTCCTCCTCTGTCATCTTCATCTTCCCGGCCAGCTCCTCCACTGTGGCCTCCCGCCCCAGCTCCTCCGCCATGGCCTTTGAAACCGTCTGGAGCACATTCACCCGGGCCGCTATATTTTCCTCAATCTCCCGCTCTTTGCTCTGCTCTGCCAGGGCTAACTCGATTCCCTCCCGGATCCGGTACTCCATAAGCTCCCGCCATGCCCGGCTGCCGTCATACTCTACCGCCGCCAGCATCAGAGCCTCATTGGCCTCCTGGACCAGATCCCCCATGGGAAGCCCCCGCTCCTCATATTCCCTGGCAAAGGCAAGGGCCCTGCCCAGGCTTCCCTCCACCAGCCTTTTTCTGGCCTCCGCTTCCCCTGCGGCTGTTCTCTCTAAGATCTTCTCTTCCTCTTCACCGCTCAGCGCCGGAATCTTTTCCATCTCCTCCAGATACATTTTATAAAAATCGTATTCCATCTCACTTCGTCCTTTCCGTCCCCTCCGGGACCAGCATGTTCTTTACAAAATCCTCCGTGCCATGCTAAGATGTAGTGGTAAGGAGGATTTCCAAAAATGGATATCAACTATGAATTATATAAAGTCTTTTACCATGTGGCCATCTCCCTGAGCTTTTCCGAGGCGTCCAAGCATCTCTTCATCTCCCAGTCAGCCGTAAGCCAGTCCATCAAGGTGCTGGAGAAGAAGCTGGGCCAGCCCCTCTTTATCCGCAGCACCAAAAAGGTGCAGCTCACCCCGGAGGGAGAGATTCTTCTCAGGCACATCGAGCCTGCCATGAACCTGATCCGCAAGGGGGAAAACCAGCTTTTGGAGGCCCACACTTTAAACGGAGGCCAGCTGCGCATCGGGGCCAGCGACACTATCTGCCGCTATTATCTGATCCCCTACCTGAAGCGCTTCCACCAGGAGTATCCGGGCATACACATCAAGGTCATCAACCAGACCTCCATCGCCTGCGCCAAATTCCTGGAGAACGGCCAGGCGGATTTTATCATCACCAACTATCCCAACTCCGCTTTAAGCGGCGCCCTAAATACCCGGGTGATCAATGAGTTTCACGATGTATTTGCCGCCAGCCGCCATGCCTTTCCCCTGGAAGGCAAAACCCTGTCCCTGTCGGATCTGCTCAAATATCCCATCCTGATGTTGGATCGCAGGAGCACCACCAGCGAATTTCTCCACCAGGTTTTCCAAAAGCACCAGTTGGATCTGGTGCCGGAAATTGAGCTCTCCAGCAACGACCTCCTCATTGACCTGGCCCGCATCGGCCTGGGGGTTGCTTTTGTGCCGGATTTCTGCATCCCGGACAATGACCGGGAGCTCTTTGTCCTGAAGCTTGCGGAAAGCCTGCCTGCGCGTCAGATGATGGTGGCCTTCAACGATACGCTCCCTGTCTCCCAGGCTGCCAGACAATTTATGGAAATGCTGTAGCACCGCCCGGCCCGGGGCCTCATTTCCCCCAGAACGCCTCCAGGGCCCGGGCGACATTGTACCGGTCCACCACTGTGTAGCTTTCCCATTCTCTGGGAAAAAGGGCGGTGTACTCCGGCCGCAGGAAACGGTCGTCTAGGAGGGCGATCACGCCCTTGTCCCGGGCTGTGCGTATCACGCGGCCTGCGGCCTGCATCACCTTATTCATCCCCGGATACTGATAGGCGAAGGCAAATCCCCCGTCCCCCCTGCTGTCGAAATAGTCCCGCAGGATCTCCTGCTCCACATTTACCTGGGGCAGGCCGGTCCCGATAATGATGGCGCCGATGAGCCTCTCTTCTCTCAGATCGATCCCTTCGGAAAAAATACCTCCCATCACGCAGAGCGCTGCCAGGGATTTATCCTGCTTCTCGGAAAATTGCTCCAAAAATTCTTCCCGCTCCGCCTCCTCCATGCGGCTTTTCTGGGCCTTCAGGGTGAAATCCGCCTCCCCCCGGCCAAGCCTTTCCTCAAGAATTTCCTGAATCTGCGCCAAATATGCGTAGGAAGGGCAGAACACCATATAATTTCCCTGCCGTCCCTCCACAATCCGGCAAATGTAGTCGCAGATCTTCTCGTACTCCCCCTGGATGCGGCGGCCGTAGCGGCTGCTCACATCCCTCGCTGCCAGTATCAGCCGGTTTTCCCGGGGAAACGGGGACAGGGCATAGACTGCGTACTCCTCTCTGCTTCCCCACAGAAGCTCCTTGTAATATCCCACAGGAAGCAGGGTGGCGGAAAAGAACAGGGTGCTGACGCTCTGCGACAGGCATTCCCGCAGGGCGGCAGAAGGGTTGATGCACATGAGTTTCACCATGAACTCCCCGCCGGGAAGCATCCGGCTGTAAATCCGGTAGCTGTCGTCCAGGCGGCCGCAGGCCGCCAGAAAATCCCGGACCTGGAAATAGAATTCCAGCACTTTGTCCCGATCCGGGAATTCCGAGCGCTCATTCATATAGCTGTCTAACTCCCCCATTAAGGACAGCAAGCCCAGCTCCAGCAGGTTCACATCCTCCAAAAGCTCGTATTCCGTCCCCAGGACCTGCCGGCGATTTTCATTTTCCTCCTCCCTGGACCGCTTAATGGCCAGCATCCGCCGGCTGCATGTGCCCAGGAGGGAGAGCAGGCGCTCCGGCGCTCCCGCTGACCGCAGAATTTTGCGGGCTGCCAGGATATCTTCCTTTATCAGGGACGCGCTGTACATCTCCCTGGCCCGATCCACCAGGTTGTGCGCCTCATCCACCAGG
>CALWRY010000146.1 GCA_944384065.1 uncultured Enterocloster sp. | reverse complement strand
TAATACAGATGTCTTTCCTGAAGCATTAATTCCTATAAATCCATTAGCTGGATTCAAATATATATTTGAAAACAAGGAATAAAGGACATCTTTCTGGTTCTCTGATACTCTCTGCTGTGCATAAAAGCATATATCAAGCTTTTCCTTAAAAAGCGGCAAACCGTCCGCTGTGATTCTCAGAAGCTTCATACCAAGCACCTCCAAACTTAAAAACGTATTTTGCGTTAATAAATCTTCTTGCGGATATTATACCACTTGATTATAAAATTATCAACGGATTTTTCGTTTTTAAGTTAGCCGCAATGCATGCCCCGCGGGTATACCCAAAAGGAACCGCCCCCAGCCCTGTATCTGGAAGCGGCTTCTTTTCTCTATGCTTTTAAACCCCTGTGTTGTGTGTCTCCCTGTGCTTCAATTATAACATCCCGTCCCCTCCGCAGTGGGTGCACATGGACTGTCCGCTTCCGCCGCAGGCTGCGCATCCGCTCTTTGTCCAGTAGTAGGAGCTTCCATATCCTAAATTGATGCCGGATTTTCTCGCCTCACGGAAGCCATTGCCGCTGCAGGAGGTGCAGACCTTTCTTCCCGTTCCACGGCATACCGGGCAGTTCATCTGGGTGCACATACCGCCCATTCCGGCAGTGGGAGCCATAACCGGGCTGGTGGGAAGAACGGCGGTTCCCGGGACTGTCACGAAGCCGGGGGCCATCGGAACAGCGGCTGCGGTATTCGTGTCCGGCGTTCCGGTTGTCTTCGTTCCCTTGCCCAGACAGTGCAGGCACTTCGCCTGGCCGGTTCCCTCACAGGTGATGCAGGTATAGCTGTAATCCAGCACGGTCTTATATCCCTTTCCGTCGCACCAGGTGCAGACGGCCTTGCCGCTCCCATTGCAGTTGGCGCAGGTGGTGGTTGTGGTGGCTGCGAAGGAGGTTCCTCCGGCTGCAGCGATAACTCCAAGAGTGATTAAACAGGCGGCTGCAAGCTTCTTCATCTGATTCATCATGTTCTTCATAATTGATACCCCTTTCCGATACTTTATTTCTGTGATTTCTTTTTCTTTATGGCATCAGTATAGCAGACACAGAAAAGGGATTTTGGTTTTTGTTTCCGTCCTGTTACCGCAAATTTTCGACATTTCCTGACTGTATCTCGGTTATATGCTGCCGGATACGTTCTTCAGGCCAATTCCACCACTTTATTTTAAGCAGAAAATCAATTGTTTCCTGGGTAAAACGCTTTCTTATAGGCCTTGCCGGAACGCCGCCAACGATTGTATAGGGCGGGACATCTATGGATAAGTGGAAAGCGAAGATAAGCTGTGATTCGCACTATTAAATAGGAATTTTGCTCCGCAGGCAATGGAGCAAAATTTACCGATTATCAGCTTGTCCTGATTGACTGGATATTGATATAAAACATTGTTCTTTTCAAAATCCTTTGGTTCTCTGGCAAAATCATTATACATTGTATAATCACCGATTATAATGTTTGGATTGCTGACAACACCTTTTAAATAGACGGTTTCTCTGTCCCTTGAACGGGGATATATTTTCTGCGGCATAACTGCCTCCTTTCATAAAATCTCTGTGTGTGCTTCCCCTTTAGTTTACAGAAATTCCGGAAAATGCTCTATACACTGTATGATACCGAAATGATTGGTACAAAAAAGAGGCCGCGCTTGGCAGCCCCTTACATTCATTTTTGATATATGATTTTCCGAACAGCGTATAAAGATAAACAATATTTTTCAGACAGACACTCTATGGAAATACCGCTGTGATACTCCGTTTTTATCTGTTGATTGCGCTTTTCTAACTCCTGCCGATAGCCGGAGGCTTCTCCCCAGCGCTTCTGCTGTTCCGGTTTGACAGGAACATAGATATATCCGCCTTGAATATAGGCTTGCAGCTCTTTTACCAATGCGTCCGGAAGAATAGCTTGTGCGTTAAGATATTTCATGCAGGCTTCCTCCTTGATATGATGGTCAAGCTGCAAAGCCAGCATTTTTATTTTGCGACAATAGTTCAGACGGCGGGCAGGAAGACCAGGTGCCCTTTAGGGTATAGCCGCCGTCCGAACTATTACATACTCCATGCAGCTGTCGCAATCTACTGGCTTTGCATGGAGAAAAGCTTTATTCCTCTTTTGCGTGTTGATACACATACAAATCACTTCTTTCTGCCTGATGCGGTAATCTGAGACGGATATAGTTTAGCACATTATCAATCCTGTGGCAATCTTAGTTCACTGTCCGGCAAATTTACTGTTAAAAACTTTCCATAAAAGTATTGACTTAAAATTTTTATTCATTTACTCTTTACCCAGAGAGTTACCGGCAGCTCTTTATACCACAAATAAGGAGCGTGTAAAAATGTATCATTCACATTTTAGGGGAACACACTATGAGATTGGCTTCCGGTGGGGTTCCCTGCTGTTAAGACACAAAAATATTATTTTGAATCACATTCCTTTTCAAATTACACAGGAGCGGATTGATTTTGCTTTATCGTGTATTCCGATTTATAAAAAATATTTTCCGGAAATTCTTGATGAAATTCAAGGCATAGCAGACGGCCAAGCCTGCAGTGTCCAAATGCTTCAAGCGGTTCTATTCAGCATGTATGCCATGCCGCCGTCCTGTAATTGTTCATGCTTTGCCGTTATAAATGATAACCATACGATTTTGGGACGAAACAGCGATTTCCTAACGGACCTTGAAAAGCTGAATCTGAATGTGATTTACAAATTCACTGCGGATGCGTATTCTTTTACAGGCAATACAACTGCCTTTGTTGAAATGGAGGACGGCGTCAACGAGCATGGCCTGGCCGTAGGACTAACCTCTGTTTATCCGTACGGCAGAGCTGCCGGATTCAATGCCGGTTTACTTTTGAGATACTTTCTTGAGAGATGCAGGAATATACAAGACGTAATCGCGTGTTTGAAATATTTGCCGATTTCATCCGCTCAAACATTTACTTTGGCAGATATGACCGGCAATATTGCCGTGATAGAATGCAATACGGAGCGCACAGAAATTATTTCCTCGTTAAATCAAAAGATAGGCTTTGTCTGCGCCTCCAATCGTTTTCATCATCCCGCCATGCAAATCTGCAATAACGAGAAAATAGATGACTGGTTCGCCGAAAGACGTTATCAAACGATGCTTTCTGCTCTCAGCAGCCAAGCTGCCGTTAAAGATGCAGAGTTTTCCAAAAAACTATTATCAGGATGCTATGGTTTTTTATGCCAATACGATAGAGCAGCTGGAAAAGACACGGTTTGGTCGGTCGTCTACGATTTACAGCAGGGCGCAATTTATAGAAGCGAGGGCAATCCGCGGCGCGTCAAATATAGAGAGGATAAGCGCTTCCAGTATAAGACGCACCCATCCGCATCTTAAACGTCCGTACGAAAGTTTGATACAGAAACGGCAAAAGATGTATTGCTGCTGTTTGGCCCTGCAGCCTCTTGACCGCATGTGCGGCGGTCAAGAGGCCGGGACTGCCACTCCTCATTTCACTTTTCCAGTGCTCCCTACCGCGTCCCGCTGCCAAAGCATCTCGGACAGGTCTTCCTTCCGTCGCTGCCGCACTGGTAGCATTTCTCCTTCACTGGACGTATATCGTGGCGCTCGTGGCAGCCATTGCAGCTGCCCCCGTGGATGCCAGGGCAGTCTGCGTGATGGGACACCAGGCAGGTCATGCGGCGCTCCGGCATATTGTAGCCCATTCCATTGCAGTTCTCGCAAATCAGGTATCCGGTTCCATTGCATGTGATGCAGGTTCTCTTCGTATTGATGCCAGAGGTGCTGGGCACATAAGGCGTGTAGGGCACATAGGTGCCCGCGCTGCCAGTTCCCGAGGATGCCTGGGCCGAGGAGCTGTCATTCCCAACTGCCTTCCGCAGCTTCGCGATCAGATTCTCCCACTCCTCCTGGGACATGGTATCCTCCGTACTGAAGGCAAGGCTTCCGCGTGAAGCACAGAAGGAGCAGCCGCTTCCATGGCTTCCGATGGTAATATCCGTGGAACAGCCTGTCTTAAAGCTGGAGTCCAGGTCAAAATTTCCAGGGTTAAATCCAGGGACAGTGCGCACAATGGTGTAGCTCCACCGCTCGCCGGGGGCCAGCTTCACCTCACCCAGGGAGCTGGAATTCAGGGTGGTCTCCGTTATCTTCTTGTCACTGGCGTCAAACACGGAGAATGTGGCGCTGTTAATCTGGGTAATGTCCTTGTCCGCGCTGGTGTTGACAAACTGGCCCTTCACTGTAACCTCTTCGCCGTTCCAGCTCAAATTTTCCGCCTGATATACCAAGATTCCAGAAGCTCCCTCCGAAGCCTTTGCCTCAGCAAAAGCCGGGAAGCCCGCCGCTCCCACAAGGCACGCACAGCACAAAATACCAAGCAGACTCTTCATCATCCTTCTCATTGATTTTCCCTCCTCTCAGCTGGTGTCTATATTATACTGCAGGCCATTTTTAAAAATTGATTTTTCTTTCCGCCCGTTCAGAACTGCTGCTTAAATACCAAGCCGGCGCAAATGCCGCATCCCCTCCGGTAAAGAGAAGTGTGACTCCGTCCTCCCCGGCTTCCAGCTTCACATGATAGTCCGGCATCACCAGATACCATACATCCCCGTCGTCCGCCTTCCAGCTCTCCTGGGCATAGGGGGCGGCAGCGTCCACGTAATCCCCAATTGCATCGGCTGTCACTCCCAGCACCTGGATATACGCCCCGTAGGTCCCATCCGGAAGCGGCGCGCCGGATTCCGGATAGAGAATATCCCCGCTCTCCTCCTCAATAAAGCTGATGTAGCCGGCCTCTGCCGGATTGTACCACTCTGGAATCGGAAGCATTTCCGGCATATTTGTCATAGGAAATACCTCCTCCGCCAGCTGGGATATCCCGCCCTCGGCCAGCGAATTTTCCAGTCCATAGAGCTGGGCGCTGGAATCGGACAATAAATCCACCGTCCTATTTACATTTTCCTCCAGCCGGTCCAGCTGGGCATCCACGGCCGCAGCCGCCGCGTCCTTGTCCGGCGCCCATCCGGCTCTGCCCTGGGTGAGTGCCGGATAGCGTCCCTCCATCTCGTGCCAGTAGGCTGCAGCGGCATCCGCATCCCCCAGAGTGAGCAGCAGATAATTGGTCATCCCGCAGTAGTATCCGGTCATGCAGGAAATATATTCCCGCCGGACCGCGCTCTCCTCCTTCATCATGCGGATAGAAGTCCTGTCAAACACGCTCTGCTCCAGCTTTACCAGCCGGTTGTCGCGGACGCTCCGGTGCGCCTCCTCCACAAGCTCCGGAGCTGACAAAATCTCCGTGGACTGGTACTCTGCGTCAATGCCCGCCTTAGCCAGCGCCAGATATTCCTCCTGACTTAAGTCCTCCTCTTTCATGGAGAGCTCCGTGAGATACCGGGCGGAGGCAATGCAGGCCGCCCTGGCCTTCTCCAGGTCCTTCCAGTCCCCGCTCTCCAGAAATGCATCCACATAGTCCAAGGCCCAGAGCTCGCTGGCATAGGCCGCGTCCACAACGCGGAGAAAATCCGACCATACCGTGAGCAGATGAGCCGCCGCGTCCCCTGCATCCGCCTGGGCGTCTCCTGCTTCCCCGACCGCCTCCTGGGACGCAGTCTCTTCCTCTGCTTCCTCCAGGCGGAAATATCCATGGATTGTATTCTCCCGAAAGGCGTCTCTGGCCCTGGCTTGAGCGGCCTCGTATTCCTCCGGCACCCCTTCCGCCTCCCTGGAAATCTGGTACTGGCCGTCATATCCGGTTACTGCCGTCCGATATCTGCTGCCCATCTCCCGCGTCTTTTCGGATTCGCTGTCCGCCATCGCCTCAAGCTCCGGCTCAAGCACCTCCTTATAATAGCATCCCAGCATCTGTGCATCTGCCAAGAGCACTGCATCCATCCCCTCCAGATAGGCAACCCCAAAATCCTCCCAGAGCTTCGGCTCCTCCATAGCCTTCTCCAGCGTATCTATGTAGCCCAGATACTCCCCGGCCCTTTCGGCAGGCAGGACGGCCAGAGCCTCGTAAGCCGCGCCATCCAGGGGCTCTCCGGACCAGGGCATTACCTCCCCGCTCTCCAGAAGCCGCTCTCTGTAAGCCATCGCCTGCTCCGGCCCCTGGGAAAGGCAGGCCGTCAGGTCCTCTCTGCACGCCTTAAGGCCGGCAGCCGCCTCCGGGAGACTGTCGTCCGCAGCCTTCCCCTGCAGGCTGTCGATAAGGCCGGACATAGCCTCATACTGTCTGGCACCGCTTATATAAGCCCGAAATGCCGCGTCCACTGCCTGCTCCGCGGTCCCCTCATCGTAGGGCTGGCGAACCGGCTCCCTGGAAATTTCCCGCAGGACGCTGACGCCCAGCCACGCGGTCCCGCCTGCCAGGCCAAGCACGCAGGCCGCAGCCGCAGCCCGGCGGAGGGTCCGCTGGCGCCTGAGTATCCTCCCGTAGGATCCTTGGCGCTCCGCCAGATACTCCTCTATCAGCTGATGGACAATCCGGTATTTTCCGAACTCGTCCCGAACAAGCATCCCCAGCCTCCTCCAGAGGATTTGATTTCCGTTCACTTTCTGTTTTCTGCCGCCTGTGAACTCTGGCGGCA
>CALWRY010000145.1 GCA_944384065.1 uncultured Enterocloster sp. | reverse complement strand
GGGAGCAGAAGGAGCGGTATCTCTCCCACGAGTGGGTGACGATTCCCAAGCGGTGGATCGACCCCTACAAGGAGGCGAACGCCAACGGCATTGCTTTAAAGACAGGCCAGAAAACTTTTCAACAGATTTGCGCGGAGAATGGGCGTGACTGGAAAACGGTGGTTAATGAGATGGCGGAAGCACAGGAATATGCCCAGAAGAAGCGCATTGACCTTATGGCCATGCTCCAGGGAACGGAAGTGAATACGGAGGTAAAGGAGGAAGAAGGGGATGGAACGAACAATACAGGGGAATAGGATGCCTGCGGACAGATCGGGTGCTAGGGAGCGGCCCATGCGGCAGAATCCCCAGGGAGGAGACGACTTCCGGCCGGTGCGGTTTATGGAAGCAGGAATCCGGGCGCTGGAAGGGGAGGATGACGGGCGGAGGTTTGAGCTTTCCTTCTCGTCGGAGGAGCCCTATACACGGTGGTATGGGGTGGAGATCCTGGATCACTCCGGGGATTGTATGGATCTGAGCCGCCTGCAGTCCATCGGTGTGGTGCTGTTCAACCACAACACCAACAAGGTCCTGGGGAAAATTGAAAAGGCTTGGAATGAAGCGGGGAGAGGGAAGGCCGTCATTGCCTTTGACGAGGATGAGGAAGCGGAGATAATCCGTAAAAAGGTAGCAGGCGGCACCCTGAAAGGCGTATCCGTGGGCTACAGTGTGGATGCCTGGGAGGAAGTGGCAGCGGGAAAGACGTCCTCGGATGGGCGTTTTACGGGGCCGTGCTACATAGCCAAGAAGTGGACGCCGCTGGAGATCAGCATTGTATCTGTGCCGGCGGACCCGACGGTGGGGGTGGGGCGAAGCCAGGAGGAGCTTCCTCCTATGGCGCCGCTTTCCTGCTATGAGAGATTGGTTCAGGTAAATGAAAATTATGCGAGAGCTTTAAAAGGGGGTGAGAGGATTTGAGTCTGGAAAAAGAAATGAAAAAAGTGGCGGCGGCGCTGACCGGCCAGGAGACAGATGGTTTACCGGATAATCTGGAAGCCATCTGTTCTTTTATTGCGGAAAACTACGAGGGAGGGCAGGGCGGCGCCGAGTTTGTGCAGGTGACGGCGCCGGCGGATCTGGCGGCGGCTCCCACGCAGGAGGATTTTAACGGCCTGATTGCGAAACTGAAGGAAGCAAAAATTTTTAAATAGGAGGATGAAGGAACATGACTTTACAGGAAATGATCGCCAGGCAGCGGCAGATCACAGAGGCGGCAAGGAGTGAGGGACGCGGCCTGACGACGGAGGAACAGAGAGAGTTTGACCAGCTTCAGGGGCAGATTGATGCGGCTGTTGCAGGAGGAACCAGGAGCGGGAGCGGCACGGGCCCCGCTCAGGGACAAACAGGAGGCGGCCAGGGAAGTGGCGCGGCCGGAAGCGGACGAAGCGCGGAAGGAGCCGGGGGAACCCCGCAGGCTCCGGCGGCAGATCCGGCGGGAACCGGAGAAAACGGAGAGGGGGAAGGCCAGCGGGCCATCCTGGCGGAGCGGGCGAGAATCCGGGAGATTACGGCGCTTTGCGGGCGGTTTGGAATTGAGCCGGAGCAGTTTATCTCCCGGGGAGATAGTATGGATCAGGTGCGGGCCGCAGTGCTCTCCCAGTTAGAGCGGAACGGGGCGCCTATTTCCGCCAGGGTGACGGAGGATGCGGCGGACAAGATGCGGAGCGCGATGGTGGACGGCATCCTGCTGCGGAATAACATCCCGGTGGAGAAACCGGCGCCGGGCGCGGCGGACTTTCGGGGGGCGTCTCTTCGGATGATTGCCGCCCACTGCTTGGCGGAGGAGCAGGGCGGGGATTCCCGGAACTATTACATGATGGATCCCAATGCGCTTTTTGAGGAGACGATGCGGCGATCCTTCTTTAATCCCACGTCCGCATTTCCGGCCATTATGGACCAGACCATCCGCAAGGCGTATGTGGAGGGGCATAAGACGGCCCCGGTGACCTTTGATCTGTTTACAACAAAGGGATCCCTGGCGGATTTTAAGAAGGCGGACAATTATTATGTGCAGGGCAGTTTCGGGGAATTTTTGGAGGTGCCGGAGAATGGGGAGCTCAAACATACCCTGCCGGTAGATGAGAAGCTTCCCCAGCGGCAGTTAAAGACTTACGGCCGGCAGTTTACCATGAGCCGCCAGGCATTTATCAATGACGATATGGGGGTGGTGACTACGCTTCCGGCCAGGGCGGCCAAGGCGGCCCGGACAACCATCAATACCCAGGTGTACCGCATCCTGACGGCCAATCCAAAGGTTTACGATGGGAAGCCGCTCTTTGGGGCTGACCATAAAAACCTTCTGGCTAAGGGGACGGGAATCACCCAGGAGGCGGTTCAGTCCATGATCCTGGCGCTGGGCGGACATAAGAAGAAGGCGGACGGCGCAGAGCAGGCAATCCTCATCCGCCCGGCGGTGATGGTGGTGCCGCTGGGGTATAAGTTCGCCATGTATACCCTGTTTAATTCGCCTACCATCAGCGCGTCTGGGGATGTGAATCCGCTGTATCAGTACCGGGATACCATCCGGGTGGCCGAGGACGCCACATTGAACGCTTTGGTTCCCACGGGGGCGATTCCCTGGTTTTTGGTGGGCGATACAAACGATACGGATTTTATCCAGGTAGATTATCTGAACGGCCAGGAGATTCCCAACATTCGCCGGATGGAGACGCCGGGACAGCTGGGCTTTGTCTGGGATGTGTACGGGGACTGGGGAATCACAGTGCTGGACTTCATGGGCGCAGTTAAGAATCCGGGTATTGAGGTGTCCTCACCCATTGCGTTGGCATGAGAAAGGAGGGAATGAGAGATGGCAAAGACAGCGGCTTATATTCAGCGTGGAGAAGCGATTGATTATGTAAACAGCACGGAGACGGCAATCCCAGCAGGAACGGTGGTGATTTTCGGAAAGCGGATCGGTATCGCAGGGGGAGAGATTCCGGCCGGCGGCCTGGGCGCCCTGCATATGACGGGCATTTTTGAGATCCCAAAAAAGGCAGCAGTGGCCCTGGCGGCTGGGGACGAAGTGACCTTCACAGATGCGGATGGGATCGATAAAGCGACGGCGGGAGCTGTTGGGTACGCGGTGGAAGCGGCGGCAGCGGAAGCGGAAACGGTGAAGATTAAGTTATTAGGTTAGAGGAGGAAAAGAATATGGCATACGAGAAGCACACATGGACAGATGGAGAAGTAATCACGGCAGAGCGGATGAACGCGCTGGAGGCTGGAGTGGAAAATGAGCAGGTAGGCCCTCAGGGCCCGAAGGGAGATCCCGGCGAAGCAGGCCCCCAAGGGCCCAAGGGCGATACCGGAGAGACAGGCCCCCAGGGGCCGAAAGGCGATACCGGCGAAGCAGGCCCCCAGGGTCCCAAAGGCGATACGGGAGAAACCGGCCCCCAGGGCCCGGCTGGAGAAGGGCTGACCGGAGAGGCCGCTCCTTTGGCGGCGTTAGCCGGGACAGAGGAGATTGACGCGGTGCGGACAAAGGTCAATGAGATTATCACCGCGCTCATTGCCCGGGGCGTATGCACAGCCAGCGAGTGATGGGCTGGGGATTTAAGGATATCGTAAAAGATGATAACCGGACGGTATTCCTGAATTTCGAGGAGTTCGGCGAGCTTCATGCGATCAGCGGCCGGCGGATGCTGGTTATCATCGATGACAATGAGATGGTGGAGCGGGAAAAACGGCAGTCCGGTACCCAGGCCTGGCGGCAGGGCGTGTATGTGAAGCAGATGCTTTTCTATGTGCTGGCGGAGGACTTCGGTCCCCTGCCGCCGGTGGGGCGGAGCCTGGTATTTGACGGCCGGACCTATCTGGTTACGGACAGCGTGGATGAGAGCGGGATATACTCTATCAGCCTGGAGGCGGTGCGCGCATGAAAAAGGTCTATTGGGACATTGGTGTGGATACAGAGCAGGTGAGGAGACTTCTCTCCCGGCTGGAGGATGCGCAGCTGCAGAACCAGGCCCTGAAAAAGGCGGTGGCGGCTACCGCAAAGCAGGCCAGGGAGAGCCTGGCTTCCAAGGCCCAAGAATCCTATACGGTAAAGAACGCGGGATTTAAAAAGGCCATGCGCATCCGTACCAGTTCCGGGCAGGCCCCGGCTTCTATCATCCATTCAGAAGGAGAGCCTCTTCCCTTAAACCGGTTTAAGGTATCCAGAGGCAGGAAGGCCGGGGTAAAGGCCCAGGTGGTGAAGCCCGGAAGCCTGAAACGGCTGGAGCGCGGCGGTATTAAGGCGTTTGTGAACAATATTGCGGCCAGGGGACAGGTCAGGAGGAAGGATACAAAGAAGGGCAAAGCGGGCAGCGCGGTGCGGCACATTGCTGTGGCCCAGAGAGCGGGGAAAGAACGGCTGGAAATCAATGAGAAGTTCAGTAATTCCATCCCCGTGATGCTGGGAAGCTCCGAACGGGTGTACGGGATTGTGCAGCCGCATATCGCTGCGGACCTGCAGGAGAATTTGAGAAGATTTGTGGATGAGGCGCTGGGAAGAAAATGACAATCAATGAATTGCAGCGGATGCTGATAAAGGAAATTGAACGGTTGACGGAGGACATGGATCTGATGGATCAGGAAGGGAAACGGGCGGCGTTAAAGGGATATCCCCAGGCGCTGCCGGTGATTCCCGTATTTTCCGCCATGCCACTGGCTGCTCCGCCAGAATTTGACGAGACGTACATGGATGCGGGAGCGGAAAAGGATCCGTTTCCCTATTTTATCGTCCGGGCCGATACGGTGGAGTATTGGATGGATGATAAGGCCGTGGGAACAGCGAACATGGCCCGCATCCTGATACCCTTCGCCGTCTATGATGAGGATCCGGCCCTTCGGGGCTATTTTACATTGACAGCCATCATGGAGCGGGTGGTGAAGCGGTTCCAGAGCGAGACAGCCCTGGGGCCGTTTTTTTGCAGTAAAAAAATGAATCTGGCATACCAGGAGGACGAGACATTCCCTAGATTTTTCGGGGCGCTGGAAATGCTGTGGTATCTGCCAGGGATTGAAATGGAGGATTGGGAATGAGCGAGACAATGGTGTATCTGGGGCCGTCCATCCGGCATGTGATCCAGCATGGGACGGCGTTAAGGGGAGGTTATCCCCCGGCGCTGGCGGCAGAGATGGAGCGGCAGCCGTATATGAAGGACTTGATAGTTCCGGCGGACGGGCTTGCAAAGGCCCGCAGGGAACTTAGGAAGGATGGGAGCCGGATGGCTGCCTTGTATAAGAGAATTGAGAAGGGAGCGAGTGGACATGGCGTATAAGCATCGGGTAGAGGTTTCGGAAAAGGCGACTTCATTTCCCAGCCCGGTTACCACAGAGTACGGGATCCAGGTGGTTTTCGGGACAGCCCCGGTGAACCTGGCGGAGGATCCCTACGCTGCGGCAAACCGTCCGATCCGGGCGGAATCCTTTGAGGAGGCTGAGGCAGTCTTGGGGTACAGCGATAACTGGGAGGCGTACACACTCTGCATGAGTATGTATGCCTGCTTCCAGATATTCCAGGTGAATCCGGTGATCTTCATCAATGTGCTGGATCCGGCGGTTCATGTGAAGGATTTGGAGACGGCAGAGTATTCGGTGGAAGACCATCAGGCCGTTGTTGAAAAGGAAGGGATCCTTCTGGATTCGGTGAGGATTACCGCCCAGCCGGATGCGGCCAAAGTGGGGACGGCCAAGATTGGGACAGCCAAGATTACGGCGGAAGCCGCAGAACTGGCGGAAGGTACGGACTATGTGTTGGATTTTGATTCCTATGGGCATCTGGTTGTCACGTTGCTTGGCGGAGGGAGCGCTTATGGAGTTGATTCCATCAGCCTGTCGGCAAAGGTGCTGGCCCCAGAGCTGGTCACGGAGACGGATATCATCGGTGCCTATGATGTGGAGACGGGAAGGGAGAGCGGCCTGGAGGTACTGCGGCAGGTATATCCGCGGCTTGGATGCATCCCCAGCATCCTCCTGGCGCCCGGCTGGACTGAGAAGCCCAATATCGGGGCGGCCCTGCAGGAGAAGTGCGTGGGCATTAACGGCTCTTTTAAAGCAGTGTGCCTGCTGGATCTGGACACAGAGCTTGCAGGGAAGTATACGGACTGTGCGAAAGCAAAGGAAGAAGTGGGGTACAATGGGGAGCACGCCATTATCCTGTGGCCCAGGGTCGTAAAGGACGGTCGGATTTTCTGCTACTCCGCGGTCTACGGGGCGATGATGTCTTATTATACTTCGGAGAACCAGGATGTGCCGTATCTGTATCCTTCCAACAAGGAGCTGAATGTGGACGGCACAGTGCTGGCGAACGGGAGCGAGATCCTTTTGGATCAGGTGCAGGCTGGGAATGTAAACGGGGAAGGGATTGTGACGGCCATCTGCGATATGACCTGGAAATCCTTTGGAAATAATACGGGATGCTTCCCGGCAAATACGGATCCCAAGGACCGGTGGATTGGCTGCCGCCGGATGTTCGACTATGTGGGAAATTATTTTGTCAAAGAAAACAGCCGCAGGCTAGACGCCAATATGAACCGGCGTCTGATTGATGATATCATCAACAGCTTTAATATCTGGGGCAACAGCCTGATGGCGGGCGGCATGTGCGCCGGGCTCTATGCGGAGTACCGGGATGAGGACAACGCCCAGGAGGATATCCTGGCGGGACACATCAAGGTCCGGGTATTTTTCGC
>CALWRY010000144.1 GCA_944384065.1 uncultured Enterocloster sp. | reverse complement strand
TCTAACTGCTCCTTCGCCTGGGTGTACGAAGCAATGTAAAAATCATCATAATCACTTTTTTCTCGCAATTGTTTCAACGCGCCAAGGCGTCTTCCCAATTCCCTAGGAAAAACTTCTGTTGCAACAAACTCGCGGTTAAAATATCCTATGACATCCTTATGACGCTTAAAATCGACCTTCCCCAAAGCCAATATTGATTTTACAGCATAAAACGCTGCATAATAGGAGCGATTAATAGAATCCTTATAAAAGTTATCTTTCAGACAATTTTCCGCCACTTTAAAGCTGGTTTTGGCCTCTTGAATCCGGTATCTGCTCAATTCTATTTGCCGTTCATCCATAGAGAACCACTCCCTCCTTCTCTACATTATCATAAAATGGCAGTGCTCCCAGCCAATAACGGAAATGCGCTTCATTCTTCAAAATCACGCTGATATCAACATAATACTTCATCTGAAAGTCAAACGCCAAATCGAACAATTTTCTTTCTGCTTTTTCAATCTCATCATCCGTTAAATTCGTTAAAATCATCAAATCCATATCCGAGCCGTCATGGTAATCACCTCGAGCATAGGAGCCATAAAGAATAATCTTGGAGAGACTGTCCCCTAAAATCCGGCCTACTTCCCTGGCAAACTCTTTCATGATTTCCTGGCTGTTCTTCACAAAAGCCTCCTTTCCAAAAGCAAACCGCAGCGTCCTGCCTTCATTATATACCATAATGGCCAAATTTTCATTATCCGTTTATCACTTTTCACTCCCCATACAAAGACGCATAATCAAAGCCCCTGTAAAGCTCCTCCACCCGCGCAAAGTATTCCTCCATGTTCTCCGCAGTCAGCCGGTGCTCTCCCGCCGCCATCCACTCCACAAGCTGGTCCCCCACTGCCTCCGAGTAGTGGAGCACATCCATATAGTTGTCCAGATTGCAGGTGATGTCTGTCAGGTCGTCAAAGGCAAAGAGGCGTATATTCTCCACCTCTGTGAGCAGGGAGGCCGCCAGGCGCAGGGCGGCCAGCTGCCGGCCCATATCCCCCTTGGCTGCCAGCTCGCTGTCCCAGTAGGCCACGCTGTAGGGCGGAAAGAAGCAGTAAAAAAGAACATCGGGATTGGCCCGAGCCGTGGCAATGACATTCTGCTCCAGATTCTCACGAACCATCCGGGCATCCTCCTCCGTCAGGGGATGCTCCACGGCAAACCGCTCGGAGGGCTCCGAATAGGTGCGAAGCACCGCCTCCCTCCCCCACTCCTTCTCCGGCGCCCAGTTCATATACTGGTCAAAGCTCGTGCTCTCCTCCCCGGCCTTGGTCCGCTCAAAGACAGCCTTCACATTTCCAAATATAACCTCTTTATTCCATATGTATTTCACATCGTTAAAAATATTGCTGTCCCACAGATAGTCCGGCCGGGGCGCCGTCTCATTCCAGGCGTCCTTATCCTGCATCAGATAGTTCCCGTCCAGGCTGCGCATCACAATCCGTATCCCCGGATTATAGGAAATGGCCCGCCGCACCGCCTGATCCACCTCCTTATAGGACGCTCCCCCAAAGGGAATCTTGATGGCCTGCACGCCGAACAGGCGGTCAAACTGGGATGCCTTAAAATTCTCCGTCATAGAGGTTCCCGTCATCACCGCGTCGTAGGTAAAATGGCGGCTGATGCCGTCGTTCTGATAGCGCTCGCTGTCAAGGGCATAGGACAGCCCTTCCACAGGTCCGTGGAAGTGGAAAAAGGGGTCCACTGCCGCCACCAGGCCGCCGAATGCCAGAAGCCCCGCAGCGGTAAGCCCCAGGGTCAGGCCCAGCCATTTCCTGCAATCCATGCGCCGCCCGGAAGGGAGGCCTGTTTCCATTCTTTTCATAGGTACCTCTTCTGCTGGAGCGCGCCTGAATTTTCAAACACGCTCTGGCGTCAAAACTGAAAGTAAATAAATGTGGAAATTTCCGACAGGGACAGCACAGACCACACGAGAAGCAGGGCCGTTCCCGCCGCAGACAGGACGCTGGGCCTAAATGGGCGCTCGTCCATATTTTTCCCGTTCGTCACCAGGCACAGGGCTGCAGCATAAGCCAGGGCCAGAGCCAGAAGCAACACTCGATAGTCCGTAAAGAGCGCAGGCAGCTCCACCATGGAGAAGCTCTCGACAAAGCCTGGGCTCAGCTGCATATTGGAGAAATTTCCCATCCGTTTGAGAAATTCCACGCCCTGGCCGATGGTCTCCGCTCGGAAGAACACCCAGCCCACATTTACAAAGAGAAAAGTGCACATCCACTGAAAGGCTGGGTGAAGCCCCCTCCAGATGCCGCCCAGGGCCCGCTCCGCGCACTGGGCCAGCCCGTGAAGCAGGCCCCAGAAAATAAAGGTCCAGGCCGCTCCGTGCCAGATACCGCTGACCAGGAAAATAATCATGATATTGATGTAGGTCCGCGCAGCTCCCTTTCTGCTTCCCCCTAGAGGGAAATAGATGTACGTCCGCAGAAACCGGGTCAGCGTCATGTGCCACCGCTTCCAGAAATCCACCGGCGACAGCGCCTTATAGGGGGAATTAAAGTTCTGGGGCAGCTCCAGATGAAACATCCGGGAAATTCCCTGGGCCATGTCGCAGTAGCCGCTGAAGTCAAAATACAGCTGGAAGGTATAGGCCAGCATGACACAGAAGGCATCCGAGGCGCTTAAGACAGCCGTATCCCCATAGCCCCAGGACACCGCCCCGCCGAAAAACTCCGCCAGTATCACCTTCTTAAAGAGGCCAGCCGCCAGCATCCTAAGGCCCTGAGCCATATAGGCTGCGTCCGGCCTGTGCCGCTTCTCCTCCCGCAGAAGAGGAAGAAACTCTCCGTGGAGAAGAATGGGGCCCATGGATATCTTTGGAAAATACACGGTGAAAACCAGGTAGTCCAAAAATCCGTAACCGCCCGTCTCCTGCCGGTAGGAATCCACCAGCCAGGCAATCTGCTGGAAGGTAAAGAAGCTGATGCCCGCCGGAAGGAGCACCTGGGCGAAGACCCAGTCCTCCTTGAGGAGCAGGTTCAGATTGTCTATAAAGAAATTAAAATACTTGTAATAGAACAAAAGCCCCACATTTGCCAGGATGCCAAAGGCAAGAAGCAGGCGGCTGCCGGGCGCCTGCTCAGAACACGCCTCGGCTGGATGGCCAGACGGTTCCTTCTCGCCCCCGCAGCGGGACCCAGCTGCTTCCCCGCAGCCCTTCCCCAGCAGCAGCCGGGAGACCCACCAGTTAAACATCGCGCTCACCAAAAGCAGAGCCACATACCATGGATTTCCATATCCGAAAAACACGAAAGAGGCCCCGGCCAAAAACAGGCGGGCCCCCCGGTCTCTGCCCAGCCGGTAGAGTCCAAAGTAGCCGGCCAGGGTCAGAGGAAGAAACACAAATAAAAACAAATAGGAATTAAACTGCATACATTTCTCCGTCCGTTAATCGAAGCTGCCAGGATACCGCGAAGCGGGCGTGCAGATGGCGGAATGAATGATCAAACACGCTCTAGCCCATAAACTTGGAAACATAGCCCTGAATGAAAATCACCAGTACAATCAGCGGCAGAATGTAGGTCACATAAAATCTGACCCAGCGGGGGAACCGGATGCCCTGTCCCTCATTGGCCTCGGTCAGGAATTTCTCAAAGCCCCATCCATAGCGGCTGGTGCAGAACAGCAGGTAAATCACGCTGCCGATGGGCAGGATATTGTTGCTGAGGATAAAATCCTCCAGGTCCATAATCGTGCTCCCCGCGCCCAGAGGCTGGATGCCGCTCCACAGATTAAAGCCCAGCATGCAGGGCAGAGAGAGCACCGTGATAATGGGCAGATTCCAGGCGATGGCCTTCTTTGTGCTGCAGCCCGTCAGGTCCGTGGCAAAGGAAATGATATTCTGGAACACCGCAATCACAGTGGACAGCGCGGCAAAGGACATAAAAATAAAGAACAATGTCCCCCAGAATCTTCCGCCCGCCATGTGGTTAAACACATTGGGCAGCGTAATGAAAATCAGGGAGGGCCCGGAGGTGGGCTCTATGCCGTAGGCAAAGCAGGCCGGGAAGATAATCAGGCCCGCCATAAAGGCCACCGTGGTGTCTAAGAGCGTCACGCTGATGGCCTCCCCGGTCAGACGCCGCTCCTTTCCGATATAGCTTCCAAAAATCGCCAGGGCTCCGATGCCGATGCTTAAGGTGAAGAAGGATTGTCCAAGGGCCGCAAAGAAGGCCTCCCCGAAGCCAGCCTCCACCATTTTCCCAAAGTCAGGCTTCAAATAAAACTCCAGGCCCGGACCGCCGCCCGGCAGGAGCACAGAGTTGACTGCCAGCGCGAACAGGAGAAACAGCAGAAGAACCATCATTATCTTGGTGATGCGCTCCACCCCATTCTGCAGTCCCAGGGCGCAGATGGCAAAGCAGAGAAGAATCACCGCCAGCATGGCCGCTCCCATCACCGCCGGGTCCGCAAGCATGGCGCTGTACGCGTTTCCCACGCCCTCTGCGGTGAGGCCCGCGAAATCCCCCTTCAGGGTTTTGATGATATACACAAAGGTCCATCCGGCCACTGTGGTGTAGAACATCATCAGGAAATAATTTCCCGCCATGGCCAGATACTTTGCCAGATGCCACTTCGTCCCCTTTGGCTCCAGCACGTCAAAGGAGAGAGCCGCGCTCTTGCGGCTTGCCCGGCCCACGGAGAACTCCATGACCACAATGGGGAGCCCCAATACCAGAAGGCAGAGCAGATAAATCAGCACAAAGGCCGCCCCGCCGTATGCCCCTACAATGTAGGGGAACCTCCACACATTTCCCAGGCCGATGGCGCATCCCGCAGATATGAGGATGAAGCCCAGCCGGGAAGAAAACTTTTCTCTTTCCATACCTAATTTTCCTCTCTTTACTATAAAAAATCCCGCTAGACAGAAACAAAAGAGCCCCTCAAAGAGGGCTCTTTCGACATTCTACCATAAAATCCTTGTATTCTCAATGCTTTTTGTTATAAAGGCTGTCATCCGTATTATGCCCTCCTGCACGCCCTCCTCATATGTATTCCGCAGATGCTTCTTCTCATCATATTCATACAACAACATCCCTGTCACCTCCCGCCGGTATTTCCCCAATAATTCCGTCAGATATCCCTGGGCCAAACAGTCCTCCACCGCCGCCCCAATGGCTCCCTCCAATGTCTTTCCTCCCGCCTGATTCTCCCGGATTTTCGCCACGAGATACGCGTATTCATAGAGTTTGGGACACTTTTCCATAAGCGCACGGTTCTTCCCATGATTGATATTAATCACCCGCACTCTGCACTCCAGCGCAGGCTCTGCCTCCGGTCTCTCATAAGAATCCGAGAGTCTTAATACGCACTCCTCTTCATCCCGCATCTTTTCCTGGCCATTGTAAAACACCACAAGCCGGGGCGTGGGTATCTTTAAATGCACAGAAGAATAGAGGTCCAGCTCACGGCTGTCGATATAGTTCTGATACAGCTGCAGCATGTACAGGCAGTCCCGCAGAGGCATGTTGGGATTGAAGGTGGACTGATGCTCATAAAGACTCATATATCCGTCCACAAGAAAAGAAACATCATTCTTCATCCGCATATAAACCGCATTATCCAGGGTGGTTATTTCCAGGTCGTCCAGATTCTGATAGTCCGAATCGTTAACCGCGTTATAGAGCCGGAGCAAATCCTCTTTATTTTCAAAAATCCTGATAAACAGCCGGTCCTTATACTTCCGGTTTGCCCTGCGGCGGTCTGCTTTTCGCCAGTGTGCCTCTCTTTGCTTTTTTGTCATAGGCAATTCTCCTCTTATTTTACTAAAGTTCATTTTCCTTGTAAAGGGTATATCGGCTGTGGAAATACAGCCAGGATACCTGACCTAGCAGGTACAGCGAATGCTTTCGGCAGACGGAATGCTGCCGATGAAAATATTTTATCAAAGGGGAGCAGATATGGCAAGGAATTTTTACTTTCCTTCCCATAGCTGAACCAATGAACCAATAGACAAACAAAGAAGAGCCGCAAGCGTTATACAGCGCCTACGGCTCTCGATTTTTATTTCATATCTCCTTCCATCAGTGTCCCGTTTGGAAGAATTCACAGCCCCTGCCTACGCAAAATCAAACAGCGACAGCTGATTGGACTGGGGCAGATCCCCCAAAAGTCCCAGGTCCGCCATCAGGCCGCAGATGGTGCCGTTCACCTTGGTCCGGCTGCTGAAATCCTCAATGGAGAGGAAGGCCCCGTCCTTCACCGCGTCCACCACAGCGTCCGCCGCCTTGTCCCCCAGGCCGTCGATGCTGCTTAGGGAGGGCATGAGCTTCCCGTCGATAATCTGGAAATTCCTGGCCTTGGCCCGGTAAATGTCGATGGGCATAAACTCAAAGCCCCGGGCGTACATTTCCTGGACAATGCGCATATCCCGCAGGGTATCCTGCTCCTTCTTGGAGAGGGAGTCCGCCCGCTTCTTGTAGTCCGCCAGATAATACTCCAGCTTATCCCGGCCCTGGCACATAATCTCGTAGGAGAAGGCGCTGGCCCGGATGCTGAAAAAGGCTGCGTAATAAGCCAGGGGGTAAAAAATCTTGCAGTAGGCGATGCGCCAGGCCATCATCACGTAGGCCGCCGCGTGGGCCTTGGGGAACATGTACTTGATCTTCTTGCAGGACCAGATATACCAGTCCGGCACATCGTGGGCCTTCATCTCCGCCTCCCACTCCGGCTTCAACC
>CALWRY010000143.1 GCA_944384065.1 uncultured Enterocloster sp. | reverse complement strand
GGAGCGCATGAAGGTGTGCACCTGCTTAAATCCCCTGCACACAACGCTGGCGGTTTACGGCTGCCTGCTGGGCTATACCAAGATCAGCGACGAGATGAAGGATGCGGATTTGGTGAAGCTGGTGGAGATCATCGGCTACAAGGAGGGACTGCCCGTTGTGACGGATCCCGGCATCCTGTCCCCGAAGAAGTTTATCGACGAGGTGCTTCAGATTCGGGTTCCCAACCCCTTTATGCCGGATACGCCCCAGAGAATCGCCTGCGATACCTCCCAGAAGCTTTCCATCCGCTTCGGCGAGACCATCAAGGAGTATATTGCCCGTCCGGAGCTGGATGTGACCTCCCTTAAGTTTATCCCCATGGTACAGGCTGGCTGGTGCCGCTACCTGATGGGAGTGGACGATGAGGGCAATGCCTTTACCGTAAGCCCGGATCCCATGTATGAGGAGCTGGCTCCCCTGGTAGCCGGAGTGAAGCTTGGCGAGGCCTGCGATGTGCATCAGGTGCTTAAGCCGATTTTGAGCAATGCCAAGATTTTCGGTGTAGACCTGTATGAGGCAGGGCTTGGCGAGTACGTGGAGAGCATCTTCGCGGAGCTCATCGCCGGAAAGGGCGCTGTGCGAGCCACCCTTAAGAAGCATCTGGCCCAGGCGTAAGGACAGAACCAAAAAACTGAGCTGAAAGCGATAGGAAAGAAACTATCCGGCGCGGCAGCGCGCCAGGCACAGAATCCCCTGATTTTGCCGGATTATGGCGGGATCAGGGGATTTTTTTGCCTATTTTTACCTGAAAGTGGGGCATGCGTGTAATAAAAACGTCATATTTTATATACAAATGCGTAAAGATATGATATTATGATAGCAGTTCGGACGGCCCGCCGCCGGACAGTTACCAATACGAAAGAAAAAGGCAGGGATTGCATGATGAAACGATGGATTGCGGCGTGCATGCTGGTCCTGGCTCTTATGCTGGCCGGATGTTCCCGCTATGAGCCCTCGGGAGAGATCGAGCGCTCCGTGAGCGGCCGGGAGGCTTCCGGCATCCAGAAGACGGAGGAAGCGGCATATCAAACCGGGGACGAAGAATCCCAGACGCCGGCTGACAGCGGGGAGGCATCGGAGGAAATACAGGGGGATGCTGCCGGGGATCCGGGGCAGTCCGGGGAAGAGGAGCCGATTATTATTTCCACCTATCCGCCCAGGAACCCTGTGAAAGTCAAGGGCATCTATGTGTCCGCATACGTGGCCGGCACGGAGGATCGGATGAACGGGATTATTGAGCAGATCGACGCCACGGAGCTGAACGCAGTCGTGATTGACGTGAAGGACGACCAGGGAAGGATTACATTTGCTATGGACTCGCCCACAGTGAACGAGATCGGGGCGGTTCAGGCATTTATAGGGGACATGCCGGGCCTGATTGCCAAGCTTAAGGAGCACGGGATTTACCCCATCGCCCGGGTGGTGGCCTTCCGGGATCCCTATCTGGCGGAGCAGAAGCCGGAGTGGAGCCTCCACAAGGCGGACGGCAGCATCTACCGGGACAGCCAGGGCCTTGCCTGGGTGAACCCTTATAAGAGGGAGGTCTGGGATTATCTGATCGAGGTGGCCAGGAAGGCCGGGGAGATTGGCTTTGAGGAGATCCAGTTTGACTATATCCGCTTTGCAGTGGACAGCACCATGAGGGACGTTGTGTACGATGAGGCGGACACCCGGGGACGGGATAAGACCCAGGCGATTATGGAGTTTATCACCTATGCCTATGACCAGCTGGCTGCGGAGGGACTTTTTGTGTCTGCGGACGTATTCGGGACCATCATCGGGAGCCAGGAGGACGCGGCCTCCGTGGGACAGGACTACAGGGGTATGGCAGAGCATTTGGACTATATCTGTCCGATGATTTACCCCTCACACTACGGGCCAGGGAATTTTGGAATCGATTACCCGGATACGCAGCCCTATGAGACCGTGTACCAGGCGCTTCTGGGCTCCAAGAGCGCACTGGCCGCAGCCCAGGCAGGAGATGCGGGCCAGGCTGGCAGCACAGCCCAGGCAGGAGATGCGGGCCAGCCAGGCACTGTCAGGCAGCCCGGTGAAGCAGCCCGTACGGAAGGTGCCGGGCAGGCGATTGTCCGCCCATGGCTCCAGGATTTTACCGCCTCCTATCTGGACACCTATATTGAGTATGGAGATGACCAGGTGCGCAAGCAGATCCAGGCGGTGTACGACGCGGGGTATGACGAATGGATTCTCTGGGACGCCGGGGTGAGTTACCATTACGGCGGTCTGCTGACGCCGGAGAATGCGGCCATAGAGGAGGAGCAGCTCCGGTCGGAGCGGGAGGCGGCCCTCAGGACCCTCCCGGAGACTGGAGCCGTGCCGGCCCAGTGAGAGACCGGAGCCGTGCCGGCCCGGCAGAATCCTGCATTTTCTCAGGAAAGGTGAATGAATTGTTTAATCTAGAAGAAGAACTGAAAAAACTCCCGGCAAGTCCGGGGGTTTATCTTATGCACAACAGTCGGGATGAGATCATCTATATCGGTAAGGCCGTCAGCTTGAAGAACCGGGTCCGCCAGTATTTTCAGAGCAGCCGGAACAAGACGGCCAAGATCGAGCAGATGGTGTCCCACATCGCATGGTTTGAGTATATCCTGACAGACTCGGAGCTGGAGGCCCTGGTGCTGGAGTGCAACCTGATCAAGGAGCACCGGCCCCGTTACAATACTATGCTCAAGGACGACAAGAGCTACCCCTATATCAAAGCCACGGTGAGCGAGGATTTTCCCAGGCTTTTATTTTCAAGAGATATGAAGAAGGACGGGAAGAGCCGGTATTTCGGCCCGTTTACCAGCGCGGGGGCGGTGAAGGATACCCTGGAGCTGATTCATAAGCTGTACCGCATCCGCACCTGCAGCCGGCGTCTGCCGGAGGATATCGGGAAGGAGCGCCCCTGCTTAAATTATCATATCAAGCAGTGCGACGCCCCCTGTCAGGGCTATATTTCCAAGGAGGACTACCAGAATTCTTTCCGCCAGGCCCTGGATTTTCTGGGCGGCCACTACGATCCCCTTCTCAAATCCCTGGAGGAGAAGATGCAGGACGCCGCAGAGCGCATGGACTTTGAGAAGGCCATCGAGTACCGGGAGCTTTTAAACAGCGTAAAACAGGTAGCCCAGAAGCAGAAGATCACCAGCAGCTCCGAGGGCGACCGTGATATTGTGGCCATGGCGCGGGATGAGCGGGACGCAGTGGTTCAGGTGTTCTTTATCCGGGAGGGGAAGCTCATCGGACGGGACCATTTTCACGTGAACGCCTCCACTGCGGAGGGGGAGGCGGAGATCTTGGAGAGCTTTATCAAGCAGTTTTACGCGGGGACTCCCTTTATCCCCCGGGAGGTCTGGCTTCAGTACCCGGTGGAGGATGAGGACGTCATCGGGGAGTGGCTCACGGCCAAGCGGGGAATGAAGGTAAAGCTTGTGGTGCCCAAGAAGGGGGAGAAGGAGCGCCTGGTGGAGCTGGCGGCCCGGAATGCGGCCCTGGTGCTGTCCCAGGACAAGGAGCGCATCAAGCGGGAGGAGCTTCGGACCATCGGCGCCATGAACCAGATCGGGGAGCTCATCGGCCTTTCAGGCATCCGCAGGATCGAGGCCTACGACATCTCCAACACCAGCGGGGTTGAGTCCGTGGGCTCCATGGTGGTCTATGAAAATGGGCGGCCCAAGCGCAGCGATTACCGGAAGTTTAAGATACGGACAGTCCAGGGACCCAATGATTATGCCTCCATGGAGGAGGTGCTCACCCGGCGCTTCTCCCACGGCATGGAGGAGGCGCGGCAGCTGACGGAGAGCGGCCGGGAGACTGCCTTCGGCAGCTTTACCCGATTCCCGGATCTCATTATGATGGACGGCGGGCGCGGTCAGGTGAATATTGCCCTGGGAGTCCTGGATAAGCTGGGCCTTTCCATCCCGGTGTGCGGTATGGTGAAGGATGATTTTCACCGCACAAGGGGGCTTTACTATAACAATGAAGAAGTGCCCATTGACAAGCACAGCGAGGGCTTCCGGCTGATCACCCGCATACAGGACGAGGCCCACCGCTTTGCCATTGAGTACCACAGGAGCCTTCGGGGGAAAAACCAGGTGAAGTCCATTCTGGACGACATACCGGGGATCGGGCAGGCCAGGAGAAAGGCGCTGATGCGGCAGTTTAAGGATATAGAGGCGGTGCGCCGGGCCTCCGTGGAGGAGCTGGCGGCAGCGCCCCAGATGAACCGGCGGGCGGCACAGGCAGTATATGATTTTTTCCACGGGGAGAAAAAGCATGACAAGGCCACCGAATTGTGATAGTATGTATGATAGTAATTGACCGACTGTTCAGACTGCGGCGATTTAGGAGGAAATGCCATGCATGGAGTAAGCATTACGGAACTGATTGATAAATTGAAACTGCAAAATACCACACCGGATATCGATACGGACAAGATTGTCCTCACCCATCCGGATGTGAACCGGCCCGCCCTGCAGCTCACCGGATTTTTCGACCATTTTGACCGGGAGAGGGTGCAGATCATCGGATATGTGGAGCAGGCCTATATCAGCACCCTTGACACGGAGCGGAAGCGCACTATCTATGATAAGCTGATCTCCAGCCAGATCCCCTGTCTGGTGTTCAGCCGCAGCCAGATGCCGGACGAGGATATGCTGGAATTCTGCAATTATTACGGGGTTCCCTGCCTGGTTTCGGACAAGACGACCTCCGCCCTGATGGCCGAGGTGATCCGCTGGCTCAACGTAAAGCTGGCCCCCTGCATCAGCATCCACGGGGTGCTCATCGATGTGTACGGCGAGGGCGTGCTGATTATGGGCGAGAGCGGCATAGGAAAGAGCGAGGCGGCCCTGGAGCTCATCAAGCGTGGCCACCGCCTGGTCACGGACGATGTGGTGGAGATCCGCCGGGTCAGCGACGAGACGCTTATCGGAAGCGCTCCGGATATTACCAAGCATTTTATTGAGCTTAGGGGCATAGGGATTATTGACGTGAAAACCCTCTTCGGCGTGGAGAGCGTGAAGGACACCCAGTCCATCGACATGGTGATCAAGCTGGAGGACTGGAGCCGGGATAAGGAGTATGACCGGCTGGGATTGGAGGACCAGTACACAGAGTTTCTGGGCAACCAGGTGGTCTGCCACACCATCCCCATCCGTCCGGGCCGGAACCTGGCCATCATCGTGGAGTCCGCAGCTGTGAACTACCGACAGAAGAAGATGGGTTATAACGCGGCCAAGGAGCTCTACAACCGGGTACAGGCAAACCTGGGCAACACCAAGCTGAAATGAGGATGGAGGAGAGAATGACCGATATAAAGCAGGCGCTGTCCGCGCTTTTCACCTGTGAGAAGTCACGGCTTATCCTCAGCGAGCCCATGAGCCTTCACACCACCTTCCGCATCGGCGGGCCTGCCCGCTTCTTCGCAGTTCCGGGGGACGAGAGGGATCTGGCGGCCCTTATCCGGCTGTGCGGGGAGAGGGATTTTCCCTGGGCTATCCTTGGAAATGGAAGCAATCTTCTGGTGGACGATGAGGGCTACGGCGGCCTGGTTATTTCCCTGGCGGAAAACTGGGGAGGCTGCGTGCAGGAGGGAAACTGCCTGCGGGTTGGGGCAGGCCTCTTACTCCCCAGGGCGGCAAGGGCGGCCCTGGCCGCCTCCCTTTCAGGGCTGGAATTTGCCTCCGGCATTCCGGGGACTATCGGGGGAGCCCTGACGATGAATGCGGGCGCCTACGGCCGGGAGATGAAGGACGTGGTGAGGAGCGTCCGGGTCATGGCAAGAGACGGGCAGATACGCGTCCTAGACAGGGAGGAGCTGGGCCTGGGCTACCGGACCAGCCGGATCCCGAAAGAGGGATATGTGGTGCTGGAAGCGCTTCTGGAGCTGGCGCCGGGGGATCCGGAGGCTATCCGGGAGACGATGGAGGACCTGTCCGCCAGGCGGAAGGAAAAGCAGCCCCTGGAGTACCCCAGCGCGGGAAGCACCTTTAAGCGGCCGGAGGGACACTTTGCCGGAAAGCTCATCGAGGAGGCAGGTCTTAAGGGATACCGGATTGGCGGGGCGCAGGTGTCGGAAAAGCACTGCGGCTTTGTGATCAACCGGGACAATGCCACTGCGGCGGACGTGCTGGCCCTGTGCGCCTATGTGGAGAAGCGGGTGGAGGAAACCTCCGGCGTGAAGCTTGAGATGGAGGTTAAGAGGCTGGGAGGATATTGGGAGAGATGAAGCTTGTCATAGTAACCGGAATGTCGGGCGCAGGCAAGACCATTGCCTTAAAGATGCTGGAGGATATGGGGTTTTACTGCGTGGATAATCTGCCGATTCCCCTGGCGGATAAATTCGTCCAGCTGGCGGCAGGGGGCCGGGGAATCTCCCGGGCAGCCCTGGGCGTGGACATACGGGGCGGAGAGGAGCTGGATACGCTGGAGACTATCCTGAGGGACTGGCGGGAGCGGGGGCTGGACTTTAAGGTGCTCTTTCTGGACGCCAGCGACGAGGCTCTCATAAAGCGCTACAAGGAAACCCGCCGCAGCCACCCTCTGGCGGGGGCGGGACGGCTGGATCAGGGGATTGCCATGGAGCGGGAGCGGCTGGAGTTCCTTCGGAGGGACGCGGACTATATCATTGACACCAGCCGCCTTCTGACGCGGGAGCTACGCCAGGAACTGGAAAAGATTTTTGTGAAAAAT
>CALWRY010000142.1 GCA_944384065.1 uncultured Enterocloster sp. | reverse complement strand
CGCCTCCTTCATTCGGCCCCAAGCTCCCACAAAGTGGAACGCACATCTGGCAGAAAGCAATTTTCAAACACGCTCTAGGGCTTTTCAGGTAAGGCGGGAAAGGAGGCGGATGCGTGAAGCCGAAAGCGATTTTTAAAATTGTAATCGATATCCTGATGATGCTTTTGCTGCTCTTTTTAATGGGATACCAGTTCTGGGGGGATGCGGCCCACGAATGGGCAGGAGCAGGAATGTTTGCCTTATTCATTATCCATCATCTGCTGAACGGAAGCTGGCATAAAAACCTGCTTCGGGGAAAATACAATCCTTCCCGCATCCTTATGCTTGTCATAGACATCCTGCTGTTTGCCGATATGCTTGGCCTCATGATAAGCGGGATCATGCTCTCGAACCATGTATTTGCCTTCCTTGGCCTCCATGGCAGTTTGTCCCTTGCAAGGCTTCTGCACATGGCGTCCTCCTATTGGGGTTTTGTGCTGATGTCCCTGCATCTGGGGCTTCACTGGGGGATGATCCTTGGCATGATAAGGCGGGCAGGAAATAGAGGAAAGGAAGCTTCGGGGGCTGTTAAGATGTTCCTCCGTATCCTTGGAGCGGTGACAGCCGCCTACGGCCTGACCGTGTTTATCCGCCGGGATCTTCTCACCTATATGCTCATACGCACACAGTTCGTATTTTTGGACTTTAACGAACCGGTGCCGCTGTTTTATATCGATTATCTTTCCATGATGGGGACATTCATATGGATCGTTTACTATGCCTCGGCATTGAACCGCAACAAACACAGCAAAAGGAATGGAGGTTCAAAATGAGAAAAAGATATTTAAGCTTCATAGGAGCATTGTTTTGTGCCGCTTCTCTGGCAGGATGCGCATTGCCGGAGGCAGAAGCCTCACAGGCTGCCGCTTTACAGGGACAACCTGATATAGAAACAGAACAGTCATCAGCGGAGGAATCGCAGCCAGCAGCAGAAACGGTACAGACAGCAGGCATGGAAGCCAGTCAGACGGAAGCGGAAGCCGCAGAAAGTGCTGCAGAGACACCGGCAGTGTACATGACCACAGACATAAGCGCAGGGGGACTTACGAGGATATATGAAGCTCTTGGAGCAGAGCTTCCGGAAGGGAATATTGCGGTAAAGATCAGCACCGGTGAAAACGGCAGCAACTATCTGAGGCCGGAACTCATCGGGGATCTGGTACAGTCCGTAAATGGCACCATCGTAGAGTGCAACACAGCCTACGGCGGGGACAGAGCCAATACGGCCTACCACATGCAGCTTGCCGAGGATCACGGCTATACAGCCATTGCAGAGGTGGACATCATGGATGCCGAGGGATCCGTGACAATCCCTGTTACAGGAGGAACCCGCCTGACAGAAAACTATGTGGGCTCCCATTTTGAAAATTATGATTACTATGTTGTGCTTTCCCATTTTAAAGGCCACGCCATGGCCGGATTTGGCGGAGCAATCAAAAACATATCCATCGGCATCGCTTCCTCTGACGGTAAGGCCCACATTCATTCCGGCGGCACAGGCGGCAGTATGTGGGGCGGTGAGCAGGATGCGTTCCTGGAGTCCATGGCGGAAGCCGGCAAATCCGTATCCGACTATATGGACGGCAATATGCTCTATATCAATGTGATGAACCGCCTGTCGGTGGACTGCGACTGCGACGGGAACCCTGCGGAGCCGGATATGCACGACATCGGCATCCTGGCATCCTTTGATCCGGTGGCTGTGGATCAGGCCTGCATTGATCTTGTATATGCGGCGGAGGACGGCGCTTCCCTGATCGAGCGGATCGAGTCCAGGAACGGCCTTCTTACGCTTCAGCATGCGGAGGAGATCGGCCTTGGCAGCCGCAGCTATGAGCTGGTGGATATTGACGAGGCTGTTTAATGAATGAGGAGCGCTGCATTACAAAACATTTTGGAGGTTAAAGATCATGAAGAGAAATATTGGAAACGCACTTGCACTTTATCCCACTCCCCTGGCAGTGGTCGGAGCAATGGTAAATGGAAAGCCCAACTGGCTGTTAGTCGGACACTTAGGGATCATCGGTCATGACCATGTGATGGTCAGTCTTGCGGCAGCCCATTATACGAATCAGGGTATTAAAGAAAGCCGGAAGCTTTCCATCAATATTGTGGACGAGGCGCTGCTTCCCAAGGCAGACCGTTCTGGATGCGTAAGCGGAAATAAGGAAGATAAGTCCCAGTTGTTTGCGTACAGCTTAAGTGAGGCCGGTGTGCCCATGATCAAGGAAGCTCCGGTGGTGATGGAGTGCAGCGTGGAGGATATTTACGAGACCAAGGGCTTTGAGAGTTTTATCTGCACCATCGACAATACCTATGCGGAGGAAGCGGTGCTTACCCCGGAAGGAAAGGTAAACTATCATTTCCTCAAGCCGGTGCTCTTTGAAATGCCTACCTACGAGTATCTGAGGACAGGAGATGTGATCGGAACGTGCATGTCCTTCGAAAAAGAGAAAAAGGATTGATCTTCTCCAGAGAGGTACGTGATAAAAATGGCAAGTAAGCAAAGGATTTTAAATCCCCAGCCCCTGATCCTTTCCTATTCTTATTCTGGGAATACCCATCGGATCGCCAAGGGCATACAGGAGCTTACAGGGGGAGACAGATATGAAATATATCCCTGGCAGCCCTACCCCATGGCATTTCCTGAGCTCCTGAAACAGGTGAAAAAAGAAGTGGATCAGGGGTATCATCCGACTTTACTTCCGGGAGCGCCTTCTCCCGCCTCCTATCAGGTGATTTTTGTGGGATCTCCGAACTGGTGCGGGACCATGGCGCCGCCTTTGGCCTCCTGGCTTTATAAGAATGACTTTTCAGGAAAGCTCCTTCTTCCCTTTTATTCTCATTGCGGGGGAGTGAAAGCGGATTTCAGAAAGGACATTGGAAAGCTATGCCCCAAAGCGGATGTAAGAGAGCCGCTTGAAGTGATCGATGACGGCGGCGGACAGCTCAAGGAATGGATTGAAAAGTGGCTTCGGGAAAACAAGATTATGAAACGGAAATATGCCGGATAAAGGTGCAGGAGGAGAGAACGTGGATTCTGAGATCCTGAAGAGAGAATTTATATATCTCTGGTACTATTTTACCGTACAGCTTCAGCAGATCTTTCGCTATTGGGTGCTGGGCATGATGATCGGCTCGGCTGTGTCCGTATTTGCCAAGGAGCCGATCCACAGAGCCCTTGGCGCCCTGCAGAAGACAAGACTTGGCATCTTTGGGATTATAGCCGCAAGCGCCCTTGGAATCGCCTCGCCTCTCTGCATGTATGGGACGATACCCATAGCCGCCTCTTTTTCCAAAGGAGGGATGAAGGATGATTGGCCGGCTGCCACCATTGGCGTGCCGCTTTATGCCTGCGGCGGAGGGACTATCCCGCTTTTGCAGCAATGGCTATTTGATGGGATGAGCGTGGGGGGCGCGGCGTCCTTTATGCTGACAGGGCCAGCGACAAAGATCACGAATCTGGGAGCGCTTAAGATCGTCCTCGGTGCGAAACATTTTTTTATGTACCTTGCTTTTACAATGGTATTTTCATTTGCAACAGGGCTCTTAGTAAACTTAATTTTATAATAAGAATGGCGGACAAGCAGTTTTGAATGTAAGAAGGGAGAAATGCAAAATGAACAAGTTTGAAAGAGAAAATATATTCGGCCTGGGAAACGCAAATACCGCCTATGCCCAGTATTTCATCGGCAATTCTTATCTGAATCCGCTGACGGATCCAGGCAAATGCCCGGTATTCCTGGCTAACGTCACCTTTGAACCTGGCTGCCGCAACAACTGGCACATCCACCATGCAAAATCCGGCGGAGGTCAGCTGCTTATCTGCATCGCAGGGGAAGGCTGGTATCAGGAGGAAGGGAAGGAGGCTGTCAGCCTGACGCCCGGTACGGTCATTACCATTCCGGCGGAGGTCAAGCACTGGCACGGCGCCAAGAAGGACAGCTGGTTCTCCCATATCGCAGTGGAGGTGCCCGGCGAGGAAACCTCCAACGAGTGGTGCGAGCCGGTGGAGGATGCGGCATATAATAGGCTTGGATAAGAGAGTTTGCGGGCGGATTACAAGGAGGTTTTCATGTGAAAGTGATTCAAAATCAGATATTTGACGCAGAGCGTGCCCTTTACGGCAGCCGTGATATTTTGGTAAAGGACTGCTCCTTTGACGGCCCCGCCGATGGCGAGAGCGCATGTAAGGAGTGCAGCAGCGTGCGGGTGGAACACAGCTTTTTTAATCTGCGCTACCCCTTTTGGCATGACCACGGCCTTGTCATCCGTGATTCTGAGATGACGGAAAAATGCCGGGCAGCCCTGTGGTATTCCGATCACATTGCCATCGAGAATACGAAACTTCATGGGATCAAGGCTCTGCGCGAGTGCTCGGATATTATCATGCGCGGCTGCGATGTGATTTCCCCGGAGTTCGGATGGTCGTCCAGGGATGTTGAAATGGAGGACTGCGATGCCCAAAGCGAATATTTTATGATGCGCTCCGCCAAACTGCATTTTAACAATGTGCGGATGAAAGGCAAATATTCCTTCCAGTACACGGAAGATTCTGTATTTGAGAACTGCGCCTTCGATACCAAGGACGCCTTCTGGCACGGGAAAAACATCATTGTTCGCAACAGCGTTGTGAAAGGCGAATACTTAGCTTGGTACTGCGAGAATGTCACCTTTGAAAACTGCAGGATCATCGGAACACAGCCGCTGTGCTACTGCAAGGGGCTGAAACTCATTAACTGCGAAATGGAAGGCTGTGATCTGGCCTTTGAGCGAAGCGTTGTGGAAGCAGCCATCACCACACCGGTAGTGAGCATCAAGAACCCGCTCCACGGCAGCCAAATCACTGCTCCGGCAGTGGGCAGGCTCATCCGCGACATCGAAGAAGGAACCGGAACCGTGCAAATACAGCAGAAGGCAGGTATTGACTGCGCTTGCGCATAACAGTTTCCTTTTTATATTGCTAAAAACAGGTGAGGTGGTATAATAAGGCTAGTATGTATGGAGAAGCAGGAGGATTCTAACGTCTGGTGGTGGGACAACGGAGACGGCACTTGCTTCGGATTTTACAGTATTAAATGGCCTTTATTATGATACAAACGGGAACCTTTATTATTGCTTAAATACACAGTCTGACGGATACCGGCGTGCATGTTCTGCAAAAAAGATATTTTATATGCTTATACCTTACAGACATTTGAAATTACACTGGCGATGGGATTTTGCTTGATTGCGGCTTATTGCGCGGATTAGGTGATTTGCGAGAAAATAAGATTAAAAAGAACAAAAAATCAACATTTAATTTTGATATTTTACGAAATTAAATGTTGATTTTTTAGTATAACGGCATATACTATAATAGGAAGATATCATAGATGTCCAGAATGAGGAGATTGTTATGCTGATACAATTTAATTTTAAAAATTTCAAATCATTTCGTGATGAGGTGTCGCTGGACTTATCAGCGACTAAAATAACAGAACATGAGGATCATGTTGTTGATATTGCAAACGATAAACTACTGAAAGTAGCTGCTATTTATGGCGCTAACGCAAGCGGCAAGTCAAATGTATATGATGCCTTTGACTATATGAGCTATTATGTGACTGAGTCTTTTAACTTTGGTGATGATGAAGAAGGCCGCCGGAAAAAGACGGTAGGCTATCAGAAAGTTACGCCATTTCTGTTTGATGACAACAGCCGTAATGAAGAAACCACGTTTGAGGTTTTTTATATAGACAATTCTGAAAATACCGGAAAAATATACCAATATGGTTTTTCCTTAAAAGCCGATGAGGTAGTGGAGGAATGGTTATATAGCAAAGCTAAGACAGCAAGAAATAATTACAGAACTGTATTTTACCGCAAAAAAGGGGAAGAACTGGAAATGAACGGGTTTTCCAAGAACCATGTGGCAAATATTAAGGCGTCGCTGAATAAAGAATCGCTCATCGTTTCCTTGGGAGCAAAGCTGCGCGTTGCCAAACTTAAGAAGGTGAGAGATTGGTTCTTAAACAACGATATCATTGATTTTGGTGATCCGGCAGAGAATTTCTTCCGCTCCAGAGTCCTTCCAGATGGATTTACAGATAGGAAAGAAGTGCAGAAGAATGTGGTAAAATATTTTGCCTCCTTTGATGAGTCAATACAGGATTTTGAAGTAGAAGAGCTCCAGCCGGAAGACGAAAAAGATACAAGCAAACGTTTTACAATTGATGCCCTCCATAAAAAGGTGGGGAGTCAGGAGATGGCCTCCATTCCGTTAAAGCAGGAATCTAGCGGTACACTGAAAATGTTTGCGCTTTATCCATCGTTGAAAGACGTGTTGGACAATGGAGGAACATTATTTATAGACGAACTGAATGCCAGACTGCATCCATTGCTGGTCAGGAATATTATACTAACCTTTTTATCGCCAGAAATTAATACGCAGAATGCTCAGCTTATTTTTACTACCCATGATATTTGGCAGTTTTCGAATGAATTGCTGCGCAGAGATGAAATCTGGATGGTCAATAAAAATAGAGATGGAGTATCTGAACTGTATTCGCTGGCAGAGTTTAAAGACGAGGATGGGAATAAAGTACGCAGAGATGAGGCTTTGGCCAAGAACTACCTGACAGGAAACTATGGCGCCATTCCGGCATTGAAGCCAATGAAGATGCTTACGGGGAGGGCTGCGGATGGCGAATAAAAGCGGAGGAAAGCCCAGTGACCGCAGGTCCGGGCAAAGAAAAGACCGGAACCAGCGTGTGGGAATAAGAGTACCAGAGTTGGGATATTACCTGATTGTGACGGATACAGAGGAGACGGAGAAA
>CALWRY010000141.1 GCA_944384065.1 uncultured Enterocloster sp. | reverse complement strand
ACAGCAACTTGGTCAAGGGTCTGCCCTACTTTGACCACATTGCCAACGAGGTGCCCGCGCTGTTCCGGGAGATGTTCCCCCAGCTCTCGGACGCGCCGGAGGACAACTTCATCGCCGGCCTTTCCATGGGCGGATACGGCGCGCTGAAGATCGGCCTGACCTACCCTGAGCGGTACGCCGCCATCGGCTGCTTCTCCGCCGGGAACCTGCTGGAGATCGGCTCCATCCTGCCCCCCACGGTGGAGGAGGCTCCCCTTTTCATGCGCCCCATGTACGGCGTGGCGCGCAACGCCTTCGGCACCGAAAAAATGGCCGACGCCCTGGGCACCGAGCACGATGTGAAGCACCTGCTCGACACGGCACTCGATGCCGGCAAGGCACTGCCGCAGATCAAGATGTACTGCGGCGCGGAGGATTTTGTACTGCCGCTTTCCGATTCCATGGCACAGCACATCGCCGCCCGCGGGCTCGCCGCCCCGGCCTTCACCTATGAAAAAGGGCCCGGGACCCATCACTGGGACTTCTGGGACCATTATCTGCCGGTGTTCATGGACGCGTGCGGCCTCACCTCCATGCTGGAGGCCTCGCAGGTCACCGACGTCACCGGCTGAACTGCCATTTCAGCTTTGCACGCAAAACGCCCCGCCTCCCTCCGGAAATTCTCCGCGGATCCGATAGCGGATCGGCACAAAGAGGGCCGCGCACAGAGCCGCAAGCAGGAGAAGCAAAAGGATCAGAAGGAGAATCCCCAATATTTTTACTAAAAAAACCAGTCCGTGGATCATCTCGCCTCCAGAATATCCATATAATGCTTCCAGTCAAAAGCCCCGGTTGACCGGTACATATCGTCCACCATCTGCCGGACCACCCGGCAGGCTTCGCCGTATCCCAGGGCCGCGCCCAGAATCATAAATGTGCTGCTCCCCCGCTCCTCCTTTGTGAGAAGGGCGGCCGGGCGGATGTCAAGTATATGATGCCCGCTCCCCGGCAAAGTAATCACATACACGCCGGGCAAGGCCTTCCCCAGCCGGATCCCCTCCAGAATATGGGGTCTCAGGGCTCCGGCCTTTTCTCCCATATAGAGATGCCTCCACCATACCATAGGCCTAGTCAAACTCCTCGTTCAGGATCCCGTAGATCAGATTAATGGATGCAGCCCGCTCCACCTCATCCTCACAGGATGCAAGGCTGGCCGCAACGTAATCCTTAAGCTCGTCCGCTGACCGGAAAAAGAAGGGAATGCGGGCGAGAATTTTTGCCATACATGCGCGGACCACGACCTTAGGCTGCTTCTCCCAGGAATCGCTGAGATCGCGGAACAATTCTTCCTCCAGCTGGGTGATCAGTTCCCGGGTAACCCGGGCAGTTTCTGTCTCCGGGACATCCAGACTGATAAACACGTTGTCGGACATGAGAAGATCCGCCTGCCTTAAGATTTCCCCCAAAGAACTGTCCCGCTTCCTGGCGGCCTTTCCCGCGCCGCCTATAAAACGGTCCCACTGCTCATAATACGCCTCCTGCTTTCCCTCCAGATCCGGGAAGATTTTCTCGGCCTCCTCAAAGTCCTTATCAGAGGCAGTATGCAGGGAGTCAAAGAGCTCCTTATCCTTCCTCAGGATTTTTAACAGGCGGGCTTCCTCCGATGCGTCCATCAAAACATGCTGTCTGGTCAGGCAGATAAGATAGAGATCATTGGCAAGATTCATGACTGCCGCTAAGCACCAGACGGCCTTTTCCAGGAATTGGCATATCTGGCTTAAGCTCTCTGAAAGCCTGCGGTAGGTTTGGGCGTCCAGCTTGGAATAGTCCGTCTCCCGGCAGCGGTTTAAAAGCGCGAAGGCCTCCTCATATCCCTTCTCACCCCTTTGGGGCTCATTCAAAAGCCCCTCCCAGCGGATGGCCTCGATAATCCCGTCCAGGCTCCCGCGATCCAGATCCAGGCACATGGAAAGCCCTGCGTCCACCATAGAGAAAAATTTCTTCTTTGTCAAACGCACCGGAAGCTGCCCCAGCACCTCGTGGATCTTGTAATTCATAACCGGAAGCTGCTTGTGGTCCCTTATGCAGGCCAAAATATCCTCCGCTGTGGTTTCCGGATCCGCCGGGTGTCCCTGGATACGGGATGCACCGCTTTTCGCCTCCGCTGTTTCATCCTTCTTGGGAACAAGCTTTGGGGTAAAGCGCCCCTCTATGCGGTTGAGCACGTACTCGTAGGCCTGAAAGCAGTCCGCATAGGTGGAGTTCCACATCATCCTTTCCACGATCCGCTTCCGGAGAGCCCCAATCTCATCAAGAGAAAGAGTCCCGTCCAGATATTTGCCCAGGGCGGAGTGAAAATCATCCGCCAGATCATCGACAACCCCATGGGGAAAATCTTCTGAAAGCGCCTCCCCGCAATAGGTATAATCATTCATGGCTAGCCTCACATAGGCATAGCTGCAGGCCGCTCCCAGGCCGCGTTTTATCTGTTGCGCTGTCACCATATCATTTATCCTCCTGTTTTAAAAGGCAGGCTCTCACAAGCTCCAGGGCTTTCTGGGCGGACTGTTCCCGGATCTGCTGCCGGTCTCCTGCAAACATATGGCGCTCTGTTGTTGTCCGGCCCTTCACACAGCAGGCCATGTACACCAGTCCCACCGGCTTTTCCTCTGTTCCTCCGTCCGGCCCTGCAATGCCTGTGGTGGAGACGCACACATCCGTACCTGCCCGGGCGCACCCGCCCTCGGCCATCTCCCCGGCCGTCTCACGGCTCACCGCGCCGAAGCGCGCCAGTGTGGAGGCCTTGACGCCCAAAAGCTGCATCTTCGCCTCATTTGAATAGGTCACAAGTCCCTCCATAAACACGGAGGATACCCCGGGCACTCCCACCAGGCGGGCGCTGACCATGCCGCCGGTGCAGGATTCCGCAGTGGCCATGGTCAGCTTCCTCTCTCTCAAAAGGCGGGCCACCTCTTCTTCCAAAGACATATCACATTCCTCCCTCTGTGAGAACCTTACGGTTTTTCGCAATATAGTCCGCCAGGGACACAATGGTGAGGACAACGGCGACGCCCAAGGCAATATTGGCCGCTGTCCGGAGGGCCGGGAGGTCAAGTATCAGAAGGATAACCGCCAGCATCTGAAAAACCGTCTTGAACTTGCCCCAGTAGCTGGCCGCAATGACAATCCCGTTGTCCGATGCCACCAGGCGGAAGCCGCTGATAATAAATTCCCGGCTGATAATGATGATAACCACCCAGGCGGGAATCTGTCCCAGCTCAATCAGGCAGATGAGAGCGGAGCACACCAAAAGCTTATCCGCCAGAGGATCCATAAATTTGCCGAAGTCGGTCACCAGACTGTATTTCCGGGCAATCTTGCCGTCAAGAAAATCCGTAAAGCTGGCCGCCGCAAAGAGCACATCCGCCAGAATGCGGAAATTCCTGTCCGCTCCCCCCTCCCAAAGAAGGGCAGCCACAAAAAAGGGTATCATACACACGCGCAGAACAGTCAGCTTATTGGGCAGATTCATCGCACACCTCTCCTATCAGATCATACTCAGCGGCTCCTGTCACCTTTACCCGGACGAAGTCGCCGGACATAAACAGTTCGCCGGAATTAATAAAAATCAGTCCGTCCACGCCGGGGGCGTCCATATACGTGCGGCCCACATAGACCGGCTCGTCAGCCACCTTGCCCTCGATCATGACGGTGAGGATTTTTCCCTTCATCTCCTGACAGCGGGCAAAGGCAATCTCCTGCTGAAGCTCCATGATCGCATCTCTGCGCCTGTTCTTTACCTCATCCGGGATCTGATCCGGGTAAGAGTAGGCCGGCGTGTCCTCCTCCGGGGAGTAGGGAAATACGCCCAGACGTTCAAATTCCATCTCATCCACAAAGGACAAAAGCTCCTCGTGATCCTCCTCGGTCTCACCGGGAAAGCCGGAAATCAGCGTGGTCCGCAGGGCAATGTCCGGTATGGCCTCCCGCAGGCGCCCGATCCGCTCCGTGATCTCCCTCCGGGTGGTCCGCCGTCCCATGCGCCGCAGGATCCGGTCGCTGGCGTGCTGGATGGGGATGTCCAGGTAATGGCAGACTTTCTCTTCCTCCTTTATAACCTGGATCAGCTCCTCGGTGATCTCCTCCGGATAGCAGTACTGGATCCGAATCCAGTAGAGGCCGGGAATTTTTGCCAGCTCCCGGAGAAGCTTTGGGAGGGACTTTTCTCCGTACAGATCCACTCCGTACAGGGTCGTCTCCTGGGCGACCAAAATCAGCTCCCGAACCCCGCCTTCCGCAAGCCCACGCGCTTCCTCCAAAAGCTGCTCCATGGGAACGCTGCGGTAGGGTCCCCGCAGATAGGGGATAATGCAGTAGGTACACCGCTTATCGCATCCCTCCGCAATCTTTAAGAAGGCATAGTAGCCTCCTGTAGTCACCACCCGCCGGGCAGGCGCCGGCAGCTCGCCCAGATCGTGGAAGCAGGAAAGGTGTTCCTCTCCTCCTCCCAGCAGGCGTTTTATGACGCTGCCTATCTCCTCCCAGGAGGTGGTTCCCAAAATGGCGTCCACCTCGGGAATCTCCGTGAGAATCTCTTCTCTGTACCTCTGGGCCAGGCAGCCCGTCACAATCAGGGCCTTACATCTCCCCTCTTTCTTTTCCTCCGGTCAATCCAGGATGGTATTTACTCTCTCCTCCTTGTCGTCTCCGAAGTAAACGCAGGTCTCGATCAGGATAATGTCCGCTTCCTCCTGACTGTCCGTGAAGGCAACGCCCAGATCCCGGATGAGGGCCAGCATTTTTTCCGTGTCCACCAGGTTTTTATCACAGCCCAGGGACACGCAGAATAGTTTCGTCGTCTCCATAAATTCTCCTAATGCAGGTTTTCCGGACCGCCCTTTGCCGGCAGTCCGGAAAACATTCACAGCAGCTGGGAGCCTCTCTCCCTATGCGTTCTCTTCTTCCTCTTCCGATGCCTCTTCCTCCGGAAGCACCTTTACCTTCTGATGGTAAAGTTCGTCTATGGCGATGGACAAAGGCTTCCTGCCATTTGCGCCCGCAACCATAGGCTCGTCACCGGCAATCAGCTGACGGGCCCGCTTGGCGGCCGCTATCACGATGGAATACCGGCTCTGGACAACCGGCTGCTCGCCGGGCTCTACCTCACTGTTTACCACATTGATAAGATCGGAATAAGATGGATGTAACATATTTTAATCTCCCTTCCTGAATAGTTACAAATTTCTGGCGTCCAGGTGGCGCAGCTCCTCCCGCATCTGGTTCAAAAAGTCCAGATGGTAGGCGGTGCGCCTGTGCTGAAGCTGGATGAGGCGGTGCATCTCCTCCACACAGCGGTCAATCTGATCATTGATGAGCAGATAATCATAGGCCTCCATGCCTGAGGCCTCCTCAGCCGCCCGCTTGAGCCGGGCATTGATCACCTCGATGGTCTCAGTGCCCCGTCCCACCAGCCTCCTTAATAGCTCCTGGGCGCTGGGCGGGGTGACAAAGAGGAGCAGGGCGTCCGGGAAGCGCTTCTTGACCTTTAAGGCTCCCTGGATTTCAATTTCCAGAATGACGTCCTTTCCCCGGGCCATCTGCTGCACCACGTAATCCCTCGGCGTGCCGTAATAGTGGTTCACATACTGGGCATACTCAACGAGACGATCCTCCTCTATCATCTGCCGGAATTCTTCCTCCGATACAAAGAAATATTCCCGGCCGTCCGCCTCACCGGCCCGGGGCTGCCTTGTGGTGGCTGATATGGACAGCGCGTAATTATCATAGCGCCTTAACAGCTCCTTCATCAAGGTACCTTTGCCCGCTCCGGAAAATCCGGAGACAACCGCTAAAATTCCCTGCTGTTCCATGGGCCCTCCTCACTCAATGTTCTGTATCTGCTCCCGGATCTTCTCGATCTCGGTCTTCAGCGCAATCGCCTGATCGGATATGGCCGGGTCGCTGGACTTGGACAAAATGGTGTTGGCCTCCCGGTTCATCTCCTGAGCGATAAAATCCAGCTTCCGCCCTACACTCTCCCCGTCCAGAAGCTCCTTTCTGGTTGCGTCAATATGGCTCCGCAGGCGGACGGTCTCCTCATCCACGCAAATCTTGTCCGCATAGATTACCACCTCGGCGGCTATCCGGTTCTCGTCTACATTGCTTCCGTCCAAAAGCTCCTTCACCTTATCCTCCAGCCTTGCCCGGTACTCCTTTAAAATAGCCGGGTACCGTTCTTCTATGAAGGCGACCAGATCCTCCATATAGGAAAGCTTCTCCAAAAGATCCTGCCGCAGATGCTCGCCTTCTGTCTCCCGTGAGCGGACCAGGCCGCAAGCCGCCTCTGAAAGTGCGCCGGAGAGAATCTCCCAGAGCTTTTCCTCGTCTTCGGGAGCCTGCTCCATGGTAAGAACCTCCGGGAGCCTGGCCAGGTCAGAGACCGTCATATTGTTGGCAAGCCCAAAGGCCTCCGCCATCTTCTGAAAGCAGTCCACATACTCCGCCGCCAGCTTTTGATTGTACCGGACGCACATCTCTCCGTCCGTGTAGTCCTCGAAGCTCACAAACAAGTCTACCTTGCCCCGCTTCACATATTCCTTTAAAAGGGAGCGCACCGCATTCTCAAAGCGGCCGAATTTCTTGGGCATCCGGATCCCCAGATCCAGGTACCGGTGGTTCACGGCCTTCATCTCGACAGAAATCTTATACTGGTCTGTCACCTGCTCGCATCTGCCGAAACCGGTCATGCTTTTTAACATAGAACTGCCTCTCTTTCATTGACTTAAGCTCTAACGTAACCGTTCAGACGGCGGGCATCTTCTTGCCCGGCCACAGGCCGGACAAGAAGCATCGGATGTCCATCCGATGTGTAAACAGGGGCAAAAATATACTTACAAGCATGACCGGTTTCGGCAGATGCGAGCAGGTGACA
>CALWRY010000140.1 GCA_944384065.1 uncultured Enterocloster sp. | reverse complement strand
GGGGAAGGCGAGAGGGAACCCCGGCCTTGTGCAGAGAGATCCACCGGAGCAGGCTTCCCGCGCTGCAGGACAGGGAGAGCTCCTCTATAACCTGCCCGGCAGCCGCCTCCCGGAAAGCGTCATCGGCCAGTTCAAATTTTCTGCCGCAGCTTTTTAACAGGCCAAAGCAGAGGGAGTGGAAGGTGCCGGTCTGGATGCGCCCGGAGATCCGTGTGCCGGAGAGGCCCTGGGCCAGCCGGGATTTCAGCTCTGCGGCTGCCTTGCGGGTGAAGGTGACAGCGGTGATCTCCCCGGCCTTTACACCCCGCTCCCGCAGAAGATAGAGGATCTTGGCCACCAGGGTGCGGGTTTTTCCCGTGCCGGGGCCGGCGATCACGGCGGTTACCGGGGCCAGGGCGAGAAGGGCCTGGCGCTGATCCTCATTCAGGCCGGAGAGAAGTGGGGATTTTGTAGCCGGGACGTCAGACGAGGAAGCCGGGACGTCAGGCGAGGGAGCCGGGGCGTCAGGCGAGGGCGCGGGCGCGCTGGCCGCCTCATGGGAGGCCGGATCCGCAGCTGCCGCCGCGGGCTCTAAGGTCAGGGAGAGCTGCCCCTCCACCTCGTCAAGCTCGCCGGGGGCGAAGATCTGAAAATGCCCGTATTCCCCGTCGTATCCGGGGCGCCAGTCCACCTCTCCCGCCCGCAGCCGTTTCACGGCCTGGGCGGTCCGGCGGCCGCAGACCCGGCGGATGTCGTCCACCGGGGCCTCCCTGAGAATGTGGAATTCATCTCCCAGCTCCAGAAGGGCGTGCTCGTACAGCTTGGCCGTCCTCTGGCTGGCGGCGGAGACGCCCAGGGCCGCAGCCATGAGCTCCGGAAGGGGCACAAGATTTTCATAGGGCCTGGCCTTTGGGGGAATAAAGCCGGAGGAACGGTCCGCCAGGTCCTCCACCCGGTGGAGCACGCCGGTGGTCAGCTTCCTGCCGCACACCGGGCAGATGCCGCCGTAGGAGCGGGCCTGTTCAGGGGTAATGCAGAGATGGCATTTTCTGTGGCCGTCAAAGTGGTATTTTCCCTCCTCCGGGAAAAACTCGATGGTTCCCTCAAGGCCGTCGCCCCTCTGGATGGCTCCATAAAGGCCCTCGTAGGACATGGGGATGGCAAGAAGGTTGGCCTCCCGTCCCAGCTTTGCGGGAGAGTGGGCATCGGAGTTGGAGATAAGCTGCAGGCCGTCCAGGGCGGAGAGCCGCCAGTTCATGGGCGGATCCGAGGACAGGCCGGTTTCCACCGCGTGGATCTGGGGCGTGAGATCCGCAAAGCACTCCTCCATAGAATCAAAGCCGGAGAATGCCCCAAAAAGGGCAAAGTGGGGCGTCCATATATGGGCGGGCACAAAAATAGCGTCCGGGCAGGCGTCCAGCGTCATGTCCAGCAGATCGCGGCAGTCCAGCCCAAGGATGGGCCTTCCGTCGGAGTGGATGTTGCCGATGGCCGCCAGCCGGCCGGAGAGAACATCCGCAGCCTCCAGGCTGGGCAGAAGGATCAGGCTGTGGACCTTGCGCACCCTGCCGTTCTTCTTGTAGATGGAGCTGATTTCCCCGGTGATGACAAAGCGGGGAGAGGGGGAGCCGGCGGGCGCGCCCTCCGGAGAGCGCAGCGCATCCTTTAACAGGTAAAGTCCCGGCTCCGCTGGGACAAGCTGCTCCCGTAATTCCGCCCGCCAGGCCGGATGGGTGAAATCCCCTGTACCCAAAATGTGGATGCCCTTTTTTCTGGCCCACAGATCCAGAGAGCCGGGGGTCAGCTCCCTGCTGGTGGCCCGGGAAAAACGGGAATGAATGTGTAAATCGCAGATATACATGTCAGTCTCCTGTTCGTTTGTTCTTAATTAAAATGGTAAAACGCCTTGGCGGCGTCCGCTGATTAATAGTATACAATATCTTTGGGAAATACGCCAGGATGCTTCGCGACGGGTTTTGCCTGATGTATGTATGATTTTAAATGGAATGGTTTATTGAGTTATCCTCTATAATCTGCCGGTTTACATTTAATGCGGATTGGTATTGTTCACCCATCTCTTCGGACATGATGTAGTAAAGGGTTTCAATGATACATAGAATGGATATAAGTGAAATTTATGATTTGAAAAATGATCCGAACGAATTTGAAAATTTATGGAATAATCCTGCTTATAAAAAGCTACAGGCCGAGTATGTTTTAAAATGCTTCAATCATGCGATAGAATGTAATCAGGATTGTGTATTGGGAAATACGGGGATGTTTTAGGATTTGTCAAGTAAAGTTAATAGGAGCGTGAAAAAAATAGGGGGCTAAAGGTAACAATTTAGGACAGCTAAAGCACCCCTATCTTCACAACCCCAGATGGGAACAAATTCCCTGGCTGGCAGCTGACAATTTTTTAGGCGTATGTCAGCGCATATGTGAAACACCCCTTGTACCGCCGCCTGCTCAGAAGATCAGCAGCCCCAGCCCAGCGCTCAGGAGAATCACCAAGGGCACGCTGCATTTCCCCTTTGCCAGGAGAATGAAATCTGCGATGCCGATGAAAATGGCGCCAGGGCTTAAAACTCCCTCCAGCACATAATTCGTCTGGCAGAAGGAAAGGATGACTCCCAGAATCAGCCCCATACAGACGGGCCGGACGCCGGTCATCAGCTGCTCCATGCGGCGGCTGCCGCGGAATTTTGCAAAGAAGATTCCCGCCGCAGCGGTGATGGTCAGCGTGGGCATCAGCACGCCCAGATTGGCGGTGAGGGCGCCGGGCATCCCGGCGGCGTGGATGCCGGCAAAGGTGGCGCAGTTAAGCCCCAGGGGCCCGGGGGTCATCTCTGCGATGGCCACAATGTCCGCCACCTCCCCCAGATCCATCCAGCCGTTTGTGACTACCTCATGGGAGATAAGGGGCACCATGGACAAGCCGCCAAAGCTGGTAAAGCCGATTTTTATAAAGCTCCAGAACAGCTTAAGAAGGGTCAGCATCATTATGTCCCGCCCCCTTTCTCTCATAGTATTCACTGATCAGGATGCCGCAGATCACGCCGATGACCACAAGAGCCGCGCAGCTTACGCCAAAGAAGAAGTAGAGGCCTGCGGCCAGAAGGGCGAGAAGCACGCAGGGAGGAAAGCGGAAAGCGCCGTCTATCATGCCAAGGGCGGCGCTGGCGATAATGGGCACGATGGAGGAGCGCACCCCGGTCATGGCGCTCATCACCCAGGGATTCTCCCGAAACAGGGTGTAAAAGTAGGTGATGAGGGACAGCACGGCCATGGGCGGAAGCACCATGGCAATCAGGCAGACAATCCCGCAGGGAATGCCTCCCACACGGCAGCCGTAGAGCATAGCTACATTCCCTATCATTGTCCCCGGAAGGCTCCGGCCCACGCTGGTGATATCGAGAAGTTCCTGGCTGGTGAGGGTCTTTTCTTTTTCCACATACAGCTTCTGCATCTGCGCGATGATGCTCCACCCGCCTCCAAAGGTAAAGCAGCCGAACTGGAAAAACTGCCAGAAGAGACGGGGCATTTTTTTGTAAGTATCCATTGGTCTATCACATCCTTTTTATCCATTATGAACCTTAAAGCAGGTGTAAAGTCAAGGGGAGAATTCCCCCGGTTTTTTTCGCCTACGGGAGCTGCCCCGGTTCTTCCGCCACCGGCAGCCACACCTGGCGGAACCGGTGGTAGTTCTCCTTTTTGTTCATAGAAAGAAAAGTGCGGCATATGGGATCGCCGGCTGCCTTTGTGCGGTGCTCTTTAGCATACCGGAGCAGATGGCTTAGGTACTGGACGCAGGAGGCATCCTCCTCCAGGATGCCGAGGGCGGAATAGCTCTCGTCCGCCCCGCCCTTCAGGGCTTCCCAGCTATTTCTCTGAGAGGGAAAGGCAAAGGGGGCCAGGCCCACCCACTGGGAGAACATGCCCATCTGTTCTGCGCTTAAAAGCAGATCATTTCCCTTCATAAATTCCAGCCGGTACATTCCAGGGCTCTTTTCCATCCGCACCGTCCACAAATCAGAGGAAAGCTGCTCCAAAAGGGCGGAGATCCGCTGCAGATAATCCAGCACGTGCCGCTTAAAAAGAATTTCCTCTTCCAGCCGTTCGGCTCTCAGCTTATATTCCTCCAGAATATAGTTCGTATCATCTGTGTTGATCAGCGCTTCGGTTTCCCGCATGGAAAATCCATATTGGTGGTAGGAGCGGGCCCGCATCAGGGCGGTGATGTCCAGCCGGCTGTAATAGCGGTAGCCATTTTCTCCTTCTCCCCGGTCGGAGACCAGGATTCCATTTCTCTCATAAAGCCGGAGCGTCTCCGGGGAGACGCCTAAAAGCTTGGCGGCGGTTCCTATCTTGTATTTCATCTTGTGCAGACCTCCTTATGTCCGGACAGCGCTTCGCCAGGCAAGGATACCAGGTGCCCTTTGGTATGCCCGTCGTCCGAACTGTTACTATTGTAACACGAATAATGAGAGACGGGGGAAAGAAGATCTTGACTTTTTGTATCGGAACATATATTCTGATATTAAACTAACTTATAAGTTAGTAAATCATAAGCGCCTTTGAGGAGATGGGACATGTTTTATTGCCGTGAGACAGAGCTTCGGAAGCTGAACAGCCGCTTTTGGGGCGGAAAATTTGAGTGTATTGTTATTTACGGAAGGCGGCGCATCGGAAAGACAGCGCTGATTAATGAATTTTGCCGGGATAAGCCAACGATTTTCTTTTCCGCTCTCGATGCCACGGGCCAGGAGAACCTCCGAACTCTGTCCCGGGCGATTATGGAATACGAGCGTCCGGGAGCGGAGAGAGCGCCGGAATTCAGAGATTATGCAGATGCTCTGGAGGAGATCACCCGGCTGGCTGCACGGCAGAGGCTGGTGTTTGTCATTGACGAATACCCATATCTGGCGAAAGCAAAGCCGGCGATTTCCTCGATGCTGCAGCACCTGATTGACCACAGCTGGAGCAGTAGCGGGTTGTTCTTGATCTTGTGCGGTTCATCCATGAGCTTTATGGAGAACCAGGTACTTGGGCATGAGAGTCCCCTGTATGGACGGCGGACCGGACAGTTTAAGATAGAGGCACTGACCTACAGGGAGACCGCTGTATTTCACCCGGAACTTACGGCAGAGGAAAATGCTCTGATATACGGGATAACGGGAGGAGTCCCCCACTATATCAACAAGCTGGATGTGCGGGGAAGCGTAGACGAAGCGCTTTTAACCAATTTATTTGACCGATCCAGCTATCTCTTTGAGGAACCGGAAAATTTGCTGAAGCAGGAGCTGCGCGAGCCAGCCATATACAATTCAATTATCAAAGCCATCGCGGAGGGCGCGTCCCGGCTGAACGATATTTCCATGAAAACAGGGATAGAGACGGGACCCTGCTCAAAGTATATGAAGACGCTCCTCTCCCTTGGAATTATAAAAAAGGAGACGCCGATAACGGAAAAGCCGGGAAAAAAGACCATCTATCTGCTGGAGGATCAATTTTTCCGCTTTTGGTACCGGTTTGTCCCGCAGAACATTCTTGCCGTTACATCTGGGAAAATTGGGACGATCTACCCACAGGCCGTTGGAAGCCATCTGTCCGATTATATGGGTCTGACTTTTGAAAAAATGTGCCGGGATTATCTGCTCTATTATGCCGAAGATCTTCCGGACAGCCTGCAGGAAATCGGCCAGTGGTGGGGGACGGATCCCGCAAGGAAAAAACAAATTCAGATTGACATTGTGGGGGTGCCGGCTGAGGGCAGCACTTACCTTATCGGCTCCTGCAAATTCCGCAGAGAAAAGACCGGGATTGGAGAGCTGGAGCTGCTCCGTGAATATGCGGGGGCATTTGGCAAAGGAAAGGCGTACCATTATTATCTCTTTTCCAAAAGCGGATTTACAGAAGGCTTGCGGGAGGCAGGGAGAAGAGGAGAGGCAAAGCTTGTGTCTCTTGAGGAAATGTATGTCTGACGCCCCACAAAAACAGTTGACACTCCCGCCCAAATATGCTAAATTATTTTCCAGCACAAAGACTATGACAGGGAGTAGTAGGCAGTGTCAAAGCCCCACAGAGAGCCGGCGGGAGGTGAAAGCCGGCGGCAGGAAGCTGCTGAACTGGCCCTCGAGCTGCCGGCTGAAGGATCCCGATTGAGGCATCTGCGTAGGCCAGGCCGGCCCCTCACCGTTAGAAGAGGACAGAGCGCACACGGAGTTTCCGTGTGAATCAGAGTGGTACCGCGCGGGTTTCGGCCTGCGTCTCTGGGACAGCCGTCCCGGAGGCGCAGGCTTTTGTTATGAGCACTTAGCGCCTGTCTTTCAAGGCGCTTACGTGCGATACATGCAAAGTGCTTGGCGAGGTCTTGTCGAGCCTAGCAGCTTTGCATTGTTATGAGCACTATGAGCCCTTAGCGCCCGTACCCACAGCTAAATGGAGGAACAAACACTATGGCAGCACCCTACAATCACAGCGCCATCGAGAAGAAATGGCGGGAAAACTGGGAGAAGAATCCCATCAACGTAAACGACGGAAAGAAAGAGAAGTACTATTGTCTTGACATGTTCCCCTACCCGTCGGGCAGCGGTCTCCACGTAGGCCACTGGAGGGGCTACGTGATCTCCGATGTGTGGAGCCGCTACCAGCTCTTAAAGGGCAAGTACGTGATCCACCCCATGGGCTGGGACGCCTTCGGCCTGCCGGCGGAGAACTACGCCATCAAGATGGGCGTTCACCCGGCCAAATCCACGGCGGAGAACATCAAGAACATCAAGCGGCAGATCAAGCAGATCGCGGCCATCTACGACTGGGATATGGAGGTCAACACCACGGATCCGGGCTTCTACAAGTGGACCCAGTGGATTTTCGTGCAGATGTTTAAGCACGGTCTGGCCTACGAGAAGGAGTTCCCCATCAACTGGTGCCCCTCCTGCAAGACCGGCCTGGCCAACGAGGAGGTAGTGAACGGCTGCTGCGAGCGCTGCGGCACCCCTGTGACCAAGAAAAACCTGCGCCAGTGGATGTTAAAGATCACCGCCTATGCGGAGCGCCTGTTAAATGACCTGGATAAGCTTGACTGGCCGGAGAAGGTA
>CALWRY010000139.1 GCA_944384065.1 uncultured Enterocloster sp. | reverse complement strand
GAAGCCCGTGGATATCATCGTGCTTCTCCTTGTACTTTTTCACCGCGCGCTGAACGCTTGCGGAGATGAAGAAATACTGCTGCTTTAAGCGCAGCTCCTTGCCGGAATAGTGGTTGTCGTTGGGGTAGAGCACATCCACAATGGTCTTGGCCAGGTTCTCCTGCTCCACTGCCTTCTGGTAATCGCCCCGGTCAAAGGAGTCCAGGTTGAAGGTATTGATGGGCTCCGCGTCCCAGATGCGCAGGGTGTTCACCACATTGTTGCCGTAGCCGATGACCGGCATGTCATAGGGCACGGCCCGGACGGACTGGTAGCCCTCCTGGACAAAGTGGTTCACCCCGTTCCGGTAATCAATGCGCACATAACCGCCGAATTTTACCTCCATGGCGTACTCCGGCCTGCGGATCTCAAAGGGATTTCCGTCCTTTAACCAGTTGTCCGGCACCTCCACCTGGAAGCCGTTCTCGATCTTCTGCTTGAACATGCCGTAGCGGTAGCGGATGCCGCAGCCGTAGGCCGGGTAGCCCAGGGTTGCCAGGGAGTCCAGGAAGCAGGCCGCCAGACGGCCCAGGCCTCCGTTTCCAAGAGCCGGATCCGGCTCCTGGTCCTCGATGGCGTTCAGATCAAAGCCCAGCTCGTCTAAAACCTCCTTGATCTCCTTTCTCGCCCCGATGTTGATAATATCATTTCCCAGGGCACGGCCCATAAGGAACTCCATGGAGAGATAGTAAACGGTCTTTACGTCCTTTCTCTCATACTCCTTGTGGGTGGCGATCCACTCGTCGATGATCACGTCCTTCACCGCGTAGGCCACCGCCTGGAAAACCTGCTGAGGGGTCGCCTCGTCAATGGTCCTGCGGAACATATTTTTCACATTGTCTACCACGCTGCGCTTAAACGTGGCCTTATCAAAGCCTGTGTTCTTCATTGGCATTTCCTCCTAAAATCCTCTGCTTTTCCCATACTGCTACGCCTGCATGAGCTTCTCCACGCCCAGCACGACGGTTTCCCCGTTAATATTCCACTCCTTGGTAAAGCCCTTCATCTGTCCGATGGTGATGAAGTCCGCCATAACCTCTGTCTTGATCACATCCGCATTGTCCGTAAGGAGCTTGGAAATCTTCTCATTTCCATCCTGGTATACCCCGATATGATCCATCACCTCAAAGCCTGCGTCCTTGCGCATGGTCTGGATCTTGCTGATGAGCTCGCGGACAAAGCCCTCCTCGATGAGTTCCGGCGTCAGGTTGGTGTCCAGAACCACGGTGAGCACATTGTCCTCCTCGGTCACATAGCCGTCCTTCTGGGACACGTCGATAAGCAGGTCGTCCTTTGTGAGAACCGCCTCCTGGCCGTCGAAATCAAAGGTCAGGGCTCCCTTCTCATTTAAGGTGTCCATGGCGGCGCTTCCGTCAATCTCCATGAGGGCCTGCCGGATCTTATTTAAGAGCTTCCCGTACTTGGGCCCAACGGTCTTTAGCTGCGGCTTAAAGGTGTAGGAGGTAAATGCCCGCACATCGTCGGAGAAAATGACCTCCTTGACGTTTAACTCCTCCTCAATAATCTTCACGTAGAACTCGGAAAGGGCGTGATCCGCCTTCACATACATTCTGGCGATGGGCTGGCGGTTCTTGATCCCCGCCGTATTTCTGGCAGCCCGTCCCATAACCACGGTCTTCAATACCTCGTCCATATCCGCCTCAAGCCCAGTGTCGATCCAGGCCTCATTTACCGTGGGGAAGTCACACAGGTGGATGCTCTCCGGCGCGTCCTTCACCACCTTGCGCACAATGTTCTGGTAAATCTGCTCCGTCATAAAGGGAATCATAGGGGCAGCGGCCTTGGCCACGGTCACCAGGGCGGTATACAGGGTCATGTAGGCGTTGATCTTGTCCTGCTCCATACCCTTGGCCCAGAAACGGCTGCGGCTGCGGCGCACGTACCAGTTGCTCATATCATCCACAAATTCCTGGAGAGCCCTTGCCGCCTCAGGAATCTGGTAGTTCATCAAATTTGTGTCCACAGCCTTCACCATGGAATTCATCTTGGACAAAAGCCACTTATCCATCACCGGAAGCTTGTCATATTCCAGGGCGTACCGGGTCGGATCAAAGTTATCAATGTTGGCGTACAGCACCCAGAAGGCGTAGGTGTTCCACAGGGTTCCCATGAACTTTCTCTGGCCCTCGGTCACCGCCTTGTCCTGGTAGCGCTTGGGCAGCCAGGGAGCGCTGCAGGTGTAGAAGAACCAGCGGATGGCGTCCGCGCCGTGGGTCTTAAGGGCGTCAAAGGGATCCACCGCGTTGCCCTTGGACTTGCTCATCTTCTGGCCGTTCTCATCCAGCACCAGTCCCATAACGATAACATTCTCGTAAGGCGACTTGTTGAAGAGCAGAGTGGACTCCGCCAGTAGGGAGTAAAACCAGCCTCGGGTCTGATCCACGGCCTCGGAGATGAACTGGGCCGGGAACTGGGACTCAAAGAGCTCCTTGTTCTCAAAGGGATAGTGGTGCTGGGCAAAGGGCATGGCCCCGGAGTCAAACCAGCAGTCGATGACCTCCGGCACGCGCTTCATGGGCTTTCCGCACTTGGGACAGCGGATATTTACATTGTCAATGTAGGGCCGGTGCAGCTCGATGTCCTCCGGGCAGTTGTCGGACATGCTCTTAAGCTCCTCAATGCTGCCGATGGAGTGCTGATAGCCGCACTCGCACTCCCAGATATTTAAGGGAGTTCCCCAGTAACGGTTTCGGGAAATGCCCCAGTCCTGGATATTCTCCAGCCAGTCCCCGAACCGGCCCTTGCCGATGGAGTCGGGAATCCAGTTGATGGTGTTGTTGTTGCGGATCAGATCCTCCTTCACCGCCGTCATCTTGATGAACCAGGACTCCCTCGCATAGTAGAGCAGGGGGGTGCCGCAGCGCCAGCAGTGGGGATAGCTGTGCTCAAAGCTGGGCGCGGAAAAGAGCAGTCCCCTCTCCTCCAGATCCTTAAGCACCAGGGGATCCGCATCCTTCACGAACTTGCCCCCAAAGGGGGTGTCCGGCGTCATATCGCCCTTGGCGTCCACCAGCTGGACAAAGGGCAGATCGTACTTGCGTCCCACCTTGGCGTCGTCCTCGCCGAAGGCCGGGGCAATGTGTACGATGCCGGTACCGTCGGTGAGGGTCACGTAGGTGTCGCAGACCACGTAATGGGCCTTCTTGTGCTGCTTCTCGCAGTAGGGCACAGAGCAGGCGTAGAGGGGCTCGTACTCTTTATATTCCAGATCCTTGCCCTTGTAGGTCTCAAGGATCTCGGATCCCTCTCCCAGAACCGTCTCCACCAGGGCCTGGGCGATATAGTAGGTATAGCCGTCCGGCGCCTTCACCTTCACATAGTCCTCATTGGGGTTCACGCAGAGGGCCAGGTTGCTGGGCAGGGTCCAGGGTGTGGTGGTCCATGCCAGGATATAGGCGTCCTCTCCCTTGGCCTTGAAGCGGGCGATGGCGGAGCGCTCCTTCACGTCCTTGTAGCCCTGGGCCACCTCGTGGGAGGACAAAGGGGTTCCGCAGCGGGGGCAGTAGGGAACTACCTTAAAGCCCTTGTAGAGAAGTCCCTTCTCCCAGATCTGCTTTAAGGCCCACCACTCGGACTCGATGAAGTTATTGTCATAGGTCACGTAGGGGTTCTCCATGTCGGCCCAGAAGCCCACGGTGTTCGAGAAATCCTCCCACATGCCCTTGTACTTCCACACGCTCTCCTTGCATTCCTTGATAAAGGGCTCCAGGCCGTACTGCTCGATCTGGTCCTTGCCGTCAAGGCCCAGCTTCTTCTCCACCTCCAGCTCCACCGGGAGTCCGTGGGTATCCCAGCCAGCCTTTCTGGGCACCATATAGCCCTTCATAGCCCGGTATCTGGGGATCATATCCTTGATCACGCGGGTCTCCACATGTCCGATGTGGGGCTTGCCGTTGGCTGTGGGCGGCCCGTCGTAGAACACGTAGGGCTCGCATCCCTCCCGCATCTTAATGCTCTTCTCAAAGATGTGCTCATCCTCCCAGAACTTCTCTACTTCCTTCTCCCGTTCCACAAACTTCAGGTCTGTGGGGACTTTGTCATACATTCTGCCTTCCTCCATTCTTTACAATCTGCTCTGTGTGCAGCCTTTCCGCACGGACCGGCCAACCCCATGTCCGCAGAGAAAAAAAAGCTTCCGTCCCAATCAGGACGAAAGCCGGAATACCCCTTCGTTTAACCACCTATTGCTGCATACTTACATATGGATACCCGTAACGCTGGTTTTTTGCGTCCCGGCTTACTCGGCCCCGCCGCTTGCGCCTGGGCGTGCCCTTCAGCCGGACAGCTCCGGAGTGATCTTCGGTCTCCGCACTACTTGCGCCGGTTTCCACCCCGCCCGGCTCTCTGGGGCTTTCCTGCGGGCCTACTGTCTCCTTCATCGCCTTTTTCTATAGACCACTCCATTATAATGAGGGGACAGGGAATTGTCAACCGTCTGCCACAGATAGGCGGGGTATTTTACCAAATTCGTCATATTTTACTATAGGGGGAAAGGGGCCGGTACGCGGTTTTCACCCGGCACTGCTTCTTAAAAAATGCAATTCCAAAATGCCACACGCCTCCATACCCCTCTTCCGCCAGGCCGCTGTCATACCCCTTTTCCTCAATCTGCGCCAGGGCTTCCTGGCAGAGCGCGTCCATCTGCCCGAAGACAGCAGCCGCCTTCAGCTCCAGAACTGCCGGCGGACGGGATACATCCAGGCTCCGCACACAGATATCGAATCTTCCGTTTCCCGCCTCCCGGTTCGATTTTACCAAGCAGTCCTGCATATTTCCCAAAACGCCGAGAAGAAACCCATGGTAAAATGACTCTCTGCCGTCCATAAAGCTGATCGTCTGCCGCAGAAGGCCGGACAGCTCCTCCTCAAAAACCAAGGCGTCCCCGGCTTCCAGGGCCTGGTAGAGTCTGCTCAGATCCCGTCTGCCCACCTCCTCCCGAAACCAGCTCCGTATACTATTCTCATAAATAGATGCAATCTCTGCATTGGGGATGGCCAGGGAGGCGTAGGCGGTATTTCCCTCCATCCGCATGGACACCATCTTTAAATATCCTGTAAAAAACAGAAAATTCCAAAGATTATCCTGTGATTCATACATCGTGTCATACGTCACATCCTCATGGATAGGCTTTTCTATGGACTTTCCCTGTTCCAGCTCCTCCAGCTCCTGTTTTACGGACAAATCCGCCCTTTTCACAAGCTCCTTTACAATGCTGTTGGAGCTGGTGTTGGACCAGTAAGGGCGGGGAAATGCGCTTGGATTCGCAGCCAAAGCGTTCACATAGCTGACCACGCTCCACGGATTATAGACCTCCCGGCCCCCAAAGCAGTATCCGTCATACCACTTCTTCATCAAGTCTATGCTCTTTTCGCACCCATAATCCTCCAGCATCCGCTCCACTTCTTCTTCAAGGAAGCCAAAATACTCCGCGTAGGAATCGCTGAGAATTGAGACTACATTCAGGTTATTGAGTCCTGTAAAAATGGATTCCTTGGAAATGCGCAGGCAGCCTGTAACAACTGCAAATTCCAGGCTCGGATTTCCCTTTAGGGCAGACTCAAACAGCGAGCGGATAAAATCCGACATTTCCTTATAAAACCCATTAAAATATGCATTCTCCAAGGGTACGTCATATTCGTCCAGCAGAATAACCGCCCGCCTTCCTCCGGCCTGATACAGACAGTCCGATAGGAAGCGCAGCGCCGTCACATAGTCCTCCTCCCGGCCCTGTCCCTCCGCCATATTGATAAAGCGCCTCCTGTCAGCAGAAAGCGCCAGGGAATCCGCCGCCTTCAGGTGCCGCTTATATTCCCGCTCTATCTCTTCCCGCAGGCAGGCAAAGGCAAGCCTTTTGTCCGGCTGCCTGGCTGACTTTAACGAAAGGCTGATAACGGGATATTTATTTCTCTGCGCGGTAACCGCATCCCCAGCCTCCATGATCGCGAGACCATCAAACAGCGCCCGGTTCCTGCTGTTTTCCTCCTCGCTCCCCGTATCCTCAAAAAACCTCTGCAGCATACTGAGTGTCAGGGTCTTTCCAAAGCGCCTGGGACGGGTAAAAAGATTCACCTTTCCCTTCTTCTCCCACAGCTCCTTGATGAACAGCGATTTATCCACATAATAATAGCCGTCCCGAATCATATCTCCAAAATCGTCTATCCCAATGGGAAGCGGTCTCAATGCCATTTTCCTGCCCTCCGAAACGCAAACCGTTGTCTTTTCTTACCATTTTACTCCATTTGCCCCGCAAAGACAATTTTGTTAATAACTTAACATTCTCTTTGTCTTTTGAAAAAACCATGGTATACTACTAACCAATAAATTTTACGCGGCCTTTGCCTGTTTTTTACAGATGCCCGCCGCTGCCGCGGCCCTGCGGCCGGCTGGGGCGGCATCCCGGGCGGCTGCGCTTCCAGGGAGGAAAATACTTATGGATCAGAGAAATCTTACGCTACTGACAGACCTGTACGAGCTCACCATGATGCAGGGCTATTTTAAGGAGAAGGACGCCAACGAGACGGTGGTCTTTGATATGTTCTACCGCACCAATCCCCACGGCAACGGCTTCACCATCTGCGCAGGCCTGGCGCAGCTCATCGACTATATAAAGAACCTGCATTTCGCGCCGGACGACATTGCGTACCTGCGCAGCGTCGGGATGTTTGAAGAGGATTTTCTGGAATATCTGCGGGATTTCCGCTTTACCGGCGATATCTGGGCCATCCCCGAGGGCACCGTGGCCTTTCCCCGGGAGCCCCTTGTGAAGGTCATCGCCCCCATCATGCAGGCCCAGCTCATTGAGACTGCCCTCCTAAACCTCATCAACCACCAGAGCCTCATCGCCACCAAGACGGAGCGCATTGTCTACGCCGCCAAGGGGGACGGGGTGATGGAGTTCGGCCTGCGCCGGGCCCAGGGGCCGGACGCGGGAACCTACGGTGCTCGGGCCGCCATGATCGCGGGCTGCATCGGCACCTCCAACGTGCTCTGCGGGAAGATGTTCGACGTGCCCGTGAAGGGAACCCACGCCCACAGCTGGATCATGAGC
>CALWRY010000138.1 GCA_944384065.1 uncultured Enterocloster sp. | reverse complement strand
TCCACAGTATCCCGGGTGGTGAAGATCACGCCCGCCTTGTCAAGAGCCGGACGGCCATTGGGGAATGCGTCCTCAATCACCAGATACTGGGCCTCCTCCGCGTTCACAAAGGGAGCCACATAGGTATTCTTGCTGGTCACAATATTCTCCGTATCCTCAAATCCGCACTCGCTCAGCATCTTCTTCACACTGTCGTCGGGCCGGGGGGTGATCTTGTCGATCATGCTCCAGGGGAAGGACACCTTTGCGGGATCCTCGATGTAGGCCAAGAAGCCCTCAGCTGCCAGTCCATTCTCCGTCCACGCCTTAGCGTAGGCATCCACCGCCGCAAAGAGCTTGTCCCCGTTGTGGGAGCAGTTGTCCATGCTCACCAGGGCCAGGGGAGTCTTTCCGTGGGTATACCGATAGTGGCACAGAGAAACCAGCTTGCCGATGTAGCTGTCCGCCGCATCAGGGCCAGCGGCAAAATCCGCCTTCACATCCGCCCGGAAATCCCCGTCGGGACCCGTGATGCTGTAGCCCTTCTCCGTAATGGTAAAGCTTACCATCTGAAGGCTGCTGCTTGCGAAAACCTCCTGCAGGCGCGCCCAGTCCGCCTCATCGTGGCGATCCACCGTCAAGGACTCCGCCAGGCTGGCAATCACGGTCTTCTCAATGGTTCCGTTGGCCTTAAGGGTTACCAGGAGACTTAAGTCGTCCTGGGGCTGGTACGCCTTCTTAATGATCTCATAATCATAGCCCTCAGCCACAACAATGCCTGTCTTCTCAATGCCCTCATTCAAGAGCTTCTGCTGCAGAGCTGCGGGAAATGCGCGGAAAATATTGCCCGCTCCGAAGTGAACCCACTGGGGCGCCTCCTTGGTAGCCGCCTTCATGGCCTCCCGGTCAAACTTCGGCAGTTCAATCCCTGCCTTCTCCCACTGCTCCCTGTTTTTCAGTTCGCTGTCCAATAAATGCATAGCTATTCCCTCCTGTTTCCATTTCACAGTTTAAACACCGGCAGACGCCGGGCCCCATCTGTATCTTATGTATTTATCTTACCACCGGCGCACGAAATAATCCATATCCCTTTTTGCCCTTTACATTGCAAAAGTTGCGGCCGCGCAGAAGACACTCCCGGCGCCGCTGGCCATTCCATTTCCTCTTCCGAAGGAATCGTAAGAATTTTTACACTTTATTACTCTTTTTTTAACCCGGTTGACCTTGGAGCCAGTCCAGGCTGTAGAGTAAAGGCGTCCATAGGAATTACAACACTATGAAGCAAGAAAGGAGATACTTTTACTTATGAAAAAGAAAATGAAACGCATATTAATTCCATTTGCAGCGGCAGCCTTTACCGCAGGGCTTTCCCTGACATCCCTTGCCGCCACTGGCTGGAGCCTGGAAAACGGGGAGTGGGTCTACCGGGACTCGGACGGCGGCCTTGTCACAGACACCTTTAAAAAATCCGGCAACAACTGGTTTTACCTGGACTCCGACGGGCGGATGGCCAAAAGCTCCCTGGTGGAGGCGGATGACAACTATTATTACGTAAACTCTGTAGGGGCCATGGTAAGCAACGAGTGGCGGGAGGTTCCCAACGAGGACGGGGGAAGCGATGAGCCCGATACCTGGTGGTACTATCTCCAGTCCAATGGCCGGGCGGTAAAAGGATCCACGGATCGGGACAGCGTCAAGATATCCACCCTTCCCACCGCGTCGGGAAATGCGAAATTCATTTTTGACGAGGAAGGCCGCATGCTCTCCGGCTGGATAGACGAGGACGGGGAGATGCTGACGGACGAGGATGCCTGGCAGGAGGGCGTCTACTACTGCGACCCCGCAAACGGCGGCCGGCTGGCCGTCAATGAGTGGAAATACCTGGAGGCAGTTGACGATGAAAATGACGACCGGGAGGGGGACGGCTACTGGTTCTATTTCCAGTCCAACGGAAAGAAAGTAGCCGAAAAGGACAGCAAACGGATCAATGGCCGGAAATACCGCTTCAATGAATACGGAGCGGCGGAATTCGAGTGGTTTGCCGATCCCGCTCTCTCCAGCGGCACCAATGCGGGCCTCTACTACAGCGACGAGGACCAGTGCTGGCTAGCCACCGGCTGGTTTAAGGCGATCCCGGATCAGGACATCGATCCGGAGGGATATGAGGACGACGAGGAGTACTGGTACTACGCGGATTCCAACGGGGAGCTGGCCTCCGCTGAGATCAAAACTATAAAAGGGCAGAAATACGGCTTCGACCCCTTTGGCAAGATGCTCCACGGGCTCTACGCTATCACCTTTGCGGATAATACAAAAACCATCGCCGAGGCCCGGGAAATCGAATCTGAGGACGAGCTGCCCGAGGCGGATGACAGCGAATTCGTCTACTACTTCGGCGATTCACCCAAGGAGGGGGCGATGAAGACCGGCACTGCCACCCTGGAAATCGACGGTGAAAAATACCCCTACAAGTTTTACTCCTCCGGCAGCAAGAAGGGCGCCGGTGTCAATGGCATCGACGACGGCTGCATCTATATTCAGGGCCGCCGCATGGAGGCCGAGGAGGGAACCAAATACCAGCCCTTTGAATACGACGGAAAATCCTATTTAATCAGCACCACGGGAAAGATCGTGAAAAACAAAAAGAATGTCCGGGACGCGGACGACGTCTACTACTGCACGGACAGCAAGGGCGTGATCACCTACTCCGGCGACGAAAAGTGGGAAAAATAGCTCCTTAAAAGCAAAAACTCTATGCACGGTGGGCTTATCCCCACCTGCATAGAGTTTTTGTTATTGCTCATCATGCGCTCCGGCTCTCTGCCGCTGTGCTCTCTGTCTGTGCCAGGGCCTCCTGGGAGCCTGCTCCCATTGCATTCACCAGTATGAGCAGCGCTGCCAGAAGAACCCAGGCAAAGCCGCCCAAAACCTTTCTCATTTTCATTCTACTCTTCCTCCTGGAAGCGGCTGTCTGCAGCCCTCCCGAATTGCCCTTCCTATTATACAAATTTTTCCTGAAAATGCAAGCCCCTGTAAATTTTTTACGGGGAATTCTTTCGCCCCCGCCGTTTTTTATAATAGTTACATAGTTGGCATTCTTTCCCGGATCAAGGTTTAAATTCACCCGGGCCAACGCGATTTACACCTGAAAAGAGGCCGCGCCTTAATGATTACCTATGAGCCATTCTGGAACACATTAAGAAAATCCAGTGAATCCACTTATACTCTTATCCGCATGCATAAGTTCTCCAGCGCCACCATCAACCGCCTGCGGCAGAACCGCCCCATCAGCACCACGACCCTGAACGATCTCTGCCGCACCCTAAACTGCGGCATCGACGATATCATCGCCTACTCGCCCTCCAGCCGGGATCCCCTCCTGTAAATCAAAGCATGTTTGAGGGCGCTCCCTACAGCTTAAACCTCTTCTCCACGCTCTTCCGGGAAAGCGTCTTTTCCTGGTACTCCAGCAGCATGGCCGAAGTCTCCGTATCCTCCCGCTTTCCAGCCTCGTCGAGAAGCGCTTCCAAATCCGCTGCTGTGATATAGCTCTCCTCCAGAAGCTGCCGCAGGATATCCCGGTCCGCCCAGAGTTTCTTTTTGTTCGACTTGATATATTTTAAATAGGTCTCCTCCGCCTCCCCATAAAACCGTACAAGCGAGGGGGCGCTGCTTGACATCCGGGTATTCAGATCCGGCAGCTCCGTAAAGGACGCGGAGAGCGTGACCTCCCTGAGGCTTTTGCAGAAAAGAAATACGTCCTCCCCCATCTCCCTTACCCGGTCCGGGATCCGGATCTTCTCAAGGCTCCCGCAGCCGTCATAGGTTTAGGCGCGCAAGGCCCTCCGGAATGACAACTTTTCCCGTGTCCGCCCAATACATCTCCAGCACGCTGTCCGCAATCATCGGATTTCTCTCATCACTCATACATCCGCCCTCGCCATACAACAAAAACAATAAAAAAAGGCTTCCGTCTTCCAGAAGCCTCCGTGGAGATAGTGGGATTCGAACCCATGACCTCTTGCATGCCATGCAAGCGCTCTCCCAACTGAGCTATACCCCCATATCCAGCCGCATCACTCACATGCGACTGTTATATACTACCATAAGGATTCAAAAAAATCAAGTGGTTTTTAAAATTTTTTGTAACTGTTCAGGACGGCGGGAAAACAGGGGCAAAAACAGGCGTTAAGCTCGCTTATAAGCAAAGTGCCCTGCGGGTATGCTTTTGCCCCTGTTTTCACATCGGAGGAACCCAGAAAGAAGAATCCCGGAAGGGATCATCCCTCCGGGATTCTTCTGCGCATACCGCTGCGTTCGGAATTAGTCGTTTCCGTACAGAGCAACCAGCTTCTGCAGATACTCGAAGCGGTCCTTTGCCTCTGCCTCGTTCCGTGCAAAGAGCTCTTTTGCTCTCTCCGGATTCTTCATGGTCAGGGACAGGTAACGAACCTCGCCCTTAAGGAAGTCCTGATAGCCCTCCATCTTGGGAGCCTTGGAATCCAGGGTGAACTTCTTCTCTGCTGCAGGATTGTAGCGGAAGTTGTTCCAGTAGCCGCACTCAACAGCCAGCTTCTCCTCGGTCTGCGCCTTGCTCATGCCCTTCTTGATGCCGTGGTTGATGCAGGGAGCGTAAGCGATAATCAGGGACGGACCCGGATATGCCTCTGCCTCCGCAATGGCCTTTACGGTCTGCTGCATATCAGCGCCCATACAGATCTGAGCAACGTATACGTAGCCGTAGCTCATAGCGATGCCTGCCAGATCCTTCTTCTTGGTCTCCTTGCCGCCTGCTGCGAACTGAGCCACAGCGCCGGTCTTGGTCGCCTTGGAGGACTGGCCGCCGGTATTGGAGTAAACCTCGGTATCAAATACCATCACGTTGATATCCTTGCCGGATGCCAGAACGTGGTCTACGCCGCCGAAGCCGATATCGTAAGCCCAGCCGTCGCCGCCGAATACCCACTGAGACTTCTTAGCCAGGAAATCTTTGTTGTCAACAATGTACTTGCAGTCCGGGCAGTCAATGCCGCTAAGAGCAGCAACCAGCTTGTCCGTAGCAGTACCGTTCAGAGCGCCGATGCCGAAGGTATCCATCCACTCCTTGCAGGCAGCCTTCACTTCCTCGGAAGCGTTCTCATTTGCCATAACCTTCTCTACCTTGGCCTTTAAGCCGTCACGCAGCGCGTTCTGAGCCAACAGCATGCCGTAGCCGAACTCTGCGTTGTCCTCGAACAGGGAGTTGTCCCATGCAGGACCCTGGCCCTTTGCGTTCACGGTGTAGGGCGTGGAGGGTGAGGAGTTGCCCCAAATGGAGGAGCATCCGGTTGCGTTTGCAATGTACATCCTGTCGCCGAAGAGCTGGGTAATCAGCTTTGCGTAAGGAGTCTCGCCGCAGCCTGCGCATGCGCCGGAGAACTCAAGAAGGGGCTTCTTGAACTGGCTGCCCTTCACCGTGTTCTCTTTGAACTTGGCAATGACGTCTTCCTTCACCGGCAGAGTCTGCGCATAGTCGAACATCGCCTGCTCGCCCAGGCTCTCCTCCAATCCCTTCATCTCCAGAGCCTTGTTGCCCTTCATGCCGGGGCATACATTTGCACAGGAGCCGCATCCGGTACAATCCAGAGCGGAGATGGTCATAGCGAACTTGTAGCCGGGCATACCGGTCATATCCTTCATCTTCATGTCAGCGGGAGCAGCGGCAGCCTCCTCAGCGGTCATAGCCACCGGACGGATAACTGCGTGCGGGCAGACATAGGAGCAGAAGTTGCACTGAATACAATTGTCAGGATTCCACTGGGGAACGTTCACCGCGATGCCGCGCTTCTCGTATGCGGAGGAGCCGGAGGGGGTGGATCCGTCCACATAATCCTTGAATGCGGATACGGGCAGGGAGTTTCCTTCCTGCGCGCTTACCTTGGTCTGGATGTTGTTTACAAAGTCAACAACGTCCTTTCTTCCCTCGGTCACTACCTTGTAGTCAAGGCCCTCGTCCTCGCAGTTAGACCAGGAAGCGGGAACCTCTACCTTGTGAACGCCCTTAGCGCCCGCATCGATAGCGGCCCAGTTCTTCATAACCACATCCTCGCCCTTGCGGCCGTAGGTTGCCTTTGCAGCAGCCTTCATCAGCTCGTTGGCCTTCTCTGCCGGGATGATGCCGGTCAGCTCAAAGAATGCGGACTGAAGGATAGTGTTGATACGTGTCGGTCCCATGCCGGTCTCGATACCGATCTTCACGCCGTCGATGGTGTAGAAGTTAATCTTATGGTCAGCGATGAACTTCTTTACCTGTCCGGGAAGGTGCTTCTCAAGTCCTTCCATATCCCACGGGCAGTTCAGAAGGAACGTACCGCCGTCAACCAGCTCCTGCACCATGTTGTACTTGCGCACATAGGAGGGGTTATGGCATGCCACGAAGTCTGCCTTGTGAATCAGGTAGGTAGACTTGATGGGCAGATGTCCGAAGCGCAGGTGAGACATGGTCACACCGCCGGACTTCTTGGAGTCATAATCAAAGTATGCCTGGGCATACATATCGGTGTTGTCGCCGATGATCTTGATGGAGTTCTTGTTCGCGCCTACAGTACCGTCTGCGCCAAGACCCCAGAACTTGCAGTTGGTGGTTCCCTCGGGAGTGGTAACTAAGGGAGCGCCGATCTTCAAGGACAGGTTGGTCACATCGTCCTCGATGCCGATGGTGAACGGAGACTTCTCCGTGTTCTCGTATACGGCAACGATCTGAGCCGGTGTGGTGTCCTTGGAACCAAGTCCGTAACGGCCGGTGAGAACCTTCACCTGGTCAAACTTGCTTCCCTTCAGGGCAGCAACCACATCCAGGTACAGCGGCTCGCCTATAGCGCCGGGCTCTTTGGTTCTGTCTAATACGGTGATAACCTTCACGGAATCCGGGATGGCATCAATCAGAGCCTGTGCGCAGAAGGGACGATACAGACGAACCTTCACAACGCCCACCTTCTGGCCCTTCTTTACCAGGTAGTCGATGGTCTCCTCGATGGTGTCATTCACGGAACCCATTGCTACAATCACGTGCTCCGCATCGGCAGCGCCGTAGTAGTTGAACAGCTTGTAGTCCGTGCCAATCTTCGCGTTCACCTTGTCCATGTACTCCTGAACAACGGCGGGAAGGGCATCATAGTAGGGGTTGCAGGCCTCT
>CALWRY010000137.1 GCA_944384065.1 uncultured Enterocloster sp. | reverse complement strand
CCTTGGTAGACGGGAAGGAATAAGAATATAAAGTAACAGTTCAGACGGCGGATAAACAGGGGCGAAAACAGACGTCAAGCTCGCTTGTAAGTCCGCTTTCGCCCCTGCTTACACATCGGACTAGGTGCCCTCCGGGGTATGGACATCCCAGCTTTTGTCCGGCCTATTGGCCGGGCAAGAAGACTAGGTGCCCTTTGGGGTATGTCCGCCGCCTGAACTGTTACAATATAAAAGAAAGACAGGGAGGCGGAACAGACCCGTGCTCCCTGTTTTCATGCCGTCCCGAACGGCTGCTATTTTTTCTTGCCGTCTTTTCCCTTCTTTTCGCCCTTGCTGCCCTTTTTATCTTTGTCTCCCTTTTTGGACTTTCCTGCTTTTCCCTTCTTCTCCTCCTTGGAGGCGGAGGCTTTTTTCCCTTTTGCGGAGGCCTTGCCGGAGGAGGGCTTGGACTTCTCCGGGGCGGGGAGGCTGGCTTGGGGCTGGAGGGAGGCTTCCGGCTCCTTGGAGGGGGCGGGAGCTTCGGGTGCTTCCGGCAGGGCAGGGGAGACCTTCGGCTCCTTGGAGGAGACAGAAGCGGCTTCCTGGTCCGGTATGTACTCCAGAACATCGCTGATGCCGCAGTTTAACAGGGTGCAGAGAGTGTCCAGGGTGTGGGTGGACACATGCATGTTTTTCTTCAGGCGGCCAATCTGTCCGGCGCTGAAATGATATTCCTTGATGAGCCGATACTGGCTCATGCCGCGGGCGGCCATGGTTTCCCATAAACGGTCATATCGAATCATGGTCAGTTCCTCCTTATCGTCTGTATTATCCATAATTGGATTATAACACGGGACAAGGGGGATTACAAGAACTGCAGCGAATAAAACAAGGAAAATTTGGACAGCCTAGCAATAGCTCGTGAAATAAAAGCACTAGGAGGATGGACAGATGCCGGATTTAAAAAACAGTGAGACAGCGAAAAATTTGATGCGGGCCTTTGCGGGGGAGAGCCAGGCCAGAAACCGATACACCTTTGCGGCCGGGCTGGCAAGGGAGCAGAAGATGCCGGTGGTGGAGGCAGTTTTCCGTTATACGGCGGACCAGGAGAAGGAGCATGCGGAAATTTTTTACAAATACCTGGAAGCGCTGGATAAGGAGACCATAACCATAGACGGGGGATATCCGGTGGACCTGGAACAGAATACGCTGGCCCAGCTGCAAGCAGCGGTTCACAATGAGTTTGAGGAGCATGATACGGTCTATAAGGCTTTCGGGGATAAGGCGGAAGAGGAAGGCTTCCCTCAGATTGCGGCCAGCTTTCGGATGATTGCCCAGATTGAGAAGACCCACGGGGAGCGGTTTCAGTATCTGGCAAAGCTTTTGGAGGCCGGGAGCCTGTTCAAGGCAGCGCCGAAGACGGTCTGGACCTGCACCAACTGCGGCTACATCTATGAGGGGGATGAGGCGCCGCAAAAATGCCCGGTGTGCAGCCATGACCAGGGATATTTTGCCAGAAGGGAGCTTGCGCCCTGGATGCTTGGGGCGTGAGGGAGACGTCCGCTGCCTGCGGAAAAGCAGCCGCCTGCTGGCGGAGGAAAAGATATTTTACAAGTTCCTTCCGATATGGTACAATGAGCCTTGCAGGGCTCCGTGCTGGCACAGGGAGCCCTATAAGGCGAATAACTCCATCGAGCGGTCAAGCAAGATGGTACAATGAGCCTTTAGGGAGGTTTAAGCCTATGTGGAAGCTGGCGGCAGCGGCCGGGTGTTTGGGACTTATCGGTCTGGCCCGGTCCCAGTATGAGAGAAAAGCGCTCTCGGTGGAGACCGTGGAGATTTCCTCAGATAAAATTCAGCGGGAAAGAACCCTGGTATTTCTCTCAGACCTGCATGACAATGAATTCGGACCGGACAATGTGCGGCTGAAGGAAGCCATTGACCATATTCACCCCGACGGAGTTCTCTCCGGCGGGGATATTTTGGTGTCTAAGGGGAGAGCAGACCTGCGGACGGCGCTGTCCCTGTTCTCCTATCTGACGGCCCGCTATCCCGTGTACTGCGGCAATGGGAACCATGAGAGCCGGCTGGCCTGGAAGAGGGGGACCTACGGGGACTTGTATGAGCGGTATAGGAAGGCGCTCATGTCCATGGGAGCGGTCTGCCTGGAGGACAGCTCCGCCATGCTGGGGCCGGATATACGGATTACGGGCCTGGACCTGGATGCACGGTTTTACAAGAAAATATTTTTTGGAAAAAGGGCCCGCATGGGAGAGATGTATGTGGAGAGAAAGGTCGGAAGGGCGGCGAAGGGGGATATATTTCAGATACTTCTGGCCCATTCCCCCTTGTATTTTTCTGAGTATGCCCGCTGGGGGGCGGACCTGACCCTGGCTGGCCATTATCACGGAGGAACCATACGGATTCCTAGACTGGGAGGCGTGATGACGCCCCAGTATCAGTTTTTCCTCCCTGAGTGCGCAGGAACCTTCCGCCGGGGGGAGAAAATCATGGTGGTGAGCCGGGGACTGGGGACCCACTCCATCAACATCCGCATAAATAATAAGCCCCAGCTGGTGGTGTTAAAGCTGCGGCCGCAGAAGGCGGCTGGGGCAGCAGGGATAGGGGGAGCAGATGGAAGCCATAACGTATAAGCTGGAGCATTTTGAGGGGCCGCTGGACCTTCTGCTTCATCTCATAGAGAAAAATAAAATCGATATCTACGATATTCCCATTGCGGATATTACGGCACAGTATCTGGAGTATGTCCGGCAGATGGAACGGGAGGACCTAAATATTGTCAGCGAGTTTTTGGTGATGGCGGCTACGCTGCTGGATATCAAGGCGCGCATGCTTCTTCCCAGAGAGGTGGACGAGGAGGGGGAGGAGATTGACCCCCGGGCGGAGCTGGTGGAGCGCCTGCTGGAATATAAGCGCTACAAGCTCCTGGCGGACGAGCTGGCGGACCGGGAGAGGGGGGCGCTTCGGCATCTCTATAAGGAGTCCACTCTGCCTCCGGAGATTGCCAGGTATGAGCCCCCGGTGGACTTAGACAAGCTTCTGGACGGCCTGACCTTGGCCAAGCTCAAGCGGATTTTCGAGCAGGTGATGAAGCGGCAGGAGGAGAAAATAGACCCTATCCGCAGCGGCTTCGGCACCATCCGCAGGGAGCCGGTGAGCCTGGAGCAGAAGATAGGACAGGTGATGAACTATGCCAGAAGGCAGAGGCGGTTCAGCTTCCGGCAGCTTTTGGAGGGCCAGGGGGATAAGCTGGAGATAGTTGTCACATTTTTGGCGGTGCTGGAGCTGATGAAGCTTGGAAAGCTTCATTTGAGCCAGGAGGAAACCTTCGGGGATATGGATATTGAGACCTTGGAGCCCGAGGGGGAAGAGGAAGAGCTGGATTTGGAGGGGCTGGATGATTTCGAAGGATAAGGAAATGGATATGGTGCGCCAGGGGCAGGAAGGAGGCCAGCTGGAGCTTGACCTCCCGCCTACGGAGGATGAGCGGGAGCAGGAGGCCGTGGTGGAGGCCGTGCTTTTCACCATGGGAAGGGCTGTGGAGCTGGAGAAGCTGGCGCTTGCCATCGGACAGGACGCAGAGACGGCCAGGCGGGCGGTGAACCGCCTAAAGGAGCGGTACGATGAGACCCAGGGGGGGATGGAGATTGTCCAGCTTGAGGACAGCTACCAGATGTGCACACGGACCGGTTTTTATGAAAATCTGATTCGGGTGGCCTCCGCGCCTAAAAAACAGGTGCTTACCGAGGTTATGCTGGAGACCTTGTCTATCATCGCCTACAAGCAGCCGGTGACAAAGCTGGAGATTGAGAAAATTCGGGGGGTGAAGTCCGACCACGCGGTGAACCGTCTGGTGGAGTACAACCTGGTTTACGAGGTGGGGCGGATGGATGCGCCGGGACGGCCGGCACTTTTTGCTACCACAGAGGAATTCCTGCGCCGGTTTGGTGTGGGCGGCCTTTCCGACCTGCCCCATATGAATCCGGAGCAGGAGGAGGAGATTAAGGCAGAGGTGGAGGAGGAGCTGCAGCTGAAGCTTGAGGAGCTGCCGGGGGGCGGACCGGGCAGTGAGGAGGCTGATGGGGAAGCACCGTAAAATCGTAACAATTCAGACGGCGGGTATACCCCAAAGGGCACCTAGTCCCTGTTTACCCGCCGCCTGAATTGTTACGTAAAATCACCTTGACGGATGTCCGGTTCCATGGTACGATTACATGCGTTGATTTTACATATTATGTGTGAATGAAGAAAATAGAACACTATATATAGTATTTTCAGATAAAACAGCAGGACAGAAGGAGCTTGGACAATGAAGTGCAGCGAGATTAAGGTGGTAAAAAAGGACGGCACAAAAGAGGATTTTAATGTGCAGAAGGTGGTGGCGGCTATCAGCAAGTCCGCAGAGCGGGCGATGATTACATTTTCCAGGGCGGAGGTGAACTTCATCTGCCAGTTTGTGGAGGAGAAGGCGGAAAGCCTGGAGCAGCCGCTGATACCCATTGCCCAGATGCACAACATTGTGGAGGGGGCGCTGGAGCGGGTGAACCCAGCGGTGGCGAAAAGCTATCGGGATTACCGCAATTATAAGCAGGATTTTGTGCAGATGCTGGACGATGTCTACAAAAAGAGCCAGTCTATCATGTACATAGGGGACAAGGAGAACAGCAATACGGACAGCGCCCTGGTCTCCACCAAGCGGAGCCTGATTTTCAACGAGCTGAATAAATCTCTGTACCAGAAGTTTTTCATGACGGTGGAGGAGCTTCAGGCCTGCCGGGAGGGGTATATCTATATCCACGACATGTCTGCCAGACGCGACACCATGAACTGCTGTCTGTTTGATGTGAATACAGTGCTCACCGGCGGCTTTGAGATGGGAAATCTCTGGTACAATGAGCCCAAGACCCTGGATGTGGCCTTTGATGTGATTGGGGATATTGTGCTCAGCGCGGCCAGCCAGCAGTACGGCGGCTTTACGGTGCCCAGTGTGGAGGAGATACTGGCTCCCTACGCGGAGAAGTCCTATGAGAAATATACGAACAAGTACATGGACCTGGGGCTTCCGGAGGATAAGGCCCGTGAGGTGGCATGGAGGGATGTGCAGAGGGACATGGAGCAGGGCTTCCAGGGATGGGAGTATAAGTTTAATTCGGTGTCCTCCAGCCGCGGAGATTATCCGTTTATCACCATGACCGCAGGAACGGGAAGAAGCCGCTTTGCCAAGATGGCCACAATTACAATGCTGAATGTGCGCAGGAAGGGGCAGGGAAAGGAAGGCCACAAGAAGCCGGTGCTTTTCCCCAAGATTGTGTTCCTCTACGACGAGAAGCTCCACGGCCCCGGCGGCGAGCTGGAGGATGTGTTTGAGGCGGGGATTGAATGCTCCAGCAAAACCATGTATCCGGACTGGCTTTCCCTCACCGGCGAGGGCTATATCGCCAGCATGTACAAGCGCTATGGGAAGATTATCTCCCCTATGGGCTGCCGCGCATTTCTCTCCCCCTGGTATGAGAGGGGCGGCATGAATCCGGCGGACGAGGCGGACGTGCCGGTATTTGTGGGGCGGTTTAACATCGGCGTGGTGAGCCTGCACCTGCCCATGATTCTGGCAAAGGCCCGGCAGGAGGGCAGGGATTTTTACGAGGTTCTGGATTATTATCTGGAGCTGATTCGGAAAATCCACATCCGCACCTATGCCTATCTGGGGGAGATGAAGGCCTCCACCAACCCGCTGGCTTACTGCGAGGGCGGCTTTTACGGCGGCCATCTGGGGCTGCACGATAAGATTAAGCCTCTCCTAAAGACGGCGACGGCCTCCTTCGGCATCACGGCCTTCAATGAGCTGCAGAGGCTCTACAATGGAAAATCCCTGGTGGAGGACGGGCAGTTTGCCCTGGATGTGCTGCGGCATATCAATGATAAGGTGAATCAGTTTAAGGAGGAGGACGGACACCTGTATGCCATTTACGCCACTCCGGCAGAGAATCTCTGCGGCCTGCAGGTGAAGCAGTTCCGCAACAAGTACGGTATTATTGAGAATGTGTCTGACCGCGAATATGTGAGCAATGGCTTCCACTGCCATGTGACCGAGGATATCACCCCCATCCAGAAGCAGGATTTGGAGTACCGCTTCTGGGAGCTGTCAAACGGCGGCAAGATTCAGTACGTGAAGTATCCCATCAGCTACAATAAGGAGGCCATCCGCACTCTGGTGCGCCGGGCCATGAGGATGGGCTTTTACGAGGGCGTGAATCTGTCCCTGGCTTACTGTGACGACTGCGGCCACGAGGAGCTGGAGATGGATGTGTGCCCGGTCTGCGGCAGCAAGAACCTCACAAAGATTGACCGGATGAACGGCTATCTGAGCTACTCCCGGGTGAAGGGGGATACGAGGCTTAACGACGCCAAAATGGCGGAGATTGCGGAGCGGAAGAGTATGTAGATAATGGATAGAATCGCTGCGAATGCCGGGAAATGTGCATTTGCGGCGATTTTTTGTTTGCTATGAGGTTGCAGCCACTTAGTGATTGTGTTAAACTATGTCTATCAATTGTATCTGAAACATATCTGTTATTCTGTTTTAAAGGGCGCTTTGCCTGTCATGGGGCCGGTTCGGGCCGGATAATCGGATTTTCAGACTGCATTGAAAAAGAAAACGGAATTTCGTATAATAAAGGAGGGATGCAGATGAGTCAAATCCTGCAGTGGCATCCGGCGTTTCAGGCCGCCATGCAGATTGGCCGTATTTTTAAACGCTATAATATCCTGGAGTACAAAAGTCCGGAAAAGAGCCACACGGTCAACAGCTTTTTCAAGGTGGTGAGCTATGCCGGGCTACTCCAGTCGAATACCCAGCGGGAGCAGGAAATTCCGCCGGAGGAAATCACAATTACCCTGATTGGAGACCGCTATCCGAGAAGGCTATTGGCATATTTGAAAAGACGGCACAGGATAGGGATAGAGCAGGCGTATCCGGGCATCTATTATGTGGAGGGACTATTGTTTCCGATGCAGGTTGTAGTGCAGAGGGAGTTAGATAAAGGGGAGAATGTATGGCTGAGCCGTCTGCGCCAGAACCCACGTAACAGTTTAGACGGCGGGCAGGAAGGGGCAAAATCAGGCGTCAAGCTTGCTTGTAAGCAAGATTTTGCCCCTTCCTGCACATCGGATGGACATCCGATGCTTCTTGCCCGGCTTTAGCCGGGCAAGAAGATGCTCGCCGTCTAAATGGTTACGAATCTGCAGATGCAGGAGGACGTGGAGGCATTGGCTCGGGCGTATAAGGGGAAAGATGGAAATCCTCTGTACAGTGCGGTGATGGATTTGATTGTGCGTGCAAATTGGAAGAT
>CALWRY010000136.1 GCA_944384065.1 uncultured Enterocloster sp. | reverse complement strand
GTGGATTATATTTCGCACGTTTCCGTTTCTCTGTTGAGAAACTCCAACGTACTCAACTGGGTCTATCCGACCCATATAAAAGGCAAGAGCCGCTTGCACGTTGCAGGCAGCTCTTGCTTTATTTCACATACACCTCTTCCCCGGTTTCCTCCGCGAAGCGGGAGTCCACAACCGGGTAAAATTCCTCCGGATGGGAGATGAATACAGCCGCCCCATAGGCCGGCATGATGAGCCTAAGATACCCGTTCTTCACCCGGTACAGCATGATGCCCGCGTTGTACCCCTCCCTGGCCGTGAGAATAGGGCGGCCCAGGATCATGTCGTCCGTGATCCCCAGCTGCCACACCGGAATCTCCATGGACTGGGGCTCCGGGCAGTTGGACACCGCGATCACCGCCTGATACTTCCCCTCCATGCGGCCGTAGGCGATTTGATGGCTTCCCGCAAAGAGGGGTTTTAAAGCTCCCTTGCGGAATACCGGATACCGCCTGCGAAGCCCTGTGAGGTACCGGTGGAACTCGATAAGTTCCAGATTCTCCTTCCCCCAGGGATAGGTCCGCCGGCTGTCCGGGTCTGTCCACCCGCAGACCCCCGCCTCGTCCCCGTAGTAGAGGGTCGGGGCGCCGGGCCATGTCATCTGTATCACCACTGCCTCCCGCAGCACGCAGACCTGCACGTTTTCGCTGGCCTTCTCCGGCCCTGCGGTGGCTGTCCGGCCAACGATCCGGTTGGTGCGGGTGAGGAACCGGGAATGATCGTGGTTGGAGAGCTGGTTCATAGCAGTGAGCACCGTATTAGTCTGCATCCGGCTCATATGGTAGCGCATAGACTCGAAAAATGACTCCCCGCTGCCCCAGAGGCTGCTGTTATAGCTGTCGCTGTGCTTCTCCATCCCGGTGAGGAACCAGGTCACGGGCTCCATAAAGGCGTCGTAGTTCATCACAGAGTCCCACTGATCCCCCTGCAGCCACCCGGAGGGATCGCCGTAGTGCTCCGCCAGAATCACCGCGTTGGGGTTGGCCTCCTTCACCGCAGCGCGGAACTTCCGCCAGAAGGTGTGATTGTATTCCGCCGTATGCCCCAGATCCGCAGCCACGTCTAACCGCCAGCCGTCCACAGAGTAGGGCGGAGACACCCATTTCTTTGCAATGCGCAAAATATAGTCTTCCAGCTTCCTGGAGCTCTCATAATTCAGCTTGGGAAGGGTATCGTGACCCCACCAGCCGTCGTAGCTGCGGTTATAGGGCCAGGCCTCATCGCTCTCATCATGGAACTGAAAAAAGGTGCGGTACGGGCTGTCCTTGGACACAAAGGCCCCCGGCTCATAGTCCCCGGAGCGCTCATAGATCTGCTCCGCGTCCAGCCATTTGTTAAAAGAGCCGCAGTGATTAAACACCCCGTCCAGGATCACCCGCATTCCTCTCCGGTGTACCTCCTCCACGAACCGGGCAAAAAATTCGTCGCTGGCCTCCAGATTTTCCCGGCCCGCAGTCCGCGCAATATACTTCTCTGCCTGGCTGTTGTCCTTGGCCCCTTCCGGCACAAGCCCCTCTCGATCCCTCACAATCTTTCCAAAATGAGGATCGATGTGCTCGTAATCCTGGCAGTCATACTTGTGATTGGAAGGGGACACGAAGATGGGATTCAGATAGATGACCTCCACTCCCAGACTCCGTATATAGTCTAACTTATCCCAGACCCCCTGCAGGTCGCCTCCGTAAAAGCAGCCCACGTCCATAGAGGAGGGATACCGATCCCAGTCCGTGACACGCGACACCGGCTGCCCGATGTACACATACTCCCGGCTCTCCACATCATTGCTCTTGTCGCCGTTGCAGAAGCGGTCCACAAATATCTGGTACATGACCGCCCCCTTCGCCCAATCCGGCGTATGAAATCCCGGCGTGATCTTAAAATCATAACAGGCCTGATCGTCCTCTGTCACGCCCAGGCGGTTAAAAATACAGACCTCCTGTCCCTTTACTGCTTTAAAATGATAAAGGACTTGGTCTGTACCTACCGTAATCTCATATTCATAATAGTCAAACAGCTCATCGGAACAGACCTTATCCATCTCCACCTCTGCTCCGTCTTCCACATAATACGCATGCTCTATGTCATTCTTCCCCGTCCGGAAGCGGAGCATCACATCGCTGTCCACATCCGGCTCCAGCGGACTCCGGTAATCCTCTGTCTCCGAAGAAAAGAGCGCCTGACGGTTAATACCTGTTGTTCCATCTATACCCACGTTATTATCCTCTTTAACTCTATAAAGATACCTTTTCATTTTATCCGAAATTCAGAAAATTTACAAGGCAAAATCCCGCCAAAACCCCTGCAAAGTGAAAAGCCTGGCGGGGTAGCCAGGCTTTTCAGGAGAAGGTATTTCGTTTCTTATGGGGTGTAGCAAAAACTATATAATGTATTGGGGGGTTACGTCTATTATAATACCACAGGTCCCCCAAAAAGTGTGCACAAAGATGAAAAAGTTTTCCTTTCGTTTGTAGTGATTTTAACAGTTGTCCGGCCGTCCGGCTGCCTTTTTCACCTGCATGCTCAACAAAAATCCGCCTCAGCCAAGCTCCCCCGCTGCCTCCCTGGCAAACAGGGCTTCAAATTCCTCCTGGCCAATCTTTTCCTTCTCAATCAGGAGATCCGCGCAGGCATGCAGTACGCCTGTGTGCTCCGCGATAATCCCCTTGGCCTTCTGATAGCACTCGTCAATGATCCGCTTTACCTCGCTGTCAATGGTATCCGCCACCTCATTGCCGTAGGACTTTGTATGGGCCAGATCCCGTCCGATGAAGACCTCGCTGCCATCGTCTCCGTACTGGATCATGCCCACCTTCTCCGACATGCCGTACTGGGTTACCATGGCCCTCGCCAGCCCGGTGGCCTGCTTGATATCCTGGGAGGCCCCTGTAGTGATGTCGTCGAAGATCATCTCCTCGGCGATGCGCCCGCCCAGATCCACCATAATGCTCTGGAGCATCCGCCCCCTGGTGTTGAACATCTCATCCTTTTCCGGCAGGGGCATGGTATAGCCTGCGGCTCCCATACCCGTGGGAATGATGGAGACCGTGTGCACCGGCCCCACATCGGGAAGCACATGGAAGAGGATGGCGTGGCCTGCCTCGTGATAGGCTGTGATTTTCTTATCCTTCTCGGAGATCACCTTGCTGCGCTTCTCCGCCCCGATTCCCACCTTCACAAACGCCCGGTCAATATCGTTCTGCCGGATAAACCGCCGGTCCTCCCTTGCGGACAGGATGGCGGCCTCGTTCATCAGATTTTCCAGATCCGCCCCGGTAAAGCCAGCCGTGGTCTGGGCCACCCGGTGCAGATCCACATCCTCGCTTAAGGGCTTCTCCTTGGAGTGGACCTTCAAAATCTCCTCCCGGCCCTTCACATCCGGCCGCCCCACCGCTACCTTCCGGTCGAACCGTCCGGGGCGGAGGATGGCGGGATCCAGGATATCCACCCGGTTGGTGGCAGCCATCACGATGATTCCCTCGTTGACGCCGAAGCCGTCCATCTCCACCAGAAGCTGGTTTAAGGTCTGCTCCCGCTCGTCATGGCCGCCGCCCATGCCTGTGCCGCGCCGCCTGGCCACCGCGTCGATCTCATCGATAAACACAATACAGGGCGCATTCTTCTTGGCCTCCTCAAACAGATCCCTGACACGGGAAGCGCCTACGCCCACGAACATTTCCACAAAATCCGATCCGGAGATGGAGAAAAAGGGAACTCCCGCCTCCCCGGCCACCGCCTTTGCAAGGAGTGTCTTTCCGGTTCCGGGCGGTCCCACAAGGAGCAGGCCCTTGGGGATCCTCGCGCCCACGCTGGTGTACTTCTGGGGATTCTTTAAGAAATCCACCACTTCCTCCAGCTCCTCCTTCTCCTCCTTGAGGCCAGCCACGTTGGAGAAATTCACCTTGCTGTCCCGGCTGAGCCTGGCCCGGCTCTTTCCGAAATTCATCATGCGGGCGTTGGCTCCTCCGCCTCCTGCCGCTCCCCGGTTCATCACCATAAGGATGACCACAACCACCACGATGGACAGCATGAAGGGAAGAAGTATGGTTATCAGGTAATTCTCCTGGGGCACCTCCTCCACCACGTAGTCAATCCCCCTGTCGGAAAAGAGAGCCTCTGCCTCCCCGATGTCGGCGAAATTCTGACGGACGATATCGCCGCTTGCCAGCGTTACCACCGCCTCTCCCGTCGGAGTCTGGGCATTGGGGCGTATGGATGCCGCCATAATCTGTCCCTCATCCAATATCTGTACAAACTCCTGCTTCGTGATCTTGTCAGTCTGCATCCCATGGGGGAGACCCATGACAGCGGCCAGCACGACCAGCATCAGGAGAATGAATAAAAAGCCTCTGAATGTCTGCTGCTGTCTCAACGAACTGCCTCCTTACACGTTAGTTTTTCCTTCGTCCGGCTCCACCACCCCAATATAGGGCAGATTCCGGTATTTCTGATCATAGTCCAGGCCATAGCCAACCACGAATTCATCCGGAATGGCAAAGCAGGTATAATCCACCGTTACCTCCTTCTTCACCCGGCGATCCGGCTTATCGAGAAGCGTACAGAGCCGGATGCTGGACGGTTTTCTCTGCTTAAGCACCTCAATCAGATACGCAAGCGTTCTCCCGGAGTCAATGATATCCTCCACGATCAGCACATCTTTTCCCTCCAGAGGCTCGTCTAAGTCCTTTATAATGCGGACAACTCCGCTGGAAACCGTGCCCGCCCCGTAGCTGGACACACTCATAAAATCCAGTGACACCGGCATCGTCAGGCGTTTTGCCAGCTCACAGGTAAAGAATACGCCTCCCTTTAAAATGCAGATCAGGTGAACCGCTTTTCCCCCGTAATCCCTGTTTATCTCCTCTGCCACCTCGCTAATGCGCTGATCCACTTCCTCCTCGGTCAGCAGTACGCGTATCTTATCCGCCATGGCTGTATATCCTCCTTTTTTCCGCTTCCAATCACCCCGGCAGGGCGTCCTTCCCCCGGGTGTCCTCTCCCCGGGCGCCTTTCCCGTCCTGGCCTTTGACCCGAACCTCCATAATCCGGCGGGTGGAGGGACCTATCTTATAATATCCGCTCATCCGAAAGCCTATCACCCACATCACATGGGATCCATCCGCCAAAAGGGGAATCCGATCTCTGTCCTCCCTGGGAATTTTTTCATCAATCATCAGTCGCCGGATACTTTTCCTGCTCCCATCCTCCAGGATGAGATAATCTCCCTGCCTGCGGGTCCGCACCGTGGGCGTATCCTTTATTTTATCACAGTCGAACCATTTCGTATACACATTTTTGGGAATTTCTTCCCCCTTTTTGTAAGAAAAAACCTCAGTTTCCACTGGGGGAAGCTCCCATTTTTCCTCCTTTTTGGGGAAATTCTCCCTGTAAACCGACAGCCCTCCGTACTCCCTTTTAACACATAGCCCCCGCCCAAGGCGCAGTCTGCGCCCCACCTGTTTTTTTCGCAGATCCAGAACCTGCTCCACATGAATAAATCCCAGATCCCGCCCCCCGCCTGCGGTATTCTTAAGGATCTCCAAAATCCCGTAAAGCCAGATAATTTCCTCCTCATCGCCGAAGGCGGCGTCCCCCAGGAAAAATCCCCCGTCCTCCAAAGGCCTCCCATACCTCCTTATCCAGCGGACGGCCCTCTCCCTTAAATATTGGTCCGCCTTGCCGGCCAGAGCTCCCAAACGCAGCAGATGCTCCTGCGCTTTGGGGTTGATCTCCCGCTCAATCATGGGAAGCACCCGATTGCGGATGCGGTTGCGCGTATAATCTCCCGATGCATTGGTGGAGTCCTCCATCCAGGAAATCCCCTTTTCTCTCAGCCAGAATACGATATCCTCCCGGTCCGCGTCAAGCAAAGGGCGGATGATCCTCCCCCTGACCCGGGGCATGCCCCCAAGGCCGTTTAAACCAGACCCCCGGAACAAGTTGTGGAGAATCGTCTCCGCCTGATCCCCCCGGTGATGGGCCACAGCGATCCGGACCGGATCCTTCCCCTCTCGCCCGATCCTCCTCCTCCCAGGAGGCTGCCTCCCTCTCCAGGGCCTCGTAGCGCAGGCGGCGGCCCGCCTCCTCCTCTGTCAGGCCCTGCTCCCGGGCAAACGCTCTCACATTTACCCTTATAATATGACACGGGACAGAAAGTTTCTCACAGATTGTCGCTGAAAAATCAGCGTCTCTGTCCGCTTCCTGTCCCCTTAGTCCGTGGTGCACATGAACCGCCCGAAGCGCAAATCCCAGCTCCTCCTTAAGCTCTGATAAAAGCGCCAGAAGGCAGACGGAATCCGCCCCGCCGGAGAGCGCAGCGATCACCCGCCCTCCCGGCTTCAGCATTTTGTGCTCCTCAATTGCCTGCTTGGTCCATTCCCTCAATCTCTCCACTCCGTATCACCTTATCCTTTGCCTTCGCTGTCCGCCCTACTCCCGCCGCTTCCATATTTCCGCTGTCAGCACAGTCATGTCATCCCTGGGCGCGGGTATGCAGGATACAGCAAAATCCAATATTTTTTCCGCCAGCTCCTGGGGCGGCATTTCCTCTGCTCCCTCCAAAAACTGACGCATCGCCTCCGCCTTATCGTCTCCCGGCAGGGCGTCCAGCACTCCATCCGTCACCATGACAATTCGATCCCCCTCCCAGAGTTTCCGGGAAATAAGGACGGGTTCCACATCCTGGAGCATCCCCATAGGCACCTGGCCGGCTTCCAGGCACTCCGCCCCTTCCTGTCCGATAATAAAGGTGGGCGCTGCCCCCAGCTTCATGATCTCCAAAACCGCTGTGTGCAGATCCACGCAGCTCAGATCCAGGGTGGCCGGGTGCTGGGCCCCGGACAGAAGGAGCACGGAGTTTACCAGCTTAAGAGCGGATCTGGGCGAAAATCCTGTCTCCAGAAGCTGCTGGGTCAGATCCACCACCTGGCCGCTCTCCCTGCAGGCCTCCTCCCCGCTCCCCATCCCGTCGGACAGGCTCATGATCATCTGCGATCCAGGGCTCTCACAAAATGTATAATTATCCCCGGAATACCGCTCCCCCTGCTTGGGCGTCCGGGAAGCCCCATAGATCACCTGATAGCTTCCTTCCTCCACAAACCGCAGCGTGGCATACTGGCGGCCGATGATGCTGCGGCTGTCCTTCGCCGGACTCCAGAAATCGCCGGAGACTGTCCCGCCAATCAGCCGCGCGGCATCCCTTGCGGTAACACAGCGGCCCCCCAGGGTCTTCACCGTCAGGTACGCCTCCCGCTGTCCATTCTCATATTCCAAAAGCAGCAGGTTGTCCACCGCCATGTGGTGCTTCTTAAAAGCTCTTCGG
>CALWRY010000135.1 GCA_944384065.1 uncultured Enterocloster sp. | reverse complement strand
AGCGAAATGCAGGGACTTCAGAGCGGCCTGATACGAATTGGAACATTTACCAGTGTGAGCAGGACCTGGCTTCCAAGGTTGATGAAGTCGTTTAAGGAAAGATATCCCTATGTTCAATTTGTCCTGCAGCAGGGGGATTACAGCAGCATAAGCCAGTGGGTGGACGAGGGAACGGTGGATTTTGGTTTTACCAATCCCGATGTCGGATCAAGGCTCACGGTCATCCCATTGTGCGTGGACAGGATGAAGGCGGTGCTGCCGGTAAATCATCCCCTGGCAGATGAGGCGTATCTGAGCCTGGAGACGCTGGCCGGGCTTCCCTATATTCTCCTGGACGAAGGCGAGGCGGTGAGCGTACCCCTGACAGCATTTGGCCGGTACAATCTCTCCCCCAATATTCAGTATACGGTGGTAGACGACTATACGATTATGTCTATGGTGGAGCAGGGATTGGGAGTCTCCATTCTGTACGATCTGGTTTTGGAGGGATATCACCAAAAAATTGTGGTAAAGCCCATTCGTCCGACGATTGAGAGAACACTGGCTCTCACTTATAAAAATAAAAAGGTGCTTCCCATTGCCAGCAGATATTTTATCGATTATATTTTGGATTATTTTAAGGAAGGAGCTCCCCATCCCGCCCGCACATGAGAAAGGCCCGCACGGTCTGGGAGAGATAGCGGTTTTTCTTGTAGTAAAAATGGACGCTGCGGGCTGCGTCTTTATCCCCCAGCTTAAAGAATACCAGATTTTCGCTGGCGGGGACACGGTTTATCAGGATATCCCCTGTAAAGGAGATGCCCATGCCGTAGGAGGAAAGGTTGTAGGCGGTGATCTGCTGATCCAGCTTCAGCCGGACGTGGGGTGAAAAATGGCTGGCCCGGCAGATTTTTTCCGCCCGGCTGCGGGTGTCATTGCCGGTCTTTAAGAGCAAAAAGGGATCCTCCTTAAAAAATTCCAGGGGAACGGCGGGGGTGTCCGCCAGGAGATGGAGGCCCCGGCGGATGTCCTGGGCCGTGAGGCCGTAGGCCGCCGCCTTTTTTACGGAGGGAAATGTCCTGGGAACCGTGAGGACCAGGTGATCCTCACAGACAAAGGCGCTCTCATAGACGGAAGGGTCCATGCGGCTGTTGTCAATGATGAGATCCAGCTGCCCGGCAAAGAGTTTTTCCGTCAGCTCCTCGGTGCTGGCCTCCGCAAGCTGAATCTCCACGGCGGGATAGCTGGCGGTGAACCGGGAGAGCAGAGGGGGAAGCAGGAAGGAGACAAAGAGGTTGGTGCCTCCGATGGAGATGGATCCGGTGCGCAGGCCATTTAAATCATTGATATAGTTTTGAAATCCATTTTCCACGTCCAGGATCATCTCCACAGCCCGGATGTATTCCCGCCCCGGCTCCGTCAGCCGGATGGGGCTGGTGCTGCGGTCAAAGATGGGAAATCCCGCCTCCTGCTCCGCCTTTTTGACAGCGGCGCTTAGGGACGGCTGGGAGATATAGAGATTCCTGGCGGCCTTGGAAAAGCTCATTTCCTTATACACTTCATAGACATAGCGCATTCCCTGAAACATAATGGAGTCCTCCTATAGATAGTAAACTATAAGAATTATATTCTTATAAGTATTTGCCACTATTGTACCGCGATCCTATAATGAAGGCAAGAGAAAACGGGTGCCTGGATGAGGAATCCGGCGGAGGAAGGAAAGGAGGAGCGCCTAAAGGGCGCTGGAAATGGATATGGAGGAGCAGAGAAACTACAGGACGGAGCACGATTCCATCGGAGCGAAGGAGGTGCCGGCGGAGGCTTACTACGGGGTGCAGACCCTGCGGGCTGCGGAGAATTTTTACATAACCGGCCTGAAAATGCATCCGGAGCTGATTAACAGCGTGGCGCAGATCAAGAAGGCGGCGGCCATTACCAATTTTGAGGTGGGCGAGTTGGACAAGCAGAGGACGGACGCCATTGTGAAGGCCTGCGACGAGATTATCCAGGGAAAGCTCCACGACCAATTTATCGTGGATCCCATCCAGGGCGGGGCGGGAACCTCCTTAAATATGAATGCCAATGAGGTCATCGCCAACCGGGCCATCGAGATCCTGGGCGGTGAGAAGGGGGACTACAGCCTGGTGAACCCCAACGACCATGTGAATTTCGGCCAGTCCACCAACGACGTGTTCCCCTCCTGCGGGAAGATGGCGGCGCTTAAGCTTTTGGACGGGGCGAGAGAACAGCTGATCCGCCTTGAGGGGGCCCTGGAGCAGAAGGCGGCGGAGTTCGATCACGTGATCAAGATGGGGCGGACCCAGCTGCAGGACGCGGTGCCCATCCGGCTGGGACAGGAGTTTCGGGCTTACAGCACAGCGGTGCGGCGGGATGTGCGCCGCTTTGAGAACGCAAAGGACGAGCTTCGCAGCTTAAACCTGGGGGGCACAGCCATCGGAACCGGGCTCAACGCGGATGTGCAGTATTTTAAGCGGGTGGTGAAAAATATTTCCATTCTCACGGGCCAGGATCTGGTTCAGTCCTATGATCTGATCGACGCCACCCAGAACCTGGACAACTACGCCTCGGTGTCGGGGATTGTGAAGACCTGCGCGGTAAACCTGTCCAAGATGTCCAATGATCTGCGGCTCATGTCCTCCGGGCCCAGGACGGGGTTCGGGGAGATCAATCTGCCTGCCAGGCAGAACGGATCCTCCATCATGCCGGGAAAGATAAATCCAGTGATCCCGGAGGTGGTGAACCAGGTGGCTTTCAATATTATTGGAAATGACATGACGATCACCATGGCAGCGGAGGCGGGCCAGCTGGAGCTGAATGCCTTTGAGCCCATTATTTTCTACAACCTGTTCCAGTCCATCGAGACGCTGACCTGCGCGGTGAAAACCCTGGTGGACAACTGCGTAGCCGGTATCACGGCCAATGAGGAGCACTGCCGGGAGCAGGTGAACAACAGCATCGGCATTGTCACGGCCATCTGCCCCTATGTGGGATATGAGAAGGCGGCCCAGGTGGCCAAGGAGGCCCTGCGGACTGGAAAGGCTGTGAAGGCCATTATTCTGGAGCAGGGGCTTATGGGGGAGGAGCAGGCGGATCAGGTGCTTGATCCCTATACGATGACAGAGCCGGGCATCCTGGGAAAGAGCGGCAAATCAGTTGTAAACGGCCTCCGGATAGAGTATAATAGAGAAAAGATGCCCGTCGTCTGAAACGTTACGAAAAAACAGGAGGTCCAAAATGAAACCGGTAGAGCTTCGTGAAAACTTTTATTGGTCGGGAATTATGGATGAGAAGCTCCGGGTGTTTGATATTATCATGCACACGGAGTTCGGCACAACCTACAATTCCTATGTGATGAAAACCGCAGGGAAGACGATTCTCTTTGAGACGGCAAAAGCGGCTTTTTTTGAGGAGTATCTGGAGGAGCTTCGGGGAATTATCGATGTGACGGCCATCGACTATCTGGTGGTGAGCCACACGGAGCCGGATCATGCGGGAAGCGTGGAGCGGCTTTTGGAGTACAGCCCCCAGATGAAGATCGTGGCTACCCCCTGCGCGGTCAGCTTCCTGAAGGAGATTGTGAATAAGGACTTTGTGAGCCTGCCGGTGAAGGACAACCAGGAGATGCGGGTCGGGAACAGGACCCTGCAGTTTTTGATTGTGCCGAACCTGCATTGGCCGGATACCATGTACACATTTATCCGGGAAGAACAGATACTGGTGACCTGTGATTCCTTCGGCGCTCACTACTGCCTGCCCCAGGTGGTTTCCTCGGCCATTGTGAACGAGGAGGACTATCAGAAGGCCCTGAAGTATTATTATGACTGCATTATCGGGCCCTTTAAGCCCTTCATGGAAAAGGCCCTAGATCGGGTGGAGGATCTGGATATCACCATGGTCTGCACGGGCCACGGGCCGGTGCTTGTGGGGGATCGGATTCGCAGGGTGATGGCCCTTTACCGGCAGTGGTCCCAGACCGCGAATCCCAACAGGCAAAAAACCGTGCTCATCCCTTATGTGAGCGCCTACGGGTATACGGGGATGCTGGCGGAGCGGATCGCCCAGGGCGTGAGGGACAGCGGGGAGATTGACGTGCGCGTTTACGATATGGTGAAGGCGGACGGCGCGAAGGTCCGCGAGGAGATGCAGTGGGCGGACGGGATCCTCTTGGGAACGCCTACCATCCTGGGGGACGCCCTGCGGCCCATCTGGGAGCTGGCTCTTGACATGGCGCCGGGGGTGTGGGCCGGCCGCAGGGGCGGCGTGTTCGGCAGCTACGGCTGGAGCGGGGAGGGCGTGCCCAACCTGACCGAGCGGCTTAAGCAGCTGAAGATGAAGGTCTCTCCCGGATTTCGGGTGCGGTTTAAGCCCAGCCAGGCGGATCTGGTCAGCGCCTATGAATATGGCTTCCGGTTTGGCTGCGATGTGCTGGAAAAGGAGGCAGTGCTTCCGGGAAAGAAGGAGAAAACCGGCGGAAGGCGCCGCCTGGTGAAGTGCCTGGTCTGCGGGGAGATATTTGACGCATCCCTGGAGATCTGCCCGGTCTGCGGGGTGGGGAAAGAGAATTTTGCTCCTGTGGAGGAGGAAGAGAATACATTTTCCAACAACACGGAGGAATTTTACCTGATTTTGGGAAATGGGGCTGCAGGCTTCAACGCGGCCCAGGCCATCCGGGAGCGGGACAAGACGGGGACGATTGTGATGATCTCCGAGGAACCCTATTCCTCCTACAACCGGCCCATGCTCACAAAATCCATTGTGGCCGGACTGGAGGCGGATCAGATTGCCATAGCGGATCAGGCCTGGTACGACGCACACCAGGTATATCAGATGCTGGAGAAGCGGGTGGTGGCGATTCACCACGGGGAGCATACGGTGGAGCTGGACGACAAGAGCCGGATTTATTATACGAAGCTCATCTACGCGCTGGGGAGCGAGTGCTTTATTCCGCCCATTCCCGGGACGGATCTGCCCCAGGTGACCGCCATCCGGCGCCTGGACGATGTGAGAAGGCTGGAGAAGCTGATGGAGAAAAGCCAGGAGGCTGTGGTGATCGGCGGCGGCGTTCTCGGCCTGGAGGCGGCCTGGGAGTTAAAAAAGAGCGGCCTTTCCGTGACTGTTCTGGAGGCTGCGCCCATGCTGATGGGAAGGCAGCTGGATCAGGAGTCCGGGGATATTTTAAAGCAGATTGCGGCGGCCCAGGGAATCCGGATTTACACGGGAGCGAATGTGGAGCGGATTGAAGGAAAGACAAGGGTGGAGGCCGTATGCCTGGCGGACGGAAGCCGCATTCCGGCTCAGCTTGTGGTGATCTCCGCAGGCGTCCGGGCCAATGTCCGGCTGGCCCAGGAGATGGGGCTTGAAACCGGAAGGGGTATTACGGTCAACCAGGCCATGGAGACAAGCGCGCCCTCGGTCTATGCCTGCGGCGACTGCGCGGAGTACCAGGGGGCAAACTTCGCCATCTGGCCTCAGGCGGCGGAGCAGGGGAAGGTGGCAGGCGCTAACGCAGCGGGGGATCATCTGGCGTATGAGCCTGTGTCCGCAGCCCTGACCTTCCACGGCATGAATACAGCCCTGTTCGCGGCGGGGGATAACGGGAAGAATCCCAACCTTCTGTATAAGACCGTGGAATTTAAGGACATGGGGAAGGAGCAGTACCGGAAATATTTCTTCCTCAATAACCGGCTCTGCGGCGTTATTCTGCTGGGCGATCTGTCGCAGATGGCGGCTATGACCCAGGCGCTCAAGGAGCATGCTTCCTACGAGGAGGTTATTGGGAGGCAGCCTTCTGGTCCAGCTCACGCATAATCCCCCGAAGGACCACGGCCGCCAGGATAAAGGTGCCAATGTCGGCCAGGGGCTGGGCCAGCTGGATTCCCAGAATCCCCAGGAGGGGGGTGAGGATGAGCAGGGCGGGAATCAGGAACAGGCCCTGGCGTCCGATAGAGACAATGGTGGCCCGAATCCCATAGCCGATGGACTGGGGCGTCATATTTCCCATGGTGATGACACCCTGAAGGGGCAGGGTCATAAGCTGCAGGCGCAGAGCCAGGGTGCCGATGCGGATTACATCCAGATCTCCCCGGCGGAACAGCGCGATGATATGGCCGGAGAGGAGAAAGCCGATGACGCAGAATACCAGGAGCACTGCGGTGCTGACCTTGATGCAGAACCAGCAGGCGGCTTTCACACGCTTATAGAGGGCAGCCCCAAAGCAGTAGCTGCACACAGGCTGGAAGCCCTGCCCAAAGCCGATGATGGCGGAGTTGATGAACATCATAAAGCGGTTCACAATGGACATAGCCGCGATGGCCGCGTCCCCATAGGGATGGGCCATGATGTTCATAATGATGGTGGCCGCGCTGGCTATGCCCTGGCGTCCAAGGGAGGGAAGGCCGCAGTAGACGACCTCCCGGTAGATGAACAGCCGGGGCTTAAAGTTTTTGATGCGGATGGTGATGCAGTCGTGGCGGAGATTGCACATGCACACCAGGATGCAGAAGCTGATAAACTGGGAGATGCCTGTGGCCAGGGCGGCTCCCGCAGTCCCCATTTCAAAGCCAAAGATGAGGATGGGGTCCAATCCCATGTTGATAAAGCCGCCGGCTGTGATGCCGAACATGGCGAAGAAGGCCTTTCCCTGGAAGCGCAGGAGGTTGTTCATGATAAAGGAGCAGATCATGAAGGGAGCGGCCAGGAAGATATAGAAGGCGTAGTCCTCCGCATAGGGGGCGATGGTGGGGGTGGCCCCCAGGAAGTAAACGATGGGCGTCAGGTTTAAGGAGCCGAATACGGCGATAATAAGCCCGATGCCCATGCCGGTGAAGAAGGCGATGGAGGCGATCTGTTCCGCCAGCTCCCGCTTCCCGGCACCGATGGACCGGGCGATGAAATTGCCGCTTCCCATGCCCACCATGAAGGATAAGGCCTGGATGATGGACATGGCGGAGAAAATAATGCCCACGGCTCCGGAAGCGCTGGTGCTGATCTGGCTTACGAAGAAGGTATCAGCCATGTTGTAGATGGAGGTTACCAGCATGCTGATGATGGTTGGGACGGCCAGCCTGGGGATGACCTTCTCCACAGGGTCGTGGGCCATTGCAAAGTATTGATCGTGTTCTTCTGTGTTTTGTCTCAAAATTGCCACCTCGATTTCTGCTTATCTTACGATGCTTTCAGCGTTCAAAAATACCACTGAATTTATTATAGCATAAAAGGAAATTCCTGCCAGCTGTTAATTTTAGACGGCAGCGGCTGTTGAGTTTTAGTAAAAATTCATGTAGTTTAATGCTAAAAAAGCAGAAAAAATCATTCATATTTACACGAAAATGTGCTATACTATGACTGTACCGTGAGGAGGGATGCCATGTATAGAAAGATTATGGGTTTTTTGGAGGCGTGGAAGGAAAATGAGCACCGAAAGCCCCTTATTTTGCAGGGGGCAAGACAGGTTGGCAAAACCTATTCCATTTTAGAGTTTGGCCGCAGTCACTATGAAAATGTGGCATATTTTAATTTTGAAACAAATCCAAAGCTGAACGAAACTTTTGATGAAAACA
>CALWRY010000134.1 GCA_944384065.1 uncultured Enterocloster sp. | reverse complement strand
GATTTCCCGATAGTTGGTTGCCATAATGGCACACCTCCCAATAGATAGTCACGCTTTGCGTGCCTCATCTATTCTACCGCCTGGACTTGCAACCGTACACCTGGACTCGTTTCAGCCGTGTCCCTGGACCTATTTCCTCCGTTTTGCTGGCCTGTTTGGGGCGAAATATTCAGGAGGGCGGCACGCTGGCGGTGCAGATGCCGATGAACGGCGAGGAGCCCTTGTACCATTTGATCCGGGAAATGGCTGCGGAGCCGGAATGGGGGCTTTGGGACGCCGTGCTGCAGACGAACGAAACGCTCACGCCCGCGGCGTATTTTGATATCCTGACGGGATGCGCCGCCGACTTTGACATGTGGGAGGTCAAGTATTACCACCCGCTTGCCGACCACCGCGCGCTGGTCGAGTGGGTGAAAGGGACGAAGCTGCGGCCCCATCTCGACTTTCTGGGCGCGGAGCGCGGCAGGCAGTTTGAGGAAGCGCTTGTGCGCCGGGCGGCGGCGCTGTACCCGGTCCGCAAAGACGGCGGCGTTGTGCTCGGCTTCCGCAGATTCTTCTTTACAGCGGAACGGTGAAATGCGCGCGGGGAGGAATGAGTGCTTCACCGTGCGCGACGATTTGCTGTATCGCAACAGGGCGCTCCAGACGCTGACCCGCATCGATACGTGAGCTTGCCGGCGCGGCGCGTAAATTTTAAAAGCCGCGCAGGCAGGGCTTGACATTTCTCTGTCTTTCCGATATAATGTATTTCGTCATCAGCTCCGGTCCGATTATTTTTGTTCGGAAAATTTCCGGTACACCTTGACAGTGTTCTGTGCTTTGTGCTATAATACAAATCGCGCTGAAATGGAGAGGTGTCCGAGTGGTTTAAGGAGCTAGTCTTGAAAACTAGTGATCCCGCAAGGGACCAAGAGTTCGAATCTCTTCCTCTCCGCCAATTTTATATTTTTTGATTTTCACTGTTTTGGAGAAGTACCCAAGTGGTGAAGGGGCTCCCCTGCTAAGGGAGTAGATCGGGTAACCGGTGCATGGGTTCAAATCCCATCTTCTCCGCCAGACCTAAAACCCGCATAAATGCTGAAATATCAGTGTTTATGCGGGTTTTCTCGTATTTTTAGACTCAACCATATTGGATTTTACACGGGGAAATTGTAGAAAATACGGCCTTATTGAAGTAAAATGAAACACGAAATGCAACACGAATTTTTTAAGAAAACAGCGGCGCGTAAGAGGCAACTACAATATATCTATCAACAAAAACAAGGGCACTGCATACGCCCCCAACGTCCCTGTTATTCGGTATCTTTGTTTTTGTTGATAACAAAAAATCGTAAAAAATAGGGAAAGGGGAGCGAGATTGCTTCCTGTTTTTCTGATAGTTCCCTTTCCTATCATATCCGATATGGTCAAGGCTGAATATCGAAAGTTTGGCTTTGATTGGATTATATCTCTACTTTTCAATGAGAGGAACGAAACTCTATGGAAGGGATGGTTTTGTACCGTAATCTCTTTCCTTGTAAAAAAGGTTTTGAAGCTGTTGAAGAGCAGACTACTTGACAGGTGGGATATAAAGAGCTATAATTAGTTAGCAAAGGCTAACCAATGCCAAATTTATCACATTATCAATTCGAGAGGGAAGCATCATGTGGAAATATACGGTCGAAGTCAACGGAATGATGTGTGGGATGTGTGAGGCGCATATCAATGACGCTGTGCGCAAAGCCTTCCCTGTAAAAAAGGTGAATTCATCCCGCAGTAAAAAGCAAACCGTGATACTTTCCGAAACGGAGCTTGACACGGCGGCGCTTGCAAATGCCATCCGCGATACCGGATATGAGGTTGGCAAGATTCAAAAGGAGCCATATAAAAAGAAAGGCTTGTTCGGCTAAGTCCTGTTGCACGATATTCTTTAAAAACCTATATTATTTATCTTGGATTTACCACGGAGGTTTGTATGCCAATACATGAGTCAGGACAGATGTATCTGGAAACCATTTACATTCTCTCACAGAAAAGCACTTATGTGCGGGCAATTGATGTGGGCGAGCAGTTGGGTTTTTCCAAGCCCAGCGTTATCAGGGCGTTGTCTATTTTAAAAAGAGACGGACATGTAAGCGTAGATGACAGCGGTGCAATTACCCTGACGGAAAGTGGACTCGCCATTGCCCAAACGATGTATACCCGGCATACGATACTATCACAGATGCTGATGAAATTGGGTGTGGATGAAAAAACGGCAACGGAAGATGCGTGCCGAATCGAACATGTAATCAGCGAAAAATCTTTTTCAGCAGTTCGGGCGCATATGGAACAAGTATTAAATGCACATAAAAAATTGCCATAAAAATTTATCTCAACATAATTGGTGAAAATCTGCTGTTTAATATAAGGCTTATCGTGTAATCGATTTTCGTGATGAACATGAACCCAAAGAAGCAAGCGGAAGTTTTTTTATCAATAGTTAGTTAAAGCTAACTAAAGACGATAAAGGGGTGCTCTTATGTCCGAGGATTTAGTGATTCGTCATTGTTCTCCCACCCTTGCGGGAATCAAGACAGGCAACCTGTTTTCCTGTGACTGTCCCTGCCGGAAGGAACTGACGAAGGCGTTATCCGGCTTAAACCGAAAACTGGTTCCCAGAGGGATCCGCATCCTGCCGCTCAGGGTTTGCGGGGGTCGCGCTCTGATCTATACCTATCGTCCCCATGCGCTGGAGAGCGATCTGGCCGATCAGCGTGTCAGGGAACTGCTGCTGCAATATGGCTACACACCGGAAAATCTCAACGCCTGTGTGCTGCACCTGATCTGCCGCCTCCGGACTGCGGAGGAATTTCCTCATGAGATCGGATTGTTTTTGAGTTATCCTCCCGAGGATGTTCTGGGGTTCATTCATAACAAAGCCTGCAATCACAAGTGCCTGGGCTGCTGGAAGGTGTATGGAAATGAGCAGGAGGCAAGAAGCATCTTTGAAAAATACAATCTGTGCAGCAAAACTTATTTTCAGCAGTGGAAAGAAGGGAAATCCATCGAGCAGCTAACGGTAGCTGGTTGATGTTTCTGCCATAAAAATCAGAAAGGAAGTTTTGTCTTATGAGTAAAATTGCAGTTGTTTATTGGAGCGGCACCGGCAATACCGAAGCTATGGCCTCTGCTGTGGCGGAAGGCGCAAAAGGAAAGGGCACAGAGGTGTCCCTGCTTACTGCCGCCGAATTTTCAGCAGACCAGGTCGGCAGTTACGACGCTATCGCCTTTGGCTGCCCTTCTATGGGGGCGGAACAGCTGGAGGAGAGCGAATTTGAACCGATGTTCGCCGCCTGCGAGGGGGACTTGCGCGGAAAGAGCATCGCCTTGTTCGGCTCCTATGGCTGGGGCGACGGGGAATGGATGCGCAGCTGGGAGGAACGCTGCGGCGATGACGGAGCCAATCTTGTCTGCGATAGCGTAATTTGCAATGAGGCACCGGATGACGACGCCCTTGCGGAGTGCCGCAAGCTGGGCGCGGCCCTGGTCTAAAGGAAATAGAGCTGTAAAGGCAGGAGGCAACGGCTGTCTCCTGCTTTTCTGCTTGTATCTCAATGTTGGGTGTAATCGGCGTATGTTGAAAGAATATTTAATCCATCAAAAATCTGATTCTATATGCTGGAACGATTATATATCGGGAGTCGAAACCTGCCGCTTTGCTCTGCAGCCGGAAGGGAGCGATGCGCTTACGCCGATTCCTGTCTGCGGGGAGCCGCTCCATTTTGAAGCGCTTTTCTGTCTGAAGGGGAGGCTGGTCATTCAGCCGTTCCGGCACGTACCGTGCGCTTTGGAGGCGCCGGGAATTTTCCTTCTTTCCGACAGCTCCAAGCTCCATAGCTGCCAATGCAGCAAAGATTTGGGTGGCATCTTTGTAACGGTGGACGCTGCTGCCTCCAAAGAGAGCCTTCAGACCATCTGCTCCGCACTGGGAATGAACCTCAATACAAAGAATGTGCGGGATCGGATGACGGCAGAAAACGGATATATTGCGCTGGCGGGCACGTCATGGGTACAGGCTTTTTTTTGAAATCATGAAGCGCCTGCCGGACAATGCGCAGGAACGTTACTGCGTTTTCAAGTCTGTGGAGCTGCTGTACCTTCTCTGCTCCGAGATGCCTGCTTCGGATGAATCCAAATGTGAATCTGCAGGTATTTCTTATAGAATGCTGAAAATAAGGGAGTATATGCAGGAGCACCTGTCCGAGAAAATTACCATTCAGCTGCTTTGTCGGGAATTCCTTGTTTCCCCCACGTTCTTAAAGGAAAACTTTCGCCGTGCCTACGGGATACCTGTCCATACATGGCTGATCCGTCAGCGCATCCGGCGTGCGCGGGAATTGATCTTCACAACGCAGCTGCAGATCCAGAAAATTGCGCAGATTGTGGGTTATGAGAGCATCAGCCGGTTCAACGCAGCGTTCAAAGAATATTATGGAATCACTCCCGGCCAATGTAGAAAAATGTCGGAAACCGCAAGTTTTCGGCCATTTTGACAGTTACTAAGATTTAAAACTTTGTTATAATAAATAAGTGTCTTAAAAGCCTGTCATAAAGGGAGTGACTTCGATGAAGCAGCATCGTTTTTGGGCGTGGGGCGCTGTGATCTGCATGATCATGGTCATGCTTACTGGTTACAAAAGGAAATAAGGGAAAGGAAGAATCATCATGAAGATTTATTCAAAACTGGCCTGTTTTGTGGGCGGCGCGTTGTTCGGCTCCGTTGGCATTAAGCTGCTGTCCAGCAAGGATGCGAAAAAAGCCTATGTCCATGTAGCGGCCGCCGGACTGCGCATGAAAGACTCGGTTATGCAGTCCGTAACGACTGTACAGGAAAATGCCTCCGACATCCTGGCCTCTGCAAAGGAACTGAATGAAGAACGTGCGGCAAAGGAAGCGGAAGAAGCTGCCGCCGCCAATCTGGAGAGCGAAGAAGCCTGAGATGCATGAAAGGGGCCGCATAGACGGCTCCTTTTTTCGTGAAGGAGGAAAGCTATGAACGCAACGATATTGCATGAAAGCCGGGGGCGCATCCGGCTGAAGCTGCGGCAGAAGCAGATGACGCTTCCGCAGGCTGATCTTTTAGAAGCGTGGCTGCGGGAAAAGCCTTGGGCCCGGCAGGTCGTTGTCCATGAACGCACCTGCTGCGTCATCCTTTACTATGACGGAGACCGGCAGGTTATGCTGGATGCATTCCGGCACTTTTCCTGGAAGGAAGCGGAGCAGACCACTGCGCTGCCTACCCACAGCAGCCGGGCGCTGAACCGGGAATTTGAGGAAAAGCTGGTGGGAAAGGTTCTTTGCAAAGCCGCCAGCGCGCTGTTTCTGCCCGCACCTCTGCGTATGGCGCGCATTCTTTGGCACATGCTCCCCTTTGTACGGAGGGGGCTGGGCTGCCTGTTCCGCCGCCGCATGAAGGTGGAACTGCTGGATGCCCTGTCCATCTCCATTTCTGCCTGTCGTGGAGACTTCGGAACTGCCGGCATGGTGATGTTCCTGCTGGAGGTGGGAGAACTGCTGGAGGAGTGGACGCGGAAAAAGTCGGTGGAAGACCTTGCCCAGTGTATGTCGTTACATGTAGATCGGGTCTGGATGCGCACCGGACAGGGTGAAACGCTGGTGCCTGTGTCCCAGATCCAGCCGGGGGATGCCGTGGTGGTACGGGCCGGAGGAATCATTCCAATGGACGGCATGGTGCTGGAGGGCGAGGTTACTGTCAATCAGGCGTCACTCACAGGGGAATCCATTCCGGTGCCCAAACGTCCCGGCGGCATGGTTTATGCCGGAACTGTTGTGGAAGAAGGCGAATGTGTTTTTGAGGTAAAGCAGGCCTCCGGCCAGAGCCGTTATGACCAGATCGTCCATATGATCGAACAGTCGGAACAGATGAAATCGGAGGCCGAAAGCAAGGCTGCCAATCTTGCGGATAAGCTGGTGCCCTATACTTTTGCGGGGAGTATCCTGAGCTTTGTCCTTACCCGGAACGCGGCCAGAGCGTTGTCCGTGCTGATGGTGGATTTCTCCTGCGCACTGAAGCTGGCCATGCCCCTGGCTGTCCTCTCCGCCATGCGGGAGGCGGGACGCGCCCATGTCACCGTCAAGGGAGGTAAGTTCCTGGAGGCAGTGGCTGCCGCAGATACCATTGTCTTTGACAAGACCGGGACCCTGACCCACGCCTGTCCGCAAGTGGCGCAGGTGGTAACCTTCGGCGGTAAAGGTGAACAGGAAATGCTGCGGCTGGCCGCCTGCCTGGAGGAGCACTTCCCACACTCCATGGCCAATGCCGTGGTGGCGGAAGCCAAGCGCCGAGGCCTGAAGCATGATGAATATCACTCAAAAGTAGAGTACCTGGTTGCCCACGGGATCGCCAGCACCGTCAATGGGGAGAAAGTCCTGATCGGGAGCGCTCACTTTGTATTTGAGGATGAACAGTGCCGGATCCCGGAAGGCGAGCAGGAGCGCTTTGAGGCCCTACCGCCGGAGTATTCCCACTTGTATCTGGCTGCCGGAGGAAAATTGGCTGCCGTCATTTGCATCTCGGATCCGCTGCGGGAGGAAACGAAGGACGTCCTGAACGCACTGCGCACCATGGGAATCCAACGCACCGTCATGCTCACCGGCGACAGCCAGCGAACTGCGGCCGCTATCGCCGCGCAGGCAGGCGTGGACGATTTCCGCGCAGAAGTGCTTCCGGCGGATAAGGCAGCGTATGTGGCGCAGCTTCGGAGGGAAGGCCATAAGGTCCTGATGGTGGGGGACGGGATCAATGATTCTCCCGCCCTGTCTGAGGCTGACGCCGGGATTGCGGTCAGCGATGGCGCAGCCATTGCGAGGGAGATCGCGGATATTACCATTGCCGCCGATAACCTGTGGGAACTGGTGGAGCTTCGCCGGATTTCTATGGCACTTATGGAGCGTATTCATTCCAACTACCGCTTTGTCATTGGATTTAACGGCGCGCTGATCGCCCTTGGGGTTTTAGGATTTTTACCGCCTGCAGTATCCGCCATGCTCCACAACCTTTCCACCCTTGGCGTTAGTCTTCGGAGTATGAGCTGCCTGACTTCCCAGCTGCCGTCTGTACAGCAGAAAATAAAGCCGCAAAAGAAATCTATGAGCGGCACTGTTTTTTTACGGAAAGACTGATTACTGCCGGTGTAGAACCTGACATTGCGGAAGCAGATGCATGTTGTATGGAACATGGTATCAGCGATGAGAGTTTTGTAAAACAAAGGGCGAAATACCATAAAGAAACATAGAAGGTTGTAGGCCAGTCTGCTTATTGGGGAGGCTGGCCTGTTTGAATTTATAAATAGGCTTGCTTGTGGAAAATTCGGGAGATGGAGAGAATTGTGCTGGCCAAATGGAGCAAAGCCGGCTAAACAGGGCAGACAAATGAGGGTTAAATCCGTAAAATAAATGGATGTGAGGAGGACGCCTGGCCTCCTGTTTTTTACTACGATGGTTAGCGTTATCTAACTAAAAGGAGAGTGTAATATGTCTGAACCAATGAAACGCCGCGGAATGGGCGGCAAGGATGTCATTACCGTGGGAATTTTTTCCGCCAT
>CALWRY010000133.1 GCA_944384065.1 uncultured Enterocloster sp. | reverse complement strand
GTGGATTATATTTCGCACGTTTCCGTTTCTCTGTTGAGAAACTCCAACGTACTCAACTGGGTCTATCCGACCCATATTAAAACAGGACGGCCATCAGCCGTCCCGACTCAAACACTCTCTACTGCATAATCAGATCAATTTTCCATTCCCCGTTCTTCTTCACCATCCAGAAGCCGCTCAGACTCCCCACCTGGGCCCGTCCGTCCATATCCTTGAGATCAGCGGCGTTCACCTGATTCACCTCCTCCACCATGGCATCGGTAAATACCCGGTTTTCTCCCAGCTCCAACAGCTTGGACGGTGAAGAAATATCCAGAATATTCCCATCCGTCAGGTACAGTTTCAGCGGATACGTGCACTGCTTGGAGAGCGTCTCCAAATCCCGGTAGTAAAAGGTTCTCTGATACCGCTCCGCCGCGTCTGTGAGCTCGGACGCGGCCCTCTGGGATGCGGCGGCCTGGGGCGCTGCTCCCGTCCCCGGCGCCTGCCAGATGCGCACCACCTTCCAGCGTTTTTTCACCTTCTTCATGGCCAGACCGGCACTTTCTCCCAGCTTCAGCTCCCCGTTCACGGCCTCTGCCTTGGCGGAGTTTGTGGAGAGCACTGCGTCCCGCAGGCTGTCAGCGAATACAGCCTCCTTTCCGAGGGCACGCAGCTCCTTTCGGCTGCGAATCTGGCGGGAGGAGCCGCTCTGGTCGGAATAGGTCAGGGGATAAGCGCAAAGGGAAGCCAGCGCGTCCATGTCCTTCTGGTCAAAGGCTGCCTGAACCATCCCTGCGGCATCCTGCATCCGTTCCTTGTCTGCCTGGGCGGATGTATTCCTTTTCGGTCGTGCGTATACCGGGGCTGCTGGCAAAACGGCAGTGAATGTCAGTGCGCACAGGAGAGCAGCCGCTGCCCGTCCCATCACCTTTCGAACTCGTTTTTCAAATTCCTTCGTCATATGCATTTCCTCTCTTTCTTCTCTCTCGATTTTTAGATGACATATGTTAGACGCGCGGAGAAAGAAAAAAGTTTCACATAAAAGAAGCCAGTCCCGAAAAATATTCCGGTCTGGCCTCTTTTTCTCCGTCGGATCATGTCCCCGGCGGAAATACATTTTCAATTGCGCAAAACAGTTTCGGTTAGAACAGCGGAACCACGGCTCCCTCATAGGTGGTCTCCATGAATTCCTTTACCTCCGGGCTGGTGAGCGCCTCCATAAGGGCCTTGGTCTTCTCGCTCTCCACATCCTCCGCGCGGACCGCCACCACATTTCCGTAGGTGGTAGCTGCCAGGGAATCGGGATCCTCTGTGGCTAAGGCGTCGCTCATCTTAAGCCCTGCCTCGATGGCATAGTTGCCGTTGATAACCGCGATGTCCTCGTCCGGAAGGGAACGGGGCAGAAGGGCTGCCTCCAGCTCGACAAACTCCAGGTTCTTGGGGTTCTCCGCAATATCCATGGGAGTGGCCTCCAGGCCGGCGCCCTCCTTTAAGGTGAGAAGGCCCTGATCCTGCAGAAGCAGCAGCGCACGTGCCTCGTTGGTGATATCGTTGGGCACCAGCACCGTCGCGCCGTCCGGAAGCTCCTCTAAGGAAGCGGTCTTTCCCGCGTAGATGCCGAAGGGCTCATAGTGGATGGCCCCGGCGCTTGCCAGATCCGTGCCGTTCTGCTCGTTGAAGGATTCCAGGTAGGGCCCGTGCTGGAAATAGTTCGCGTCCAGGTCCCCGGAATCCAGGGCATTGTTGGGGATCACATAATCCGTGTACTCCACAATCTCCAGGTCATAGCCCTTGGAAGCCAGCACCTCCCTGGCTGCCTCCAGAATCTCCGCGTGGGGTGCGGGGCTTGCGCCGACTACCAGCTTCTCCAGCTCGCCGGATCCCGCCTCAGTCTCGGCCGCTGCCTCGGTCTCGGCAGCCTCCTCGGCCTCTGCGGCATCCTCCGCCGCATCGGTTTCTTCGGCCGCAGTCTCTGCCGCTGTGGTCTGTGCAGCCGTTGTCTCCTCCTCTGTGCCGGAGCAGGCCGTAAGGGCCGCTGCCGCCGTCACTGCAAATGCAAGGGTTATCCAAGTTTTTTTCATAATGCGTATCCTCCTATTTTCCCGGGACGTGCCCGTACTGCGCAGCCGCTCTTATGATCCGGCTGCTATCTATAAACAGTCCGCCGCAGCCGACATGGCTTTAACGGATCCGCTTATCTCCTCTTCTCGCCAGGCGCATAAAAATCTCCTGGATCGCCTGGACAATGATCACCAGAATCACAACGGTCACCAGCATCATATCCGTCTCGTACCGGTGCAGGCCGTAGCGGATGGCAATGTCTCCCAGGCCGCCTGCGCCGATGGATCCGGCCATGGCGGAGTATCCCAGGATGGTTGTGATGGAAATCGCCGCTCCTACTAACAGGGAGGGCTTGGCCTCCGGCAGAAGCACCTTCCAGATAATCTGCCCTGTGGAGGCCCCCATGGACTTGGCCGCCTCGATCACGCCCGCGTCCACCTCCTTTAGGGAGGACTCCACCATCCGGCCGATATAGGGGAAGGCGGACATAACCAGAGAGACAACTGCCGCATTGGGGCCTGTGATTCTCCCCACCAGCACCCGGGTGAAGGGAATCAACAGAATCATCAGAATGATAAAGGGAACGGATCGCAGCAGATTGACAATCACGCCCACCACCCGGTTTAATCCCGGAATGGGACGGATGCCGTCCTTGTCCGTCACCACCAGAAGGATTCCCAGGGGAATTCCTATCAGATAGGAGAGCAGGGAGGAGAGGCCCACCATATAGATCGTCTCCCACACGCCCTTTCCCAGCATACTGATCGTCGAAGCGTCAAATATCATCTCACCGCACCTCCTCGAAGGCGACCTTGGCCGTCTTTAAATAATTACAGATTCTTCCCGCGTCCACCTCGTCCTCCGGGAGCTGGACGAGCATCTGGCCCATGGCCTTCCCCTCGATATCCCGGGTGTCTGCGTGCATGATATTCACCGGAACCTTGCAGGCCAGTATCATGTTGGCGATCACAGGCTCCGAGGACTCCCTGCCGTCGAAAATAATGCGGATCTGGCGGGATTTTCCAAAGTTCACCCGCTGGGAGGCTGCATCCCCCAGGATGAGCTGGCGGCCGATGTCCGACTTGGGGCCGGAGAAAATTTCCGACACCTTGCCCACCTCGGCGATGTGGCTGTGGTCAATGATGGCCACCCGGTCGCAGATGGACTCGATCACCGACATCTCGTGAGTGATCACGATAACCGTAATGCCCATCTCCCGGTTGATTTTTTTCAGGAGCTGGAGAATGGCTTTGGTGGTGTTGGGATCCAGGGCGCTGGTCGCCTCGTCGCAGAGCAGCACCTTGGGGTTTGTAGCCATAGCCCTCGCAATGGCCACCCGCTGCTTCTGTCCGCCGGAGAGCTGGGCGGGATAGGCCTTCATCCGATCCTCCAGGCCCACCAGCTTAAGAAGCTCCTCCGCCCGCTTCTTCGCGTCCGCCTTTCCCACCTTGGCAATCTCCATGGGGAAGCACACGTTCTGAAGCACATTTCTCTGGGCAAGAAGGTTGAACTGCTGAAAAATCATGCCCATGGAGCGGCGGGCCAGCCGCTTTTCATCCTCTTTCATGGAAGAGAGGTTCTTTCCCTCAAAAATCACCCGCCCTGATGTGGGCGTCTCCAGATAATTGATGCAGCGCACCAGGGTGCTCTTTCCTGCGCCGGACAGGCCGATGATGCCGAATACCTCCCCCTGGCGGATATCCAGGTTAATATCCTCCAGGGCCGTCACCGTGCCGTTTGCCGTCTGGAACTGCTTCCCTAAGCCCTCCAGACGGATGATAGAATCTTCCCTGCTGTTTTCCATTGTACGTTTCCTTTCTCTGAAAATAGCAATAGCGGCAAAAGAACCGCCTGCGGACAGGCGTTTGCTCCTGTCACCCAAACCTCCCAATCGCTGTCTCGTTCTGCACTGCGTCCATACCGCTCATAAACCGCAACCCCGGAAACTCATCCCGGTTGGCAATCAGCATAATGCAGTCCGTGGCATAGCCCTTTTCCTCTATTAAATCCCTGTCAAACTTCACAAGCAGCTCCCCGGCCCGCACCCGCTGGCCCTGATGCACCAGGGGGGTAAATCCTTTTCCCTCCAGGGCAATGGTATCCCTGCCGATGTGTATGAGCAGCTCCGCCCCGTTGTCCAGCCTCATTCCCACTGCATGGCCTGTATCCGCCACCATGGCGATCTCGCCGTCCCCGGGGGCGGTGATGGTCCATCCCTCAGGAGGCCCTCCCTCCGGCAGGATGGCCACCCCATCTCCCAGCATCTTCGTGGAAAAAACCGGATCATCCACCTTCTCCACAGGGATCACACGCCCGGACACAAAGGCCTTAAGCTCCCGCTCCGTCTTATTCTGCTCCTTCTGCCCGAAAAACGGCATTGTATTCGCCCCCTTTTTCCGCTATGCTTCAGCCGCAGAGATCCACGATCACCTGGGCAAATATCTTGGCGCTCATCACCAGCTCATCCACAACGGCGAACTCGTCCGCCCCGTGCATGTGATTATCCGTCCCGGGCATGGCAGCGCCGAAGGCCACGCCGTTCTTCAGGTCATGGACATAGGTGCCGCCGCCGGTAAACTGGCAGCCTCCCTTCTGGCCCGTGTACTCCTCATAGGCCTTGAGAAGGGTCTTTACAAAATGGGATTCCCCGTCCACATGGTGGGGCGGCGTCATGGAATCATTCTGCAGCAGGATGCCCTCCGCCGCCATAGCCGCCTTCACTACCCGCAGCACATTGTCCTTGTTCCCGCAGATGGGGCAGCGGCTGTCAAACATGCCCTCCAGGCTGTCCTCGCCCACCCGCAGCATACTGAAGGCCAGGGTCAGAGCGCCGGACAGCTCATCCTCCATGGCAATCCCCACAGCCTCTCCCCGGGTATCCCCGTGGGGGAACAGCTTCACCAGGGAGCGCACCGCCTGCATCTGGGGGCAGTCTGTCAGGGGAAGCCGGGTCAGATACACGAGAAGGCCGGTAAGTGCATTTTTCCCCTCCTGGGGCGTGGATGCGTGGGCTCCCTCGCCCTGGGCCGTGATGCCCATCCCCTCCTCTGTCTGCTCAAAGGAGAAGGAGATGCCGGTCTCCGCCTCCACCTCCTTGGCCGTGGCTTTCAGCGTATCCAGATCCACACCGGCCACAACCGCTTTGGCCTTTCCCGGAACCACGTTCACCTTGATGCCGGCCTCCAGCGCTACCAGCCGCGCGGTAACGGCAGCAGGCGCAAAGGAAGCGGAAAAATGGCCCTCCAGCCGCCCCTTCTCCGTGTTGATCACCGGGAAGGACGCGTCCGGTGAGAAGGTCATGGGGGCCTCCGGCTCCCGCTCATAGTACTCCGCGATGTCGGAGCTTCCGCACTCCTCATCCGTTCCCAGGATCAGCCGCACATTTTTCTTCACGGGAAGGCCCAGCTCCTTCACCGCCCGCATGGCGTAGAGGGCGGCCACCGCCGGTCCCTTGTCGTCCGCTGTGCCCCGGCCGTACAGCTTTCCGTCCTTCACCACCGGTTCAAAGGCCTCCGTCTCCGTCCATCCCTCGCCCGCCGGCACAATGTCCAGGTGGGCCAGAATGTCCAGGCACTTCTCCCCGTCATTCAAATCCGCGGTTCCCACGTAATTGTCATAGTTGGTAATGGAAAATCCATACTTCTCCGCCATGGAGAGCGCCATCTGCAGGGCGGCGAAGGTCCCCTCGCCGAAGGGTTTCCCCTCGCTGTAGGGCATCTTCTCGCTGTTGATGCGGCAGAGCGTGCAGATATCATCGATCATTTCCTGTCTGTGGGCCTCCATGTAGCCCTCTATTTCCTTCTTATACATAATACAGATCTCCCTTCCTTACTTAAGCATCCCCGCCAGGGTTTCATTTACCACCTTGCCGTCGGCCTTGCCCTTCACCCGGGGCATCAGAACCTTCATGATGGCGCCCTTGTCCTTTGCTGTGGGCTCCGGGATTCCCAGCTCCCCGAGCACCTGGGCGATCACCTCTTTGATCTGCTCCACGCTCATGTCCTCCGGGGCAAATTCCTTATACACCGCCAGCCGGGCCGCAGCCTCCTCCTTGATGTCCGTGCGGTCCGCCGGAGCCAGATCATAGGTCTCCTGGGTCTGCTTGATCTCCTTCTTTACAATGGCGTTCTCCTCCGCCTCGGTTAATGGCTCCCGCTTGTCAATCTGCGCGTTTTTTAACGCGGACAGAAGCATGGAGAGAGAATCCTTTCTCGCCTTGTCCTTGGCCTTCATGGCCTCCACCATTGCCGCTCTCACTACATCAATCTTGCTCATTTTTTATACCTCCTGCATCGCGTGTTACTGCTGTTTCTATGCGCTCCCTTCCGGCCTGCCGCCTGTCCGGCAGCCTTACGAGCGCCCAAACTCCGAGAGCTTAAGGCCCGGATTGCGCTCCAAGACCATGCCCACGCTCCAGCTGTTGATAAAGAGGAGCAGCGGGTTGTCCTTCAAATCCTTGATCCGCTTCATATCGGAAGTGCCCTGGATCCGCGCCGCGTCAATCTCCTGGGGATTCTCAATCCAGCGGATGTACTCAAAGGGCAGCTTCTCCAGAATGACCTCCACGTTGTACTCATTCTGCAGGCGGTAGGTCAGCACCTCAAACTGGAGCTCTCCCACCACGCCCACGATGATCTCCTCCATGCCGGTGTTGAACTCCTGGAAAATCTGGATGGCGCCCTCCTGGGCGATCTGGTTCACGCCCTTGATGAACTGCTTGCGCTTCATGGTGTCCACCTGCCGCACCCTGGCGAAGTGCTCCGGGGCAAAGGTGGGGATTCCCTCGAACTCGAACTTCTCATTGGAGGTGCAGAGCGTGTCTCCGATGGAGAAAATGCCCGGATCAAAGACGCCGATGATGTCCCCGGCATAGGCCTCCTCCACAATCTTGCGGTCCTGGGCCATGAGCTGCTGGGGCTGGGTGAGGCGGATTTTCTTTCCCCCCTGGACGTGGTTTACCTCCATGCCCGCCTCAAACCTGCCGGAGCAGATGCGCATGAAGGCAATGCGGTCCCTGTGGGCCTTGTTCATGTTGGCCTGGATCTTGAACACAAAGGCGGAAAAATCCGGCCGGAAGGGATCGATCTCCCCGGTCAGCGTCTTTCTCGGCAGGGGCGGGCTGGTCATTTTTAAGAAATGCTCCAGAAATGTCTCCACCCCAAAGTTGGTCAGGGCGGATCCGAAGAACACAGGGGACAGATCCCCCCGGCTCACCCGATCCATGTCCAGCTCGTCGCTGGCCCCGTCCAGAAGCTCGATATCATCCCGCAGCTGGGCGTGGTAATCCGGGCCGATCACTGCGTCCAGATCCTCCGAGTCAATGGAAAATTCCCGGCTGGCCACCTCCTTGGCGCCGCCCATGGCAGCGGTGAAGGTGGTGATTTTCTTCGTAAACCGGTCGTAAACGCCCTTAAAGCTCTTTCCGCAGCCAATGGGCCAGTTCACCGGGCAGGTGCGGATGCCCAGCACCTCCTCGATCTCGTCCACCAGCTCGTAGGGATCCCTGGCTTCCCGGTCGAATTTGTTGATAAAGGTGAATATCGG
>CALWRY010000132.1 GCA_944384065.1 uncultured Enterocloster sp. | reverse complement strand
AAGTCCCGGTTTCAGCGAGATGGATGCCCCTGGATCCGCGGCCAGGCCCATCTCCTCGTCGGCAGTGGATGTAATCTCATTTCCGCAGAAGCTCACCTTGCTGCCCGCGTAGATGCTTATGCTCTCCGCCGCGGTAACGGTAAACGCGCCGTCGGATCCCAGGTTCACGGTTCCCGTGCCGCCCTTCACGGAAATGTTTGCGCCGGATCCGCAGAAGGTGACGGTGTTGCCCTGGGCGGTGGAAATGTGCTTCACAGCCGGATCCATGGAGCCGCCCTGATTTCCCAGGGTATTCCCTGAGAGGGCGGAGATCACATAGGCCTCCTTCTCATCCGCTGTGGGGAAATAGACCCGGATCTTCTCCCCGTTCTCCGGCATACAGTACCAGCCGCTTCCGTCCGAGGATCCCGCCACCGTGGAATAGGGGAACCAATACTGCCCCGCCGTCCGCGTATTTAAATCCCGGTCCATGAGAACCTGAACCTTGTCCCTGGCCACGCTCTTTATGGTTCCGTCCAGGGAGACCCCCGGCATAAGAGGCGCCCAGGCCGGTTCAAGTATCTCCCTCTCCTTCTGCACAAGGGTGTAGGTGTTTCGCAGGATTCCATCCGTCAGCCTCCGCTCTATCTCCCCCACGAACCAGTCCTTGCCCCTGTAAAGCAGGCGGCATCCCAGGGGCAGAATATCCCAGCTCTCCACCTTCCAGCTCAGATACTGCTGGGGCAGGGCCCCGGACTGGGCGTTTGCCCGGATCCTCTCATATTCCCCAAAGCTGGTCTCACTGATAAAAAAATCCTCCCGGAGCCGCCAGGGCTCCCTGGCCTGCGCTAGGCCGGCCTGGAAGGCCGGCGTCTCGTAAAATGCCTGGGGGTACAGCCTGGCCTGGCACTTTCCCATCAGGCGCTTTAAAAACTCCCAGTCTGTCTCCTCGTACTGAAAGAGGAGCTGATCCACAGGCCGGTCCGTGAAATGCTCCACCCGCACCAGCCCCGGATAGCTCTCCGCCGCTGCCCCCATGATCTGGCTGAAGGTCTCCCCCGTATTCTGGAAGGATCGGATTTTTTTCTTCAAATCCATCCGGTAGGTGTGGGTTTTTGCCTCCAGGGTCAGATAGAGATACTTCCCCCTCCGGCTCATGGAGGAGGAGAAAAGCATGCCGGAAAACAGGATCTTCTTCCCGCCTCCGTCCTCGTAGAGAAGGCTCAGGGTGTCCGGCACCTCAAAGAAAATCTCCCGCTCCCTGTCCGCGTCCAGCACTGCGGTGATCCGTAAGCTTCCGTGGGTATTGGGCCTCTCCCGTATCTCGATCCGGTCCACGTGGAGGATATCTGCAAATGAAAATGATAAATCTTTATATGTGACCGCTGCTTCCATAGTCCTCCTTCCGCCCCTGGGCCTGCTCTGCGCCCTGAGGCGCGTTCTCCTTCTCCCGGCGTTTTTTCCTCTTCTGCTCCCGTTCCTCCCGGGCCAGCCACTCATCCATGCGCATCGTCCCACCTCCTGTCAAAGGATTCCTGTCAAAGTTCCGGCTGCAGGCGGCGCATTGCCGCGCCCCATTGCCGCCGTCAGATAAGAAACACGCTCCGCTCTCTCTCCCCGGCATCCTCCCTCCCCTTTCCTTCGTTCAGGATTCCCAGGAGGCCTTCATACATGGGCCGTATCCCTCGCGCCGGGCTCCTGCCGGTCCTGCCCCGTATGTACTCCTTCACGGCGCGGGCGCAGACCTGGCCGCCCTGGGCGAGCACCGCCATGGCGAAGGCCAGATCGAGCGGGGCCTGCTCCGGACGCCGCAGAAGCTCCTCCGCGTACTGTCTGAGAAGCAGGGGATTAAGGGTGCTCTCCTCCCGTCCGCTCCAGGGGGCGTAGGTGTAGTCCACCGTGTCATACTCTGTGGAAAAATCTGCAAAATTCTCATGCCGTTCCCTGAGCCTGGCCCCCTCCTGGAGCCGGAAGCGGCACAGCTCCAGCTCAAAGGCATCGTCCGCCGGCCGATCCTCCAGCACGATCTCGCCCACGCCCTTCGCCTCGCCGGGAGAGCGCTTCTCCGGGAGCAGCCGGACCTTGAGGAAACGGACCCGATCCAGGGCCCCACAGTCCAGGGTATAGGGCTCCTCCAGGAAATAAAACTGTTTTTCCTTGTAAATAATCCCCCTTCCCACCGTGAGCTCCCCGCCGAACCACGTGATACGGCAGCCGGCGGCCACTCCCTGGGCAAAGCCCTCATGGGAGAGCTTGAGATACCGCAGGGGATAGTCCCGAATCTCCTCCAGCATCTGTGCCCGCAGCAGGCGCTTGCTCTGAAATTGGGGATACACATACTCAAACACGTCCATTTCCTCCTATCAGCACAGGGTCATCTCGTCCAGCTCCATGGTGCAGTCCACGCCCATGATGCCAAAGTGCCGCTCATAGTAAATCTCCACGCGGTACGGGAGCTCCACAAAAAGCCGGATGAGCAGATCCATCTTCTTTCGAATCTCCTCCCCCTCCCTCTGCCCTACAAAAACCAAAATCTCTTTAAAATTGTCATTGCTCCTGTACACAATGCTCTCGTCAATCAGGTCTTCCACCATGTCCTTAAATATGTCCAGGGAGCTTCCCGTCTCGTATTGGCGCAGCAGGCCGCTCAAAATGGTCTCCCTGCCCTCCCGCTCAAAGAGGCCCATCTCCTCCAGGACCTCCGGGCCGAACAGCCCCTCCTTTATATCCTGGCAGAGAAGCTCCTTGTAGTATTCCTTGCGCGTCATACCGGAGAGCACGTCATTTTCCGCCAGCTGGTGTACGATGAGATTGATAAGTCCTCCCGTCAGCTGGGGAAATTCCCGCATCTCCGGGCCGCAAAGATCCTTGAATATATGATAGAACCGGTAGTACAGGTTTACCTCGACGGCCGGAAGCTCCGACAGATCCTGCTGGTTTAAGCAGGGATTTGCCAGCTCCATGTACCCGGAGAAACGCTCCGCCATAACAAAGCGCAGGCTGTCCGCCTCCATTTTCTGCTCCTTAGCCCGGAGCATGGCCTCCCACAGGTAATTCATACCAGACGCCCTCCGCATTCATATTCCGGGTAGAGCTCCTGCACCTGGGAGGCGATGTAGCTGGCCAGATCTAAGAGCAGCCACCGCTCCTTTCCCACAGGCTTAAAGTACAGGGTCAGCTTCTGCCGGCCGCCCTTTCCCCGGATCTCATCCCGCAGAAAGAAGTTCACCGGATAAGTGTCCTGCCGTTCCCCCCGCTCCCCGGTGAGGGCGCAGTCCTGGTAAGCGATGTAATCCTCCAGCCCCAGGCCCCGGATAAACCGGGCCAGCTCCCCCCGGGTCCGCACCGGCTGTCCCTTCTGCCGGCTGTAGCGCTCTCCGAAGCCATCCTTTTTGCTGTTGGAAAAGAGGGGGTAGGCAAAGCGGTCAACCCGAGAATCCCTCCCGCCGCATATCATGTACACATTCCACCGCTTCTCATTGGGGATCCTGCCCGTGATAAAAAGCCGGTCGCCCCTCTGGCACACGTTCTCAATCCCCGCCTTCTCCTCCACTAAGTAGGCGTTCTCCGCCCCGTAGGCCGCGATGGAGATGGTGTGCTCAAAGCTCTCATGATCCCGGCAGGGCACCGGGAATCCCATGCTCTCAAGCTCCAGCCGGCGGATGTTCCACACAGGCAGCATGTCAAGCCGCACCTGCCCGCCGAAGGAGCCGAAATCCATGCCGAAATCCGTGATCTCCTGGGCGTCGGAGATGGCCTCCGGCACCTGGCGGATGCAGACGTCCGCCATTTTGAAAAAATAGGGGGCGTTCACCGTCTGCCAGGGAATGCCGTTTTTCATAAACAGGTGGTAGAGCTGCTCCAGCCGTTCCAGATACCTGCGGGCCGGCTCCAGAAAGAGGTCCACGGGGTATTCCCCGCCGGCAAGGAGCCGGCCGGTACAGCCGGATCCGTAGTCGAGAAAGCTTTTGAGCTCCCCCGGGCCGCACTGGACGAAGACCGTGGCCAGGCGGACGCGGCCCTCCTCCCGGATGCGCTCCCTAAGCTCCCCTGCCTTATAGGAGGCGGGAACCAAATCCTCCTCGCAGGCCGGCGCAAGGAAGCGGTGAACCGGATCAAAGCTCTCCCGCTCCACAAGGCCGGTGCGGACGCAAAAGCGGTTCATATCCCAGGCCAGCTCGCCGACGACCCGCTCCTCCAGCCGCTCATACATAGCCGCGTTTGTCTCCCAGAGGGACAGAAATACCCCTTCCATCAATTCCTTGAAGGTGCGCCGTTCCGTCAGATCCGTGATCAAGGACAGCTCACCCTGGATCATTGCCTTTACCTCTTCCAGGTTCTCCATTGCCTACTTCCTTCCGTCAAAGAAATTGAGTTCCCAGGTGTCATCCTCAAAGTCAAAGAAGGTCTCCTCCCCCTTGTAGAGCAGATCCCCCTCCCTGAGTATGGGGAGCACCACAAAGCCCCAGCGCTTTCTGGATACCCAGACAAAAAACTTCATCTCGCCCTCCAGGATGATGTCCGTCTCCTCCTGGATCACCGTTTTGCTGTACTGCCTGTCAATCTCCTCCTGGGTGGTGCGTGTGAACCGGGAGGCGTCATAGACAAAGTAATAGGTTTTCAGCCGCTGACCCTGAGCGCTGTTCAAATACAGATCAAGCTGCCTGCCGACCTTGAACCGGGAGATGCATCCGATATGCTCCTCCTTATCCAAGCTGCGTATCAGCACCTGCTCCTGGTTCTCATGGGTGTAGGCCATGATCTCATAGGGAAGGGCCCCCACCTCAAACCTTCTGTCCACCTTCATATAGCCCAGCTTGCAGTTGGAGAAATAGGCCAGGGCCCCCTCCAGGCAGCACAGCTTCAGCTCCTCCCCCGCCTCCCCGGCCCGGGTATTTTGAATCAGCCGTCCGGGCACATACTCCTTCAGGGCCTCCGTGAAGAGCCGTGACTTGCAGGACTGGCCGGTAAGCTTGATCATGCCGTATTTCGCGAGCTCCCCGGACGCAAACTTCTGCTCCAAAAACCTATCCATCAGGCCGTACACATCAGGCCGCAGGATCTCCTCCACCTCATTGAGATAAAAGGTAACCGCAATATCCTTAGCCAGACCGCAGAGTCCGCCATTTTCCACGGAAGATACCTTGAACCGGTCCAAAAAGAGGGTTCCCCGCCCGTCCTTAAGAGCGCATCCCACCCTAAGCTCATAGAGAAATGTCCTGCCGAAGAACTGCTTTTTTATCTCCTCCGCCAGGGCAAAGAGATAATAAAAATTATTCTTCACGCAGAAATACTCCTCCCGCCGCCGGTTCTCATACTCCTTAAACCGGGTGGGAATCCGGCTCTCCGCCTGCCGGAAAGCCTCCGTGAGGGCGTCCTGCAGGGCGCGGCCCGTGCCGGAGGTGGGGAGGGACGGCTGTTCCTCCCCGGACACAGCCTTTGCCAGTTTCACTTTTAAGAGCTGGAAAATGCGGTAGGTGAGGTTGTTTCCCCCGAAATTCGTGTCCCCGTTCTCATAGCTCGTCTCCAGGTCAATGGTGTAGGACACCCGGGTGTTGTCGATGCGAAAGCTCCCGGAGGTCAGATCCGTTGTCCCTCCGCCACAGTCAATAATCAGGGCCCTGTACCATTTGCCCCGCTGGTATTTCGCCTGGGTTATCATGGAGTGGATGCTGTGAAAAAGCACGGCCATACCCTCGTCCAGCTCGCAGTCCACGGCGTACTCCGGCAAAAGCTCAGTGAACAGCTCCTTAAACTTCTCCTTCTGGCGCACCGGGGATAGCATCTGGATGGTGTGAAAGCTGCACTTAAACTGCTGTCTGGCCAAATCCAGGAGGTAGTCTAAGAAGGCCCGGAGCATCTCCCTGCGCCCGATCTGGTACTTTCTCCCGTCGGACAGGGTCACGCTCTCGGCTCGGTCCGGATCGCTGACCCACCGCTTCACATCGAAGAACACGGGCACGTCCTCGTCCCGGTAGTTCTGGCCGCACATGCGCGCCGCCTCGTACCCGAAGACATAGCGGACCTGGCCCTCATTTGCCTCCTCCACCCCGATAACTGTGGGAATCACCACCCCGCCCTCCGTCCTGGCTATCCTGCGGGCATTGTCCTCGGTGCATATGCCCATGGTGGTGTTGGAGCTTCCGAAATCAATGACTAACGGCATATCCGTAGGCGCCGCGTCCCGCACCTCCAGGCTTAAGAGGGGAATGCGCACCGCCTGGGCAAAGCCCGGCTCCGGCTGATGGTTTCCCGCGCAGCAGTCCCAGAGATATTCGGAGATGCGCTCCTCCGGGAAATAGAGGATAAAATATCTCCCCTTTTCCAGGGGAAGAATTGCCATATTTTTCCCCCGGTACAGATACATTTTCTCCTGCTGCTCCTTCAGGTAAAAGCAGGTGTACACCTGATTCTTCTCGTCCACAAGGAGGAGGTTTCCCTCATAGAGCCTCCGATCCGATGCGATCTCATAGCCGTCCAGGGCGTCCATGCCCATCTCCCGGTAGAGGACGATGGTTCCCGGGACGCGGATCCCCTCATCTCCCCGGATTTTTAAGGGGCAGCGGTTTAAAAATTCCTGGATCCGCGCCAGCCCCTCCTGATCCCCGTCCGTCAGGTGCCGGTAGTCCTTCTGTCCCCGAAAGCGCATGATCAGGCGGATAAGGCCCTCCCGGTCCCCGGTTTCCCTGGTGGGGATCACAAGGCGCTCCTTGCGGCAGAGCTCCCTGAGCTGGAAGGTGGTCATCTTCTCCAGCTGGGATCTTCTGTAGGTCTGATTCGGCTGCCCGGCCCGGCTGTCCGGGTTCAGGGTGTAGGTGTATCTGGGCATGTGGCTTCTTCCTCTCCTCGTAGATTCTCTAATGGCCAATTAGGCTCAGGGCGCGTCCCCGGCAGGCCCCGGAGGGTTCTCCTCCTGGTTATTTGCCCGGGCCTCCTCCGCCCGGGCCGCAGCCTCGGCTTCAATCCCCGCCTGTGCCGCCTCAATCTTTGCGTTCAGCCCGTCCGCCAGCTCCGCCAACTCTAACCGGATATAGATGGCCTGGGCCGTCCGGTAATAGGTGACGGCGCTCTCATACTGGCCCTGGGCGAGAAATTCATTTCCCTTGTTCTCCAAATCAATGGCGTTCTGCTGGTCATTGGACTTCTGCTGGTTCATGAGCTCCTGCTCGGCGGCCTGTGATTCCATCTCCTTGGCCGCAGCCTCCTCGGCCTCCTTCTGCGCCTCCTCGGCGGCGGCCTTTTCCTCGGCGGCGGCCGCGTCAAGCTCCTCCTCCACGGCTGCCTGGCGGGAGAGCGCCTCCTCCTTGCCAGCTCCGTAGTAGATGGAGGCTGCCTTGTCCCTGGCCTCGCTGTAGGCCTGGGCCGCGCCCTCCAGGTTCCCGCTCTTCTCCTTCTGGGCGCCAAGCTCAATCAGGTCATAGACCTCCATATAGTTTTTTGTCTCCTCTAAGCGGGCATCGATGTAATCCTTCCCCGCATTTCCCGCCTCCCTTGAGAGATCCCTGGCTGTCAGGTAGAGCTCCTGGGCCTTCTGGTATTCCTCCGCCGTCATGGCCTCGTCCGCCAGAAGGATCTGCTCCGAAAGCTTAACGTACTGGTCCGCCTCCTCCGCCACCTCCGCCCGCT
>CALWRY010000131.1 GCA_944384065.1 uncultured Enterocloster sp. | reverse complement strand
GCCTCCTTCATTCGGCCCCAAGCTCCCACAAAGTGGAACGCACATCTGGCAGAAAGCAATTTTCAAACACGCTCTAACGCGGCGGTTCAGGCGGCGGGTTAATGTTTATAAATATACGCCGCCATCACCACAGTGGCCGGCACGCTGAGCACGATGCCGAAGCTTCCGGAAAGGCCCTGCATCACCGCAATGCCGATGTTGTTGGAGTTGATCATTTGGAGAAATGGCAGGTCGTAGGCGTAGTTTAACACCAGCATGGACAGGCTGCTCCCCGCAAAGGCCAATATCAGGGTGTTGGAGTCCGTTCCCATCATGTCCCGGCCCACCCGCATGCCCGCCTTCATCAGCTCCAGGCGGGTGATCTCCTGCCTCTGGTCGCAGAGCTCCTTCATGGCGCTGGAAATGGACATGGCCACGTCCATCACCGCCCCCAGGGCGCTGATTAAGAGGCCGGAAAAGAGCAGACCGCCCACCTGGATACCGTTTGTCTGGTTTAGCACCATCAGGCTCTCAATGTCCGACACATTCCAGCCCGTCACCCCTGTGAGTCTGGAAAACAGGGTGGCCGTGATTCCCGCGATGACCACCCCCGCGATGGTTCCCGCTGTGGCGCAGACCGTCTTTTTCGTGGCCCCGCCGATGAAATACATGGTGGCCAGGGTGGTAACGGCGCATATAAATACGGACACCCAGAAGGGGGAGTATCCCCGGTACACCAGGGGCAGGTACACGAAAAGGATGGCTGCAAAGGTGAAAATGAGCCCCAGCGCCCCCCGGACTCCCTGCATACCTCCCACCAGGCACAGAGCGGCGATATAGAGGACGGCAAAGCCAATGATCACCAGGGTCCGGTCCACAGAGTACACACTGGTAATCACCGCGTCCCCGGCCACGCTCTGCATCACGATCACCTTGAGCCCCGGCGTGCAGGCCGCCCCGAAGAGGAAGCCGGAGCTGCTGGTGGTCACCAGATCCTCCCCCTCTTTCTCCCCGCTGGTCATGTGGATCACTACGGTCTGCTGTCCCACGCGGGTGCCGTCCGCCTGGAGGTTGTCCTGCAGGATCTCTGTGACGATCCCTGTCTCAAATGTCTGTCCGGTCCGGTTCACCAGCTGGGTTTTCGTTATGTCATTTAACCGTATCACCCAGACAATGACCGCGGCCAAAATAGCCGCGGTCACCAGGTACCGGAAAATTGTCTCTCTTTTCAATTTTCCCATGTCTGCTTTTTCCCGCTTTCCTGAAGTATAGCCCCTCTTTACCGGCTGGTGCTCTTGTGAATGGTAAAGGTGTTGTCAATCATCTGCACGCTGCCGTCATCCGTAATCTGGTAGGTCGTAATCTTGAAATCCTGCTCGGTCATATCGATGATGGAGTAGCTGGGAAGCCAGTTCTGGCTCCGGTTGGCAATGTAGTCCTGCTGGGCAGGAATCAGCTCATAATACTTGGAACCGGAAGCGGAGTTTGCGGTCATATAGAGGGTGCCCTCGGGATCCGTCACATAGGCGTTGTTTGCATTCTCAATGTTGTAGCAGTGGTTGTCCGCTGTGAACCGGTCAAGAGCCTCTTTGGCCGCCGCATCCCCATCCTCAGGGTAAAGGCTGATCTTCTCGCCGGTCGCTGTGTTGTAGGCGTGATCCCAGTCGTAGTCGTCCCCCGCCTCATTGAGCTTAAACTCATAGGTGCCGTGATTTGCCCCGTCTCCGTAAAGAATCTTGGAACGGCTGTAGGTGTGGTCGTGTCCCTGGAGAACCACATCGATGTCGTAGCGGTCGAATACCGGTGTCAGCTGGGTTCTCAGGATCATGCCGTCGGTGTCAGAGTGGTCAAGGCCGGAGCCATAGATGTCCTGATGGATAGTCACCACGCGCCACTGCACGTCGGGGTGCTGCTCCACCGCCTGCTTGATGGCCAGCTCGTGCTCCGCCACATTGTAGTTGTTGGTGTTAAGCACGATGAAGAGGCCGGATCCGTAGGTGTAGTAGTAGTCGCCGCCTGCCTGGGTCATGCCGAGGCCCGTGGGGTTGGGGTTGTTGAAGTGGTAGGAGTAATCCGGATTTAAGGAGTCATGGTTGCCGATGGTGGTGGCCACGGGCAGGCTCTTTAAGGCGCTGGCGGAGAGATAGCCCGCGTATTCTTCCTCCTTGGCGTCTCCGGTCTTATTTACCTGATCCCCTGCGGAGATGGCGAAATTGATGTCAGGATTCTGGGCCATGGCGATGTCCAGGGTCCGATCCCAGGCAAAGCTGTCATTGCGGGCCGCTGTATTGGCTGCACCGTCCGCATCGGAGAGCATTCCCTCTCCCTGGGGCTGCCCCTTGGAGGCGCCGATCTGGGGATCGCCGAAGTACAGAATCTTTACATTGTCAAAGCTTCCGGTGCGGTAGGTCTCCGCCGGGGCTGCCACACCATTTTTGCATACCGCATAGTAGTAGGTGGTGTGCTCCTTGAGGCCGGTCACAGTCACATAATTATAGTAATAGGTCTTTCCCCCTGTCAGGCTGGGATCCACCGGGCCGGAAAATCCGTTGAAAGCCTGCATGTTCTGGCCGTCTGTGCCGAAGTAAACCATGGGGGTGGGGTTGGTCCCCTCGCTGTACCAGGCAAAGTTCAGCTCTGTCTCGGCACATCCCGGCGTCAGGGATACCTGGGTATAATCCGCCGCCATCGCGTCCCAGTTTTCCACCCAGTCGCCCCAGGCCTGTCCGCCGGTCACGCTGGAATCATTGTAGTGGGTAGTGGCCGCCCAGGCCTGTGTAGCGCCCAACGCCAGAACCCCTGCCAGAACGCAGGAAATGACTTTCTTCTTTCTCATAACTATCCCTCTTTCTTAAATTTTTTTAGGCGGGAAAGCCGGGGCAAAGAAGGCGCTGCGTCTGCCTTCCAATATACCTCACAGAGATATCCTGCAAAGGGATATCCCACGGCCCCGGAAATCTGCCGCTGTTGTCTTTTAGTATAAAAGGACAATGTAAAATCTTCCATCGGGGTTTTGTATGATTTTTGTCAAATCCTGTGCTTATTCTCCTGTGCGCAAAGCATAAACTAAGGCAGTCCCATTTTCCTCATTCCAGCTCCCATCTCCGCCTCCAAAAAACGGATTCCTGTCTTTGTGCGAAACACATTTTCCTGGAACGCCTTCCAGCTCTTTCTGTACTTTTCCGACTCTCCCGCATTCACCAGATAGTCCGCCTCCAGCAGAATCTGATAATCCATGCCGTCAATCCCGCTGTAGGTGTGATGATGGGTCACCAGAAAGATGATCCTCTCCTTCCTTTCCCCGGAAAGCGCAAACTCCCGCAGAAACTCATCCAGCAGTTGCCCACTCTCTTCCTCCTGATGCTTTCCGTGCGTATTTCCGTACTTCTCCCTGCACAGCGGGCAGGCAATGTCATGGACAATGGCAGCAATCTCCAGTGTATCCTGCGTGGATGCATCCAGTTCTTCCAGCACCCCGATTGCATGGGCAAAGGCATACACCTTTAAAAAATGGCCGATATCCTTTGCATTTCCCCCGTAAAATTCAATCATTTTTGCAATTATAGTTTCTTTCATCTTCTCATTCATTTCTAATATTCCACTCCTTCCCGCGCCCCAATCCCCTTCTCATAGGGATGCCGCACCGCCTCCATCCGGGTCACGTAGTCCCCTCTGGCGAGCAGTGCCTCCGAAGGGTTCCTCCCTGTGAGCACCACCTCCAGCTCCTCCGGCCTTTCGTCCAACAGCTCTAAGAGCCGCTTTTCGGATATCATTCCCTGACTGCAGGCCCCAAGGGCCTCGTCCAGAATAAGCAGATCCGCGCCCCGCCGGGAGGAAGCCGGCTGATCCGTATCTGCGCCGGATAAGGCCATCTGGCCGGCCGCCTCCCGGCTTTCCTTCCCGCTGGCCTCCTTCGGACATGCTAACTTCCAGGCCTCCTCCAAAAGCCCTCCATAATATGCGGCTGCCTCCGCCCTCTCCTCCGGCGTCATGTTCCAGGTAAAACCAAAGGACCGCCGGCAGGGAATCAAGGTGACGCCCCCCAGCCGGGAAAGGGGCCCTATCTCCCCGGAATCATCATTTTTGAGAAACCGGGCGATAACCACCCGCTTCCCGCGGCCCACGGCCCGAAGGGCCAGCCCCAGGGCCGCCGTGGTCTTTCCCTTCCCGTCCCCGCAGTATATATGAATCAATCCCCGCATCTCATCGCCTCCTGTGCAAATCGGGATATGGTCTGCTTCTTGTGGCAGCGCTCCCGGACATAGAAAATGTGGAGCCGCTCCTTGGCCCTTGTCATGGCCACATAGAACATCCGCCTCTCCTCCTCCAGCTCCGGATCCAGCACCGCCTTGTGGTGGGGCGTGATTCCCTCGTTGGCGTCCAGTATGTACACCACCTGAAATTCCAGCCCCTTGCTGCTGTGCATGGTCATCAGGTTCACCCCATCCGCCTGTTCTTCTTTCTTCTGCCTCTGTTTTGCCAGCTGTTCCCTGTAGGCATCCATATGGGCGGTCCAGGCCTCAAAATCCGCGAAATCCGCCGCGCTCTCCTGGAGGCTGTCCAGCACCTGGAACAGATCCTCCTCCTGGATCTTCCGCTCCCTGGCGTACCCCTTCAGGAAATCATCGTAGCCAACTGCCTTACGGATGTAGTTCACCGCCCCGGCCGGAGCCATATTTTTCAGCACCCGCAGATCGTACTCCAGCTGTTCGATCCGCTCCAGCATCCAGGCCTTGTCCTGGTAAAATGCCTTCACCCGCTCCCAGTCCACCTGCTCGCTCTCAAGGGCCTCCCGGCTGATGTAGCGCACCGGACGGTTGACAATGGTGAGAAGATTCCTCCGGGATCGGTCCCCTCTGGCCGCCCGGATGTAGGCCAGGATATTTTTGGATATCCAGTGGTCGTAGAGGTTGGGCAGGCTGTCCCGCATCCGGAAGGGGATGTTGTACTCCATGAGCTTGGAAATGAGGAGCCTGGGCCCCGCGTTGGTCCGGTAGATCACCGCCATGCCCCGGTAGGGAATGCCCATGGAAGCATAGTCCGCCAGCTCCCTCGCAATGGTGAGATTCTCCTCCCCCTGATCCTTAAATACCCGCAGATCCACCTCCCGGCCCGCTCCCCTGGCCGCCCGTATCTCCTTTGAAAACCGGGTCTTATTGTGGACAATGAGCCGGCCCGCCGCATCCACAATGGGCTTTCTCGACCGGTAATTGGTCCCCAGAAGAATCCGCTCTGCTCCGGGATAATCCTTCTCAAAGCCAAGCATCAGCTCTGGCTTTGCTCCCCGGAACCGGTAGATGGACTGGTCATCGTCCCCCACGATAAAGAGGTTGTTCTCCGGCAGGGCCAGCATTTTCACAATCTCGTACTGAAGACGGTTGATGTCCTGAAACTCATCCACCAGGATGTACTTATATTTTTCCTGCCAGGCCCCCAAAATATCCTTTCTCTGGGAAAAAAGCTCCCAGCACATGGAGAGCATATCGTCAAAATCCAGCAGGTGCCGCCTACGCAGCTCATTCTCATAGCCCTCATACAGCCTGCGGAAAATCTCCTGGGAGCAGCTCTTGGGATAATAGTGCTCCGGGCGCATTCCCTCCCCCTTCACCGCGCTGATCTCGCTTAAAATGGAGCGGACAAGCTCGGCCTCGTCCTCAGATTCCAGCTCGGTTTTCTCCAGCATTTCCCGGATAAACAAGGTGCGCTGCTCCTCCCGCACAATGTCAGAGGCCTGATAGCGGTAGGCCAGTTTCAAAATAAGAAAAAAGACGGAGTGGAAGGTGCCGAACGACACCCTCCCGCCGCCTTCGGGAACCATCCGCTCATACCGCTCCCGCATCTCCCGGGCCGCCGCCCGGGTGAAGGTGATCACAAGAATGGAGGAGGGGTTCACCCCCGCCTTCTCGGTCAGGTAGCGGATCCGGTTGGTGATAACCGTGGTCTTTCCGGAGCCAGGCCCTGCCAGAACCAGGGCCGGCCCCTCCTTATGCCGAATGGCACGCTTTTGTCCCTCGTCAAATGCCATAGGACCCCCGAATCTTCTCTATCCCTTTGCGGATCCGCGCCAGGGATTCTTCCTTTCCCAGAACCTCCATGATCTCCGTGGCGCCTGCCGGCGTCATCTGCTTTCCGGACACTGCGGTGCGGATGGGCCACATCACAAAGCCCGTCTTCACCCCTGTCTCGCTCACATACTGGGACAGCAGCCCGTAGAGGGCATCGTTGGAAAAATCCTCCTGGGCCTCCAGCAGGGGAAGCACATCCTCCAGAACCTTTAAGGATTTCTCCCCATCCGTCTTCATCTTCTTGTGGGTGTACATGGCCACGTCATAGTCCGGGAGCTCCTCAAAGAAATCGATATGCCCCGCAATATCCGGGAACACCTCAATGCGGGTCTTCACCATGGCCGCAATCTTCTTAAGGTCCAGATCCTTCTTGATCACCGCCCGGATGTAGGGCTCTGCCTTGGCATAGAAGGCGTCAAAGTCCATGGCCTTCATATACTCCCCGTTCATCCAGCGCAGCTTCGTCATATCAAACACAGCCGGGGACTTGCTCATCCGGCGGTAGTCAAACTCCTTTACCATCTCCTCCAGGGAGAAAATCTCCCGGTTGCCCTCCGGCGACCAGCCCAGAAGGGCCACATAGTTCACCACCGCAGGGGCCAGAAATCCCTGGTCAATCAGATCCTCAAAAGAGGAATGGCCGCTCCTCTTGCTGAGCTTATGGTGCTCCTCGTCGGTGATCAGAGGACAGTGCACGTACACCGGCACCTCCCAGCCAAAGGCCTCGTAGAGCCGGTTGTACTTGGGGGAGGAGGACAGGTATTCATTTCCCCGGACCACGTGGGTGATGCCCATGAGATGGTCGTCCACCACATTGGCGAAATTGTAGGTGGGGTAGCCGTCGGACTTGATAAGCACCATGTCGTCCAGCTCCGAATTGTCCACGGAAATATCCCCGTAAATCTCATCGTGGAAGGTGGTTGTCCCCGTGGTGGGATTGTTCTGCCGGATGACAAAGGGCTTGCCCGCCGCCAGGTTGGCCTCCACCTCCTCCTTGGACAGATGCAGGCAGTGCTTGTCGTAGGTCATGATCTCCTCGCCGTTCACTGTCTTTTTCAGGGATTCCAGACGCTCCTGGGTGCAGAAGCAGTAGTAGGCCTCCCCCTTCTCCACCAGCTTCTTGGCATACTCCATGTAGATGCCGGAGGCCTGGCGCTCGCTCTGGACGTAGGGACCGCAGCCCCCATCCTTATCCGGGCCCTCGTCGTGGATCAGCCCTGTGTCCTCCAGGGTCTTGTAGATGATCTCCACAGCCCCCTCCACGTACCTCTCCTGGTCCGTGTCCTCAATCCGAAGGAGGAAATCCCCGCCCTCGTGCTTGGCAATCAGATAGGCGTAAAGCGCCGTCCGCAAATTTCCCACATGCATCCGGCCCGTGGGGCTGGGCGCGTATCTCGTTCTCACTCTGCTCATAATTGTATGATTCTCCTGAAAATATATTTTTGCGTAATCGTAACTGTTCAGGACGGCGCATACCCCAAGGGCACCTAGTCTTCTTGCCCGGCCAAAGGCCGGACAAGAAGCATCGGATGTCCATCCGATGTGAAAACAGGGGCAAAAGCATGCTTATAAGCGAGCTTAACGCCTGTTTTTGCCCCTGTTTTCCCGCCGTCCTGAACTGTTACGTGTAATCATTATATAGCGAAGCCCGCAAAAAAACAATAATGCGGGAAAATTTTTACCTTTGGCAT
>CALWRY010000130.1 GCA_944384065.1 uncultured Enterocloster sp. | reverse complement strand
TTGCAGAGCGGTTCAAGGAAGCCTGCAGGCTGTTTTTTCTTTTTTTTTCCGAGGAAGGAAAGGCAGGGAGCGTATGAGGATTGACACGGTAATCCGCCAGGTAAAACCGGCGGATCAGAGGGCCATGAAGGAGGCGCGGGAGCGCTGGGCACAGGTGGCAAAGCCCCTGGACAGCCTGGGAGTGCTGGAGGAGGATCTGATCCGCATTGCGGGGGCCCAGGGAAGGGGCAGGATTTCTCTTTCGGAAAAATGGATCGCCGTGATGTGCGCGGACAACGGCATTGTGGAGGAAGGGGTGACCCAGACCGGGCAGGAGGTTACGGCCGCTGTGGCAGAGCGCATGGGGAGAAATGCCTCCTGCGTGTGCCTGATGGCAGAGAAGGCCGGGGCTAAGGTCCTGCCGGTGGATGTGGGCATGGCGCGGGAGACACAGCTTCCCGGCGTCCTGGACCGGAAGATACGGAGGGGAACGGGAAATTTCCTAAAGGGCCCGGCCATGAGCCGGGAGGAGGCGGAGAGAGCCGTGGCGTGCGGGGCGGAGATTGCCGGGATCCTCGGGGACAGGGGCTGCCGCCTGGCGGGCTCCGGGGAGATGGGAATTGGAAACACGACCACATCCAGCGCCCTTATCAGCGTATTTCTGGGTATTTCCCCCAGAGAGGCCACAGGCCGGGGAGCCGGACTTTCGGATCAGGGCCTGGAGAAAAAGATCCAGGTAATTGAGGAGGGGATCCGCCTTCACCGGCCGGATCCCAAGGATCCCCTGGATGTGCTGGCAAAGGTGGGAGGCCTGGATCTGGCGGCTCTGGCCGGTTTTTATATTGGCTGCGGGGCACGGGGCATTCCCGTGGTTTTAGACGGGCTGATCACCGGTGCCGCGGCCCTGGCGGCGGTGCGTCTCTGTCCCCCTGTCCGGGACTATCTTCTGGCCTCCCATGTCACCGCAGAGCCAGCGGGGCGGCAGGTGTTAAACTCCCTGGGGCTTAAGCCGGTGATTGACGCGGGAATGTGCCTGGGCGAGGGCTGCGGGGCTGCGGCCCTGTTCCCCCTTCTCGATATGGCCGGGGAGGTTTACAGCAGGATGGCCACCTTTCAGGAGATGCAGGTGGAGCAGTATGAGCGGTTTGAGAGAGGAACATGGGGATGATATATCTGGTAACCGGGGGGAGCGGAAGCGGAAAGTCCGCCTACGGTGAGCGCTTGATTCTAAGCTTTGGGGAAGGGCAGCGGATCTACATTGCCACCATGGATCCCGGAGAGGGAGAGGAAGGCAGAGCGCGGATTGCGCGCCACCGAAGGATGCGCCGGGGAAAGGCGTTTACAACCATTGAGCGGCTAAGGGATCTTGGCAGCCTGAGGCTTCCCGGATCAGGGCCAAGGCATGTGCTTTTGGAGTGCGTGCCCAATCTGGCCGCCAATGAGATGTTTGGGGGCGGAGCCGCCTGGGAGAGCCCGGAGGCCCTGGCGGAGAAAATCCTGGGAGATATCCGGGCGGTTGCGCGCCAGGCGGAAAATCTGGTGATTGTCTCCGGCCAGATAGGGGAGGACGGCTGCGCCTATGACCGGGACACACGGGCCTACATCTATCTTGTGGGGCGTCTGAACCAGGCCCTTGCAGCGCTGGCCGGCCAGGCGGACGAGGTGGTGTTCGGAATTCCTGTCAGGCTGAAGGGGGAGAAAGCATGAATCTGATTTACAGCTGCATCATCGCATTTTCCATGTATTCCCGGATTCCCATGCCCAGGGTCCAGTGGAAAGAGGAGCGGATGGAGCATGTGTTCTGCTTCTTCCCCCTGGTGGGAGCGGCGGAGGGATTGGCCCTGGGAGGCTTTCTCTGGCTGGGGCGCCTGTTCGCTCTCTCGCCGGTTATGACCGCTCTCTGGGGGACCGCCCTGCCCATTCTCATAACCGGGGGCATCCACATGGACGGATTTGCGGATACCATGGATGCCATTCACTCCTACGGGGACAGGAAAAAGCGGCTGGAGATTATGAAGGATCCCCACACAGGAGCATTTGCCCTCATCTGCACAGCTGTGTACGTGTGCCTGTACGCAGGCGCTCTGGGGGAATATATCCGCCTGGCCGCTCAAAGAAGCGGCGGCTTTTTGTGGCTGTGGCCGGCGGCCTTCCTGGCGATGGAGCGGGCTTTTTCCGGTCTGGGCGTCCTGACATTTCCCAAAGCCAAGGCGGAAGGGCTGGCGGCCTCCTTTTCCCAGGCAGCAAAGGGAGGGACGGATAAGCGGGTGCTTATCGGGTGGATTCTGGTCCTGGAAGGGGGAGCCGTATGGGCGGCTGGCCCTGGGGCCGGGATTCTGGGGCTGGTTCAGCTGGGCGTTTTTCTCTATTTTCGGAGAATGGCGATGAGGGAATTCGGCGGGATTACCGGGGATCTGGCGGGATGGTTCCTTCAGATCTGCGAGCTCATAAGCCTGTGCGCTTCCCTGTTTTTTATGCGGATGGGAATTCTGTGAGACGTCCGCTCGGTTATGCGGATGGGATTTTTGTGAGACGCGGAATCTAAACGGCGGCGCTGTGTGAAAAAGATGAGGCGGTAAGGAGGAATGTGCCGGTGATATTGGTTGTGGGCGGGATGGCCCAGGGAAAGAGAAAATTTGCGGAGGGAATGTTTGCAGACAGAGCGATTGCGGGGAGCGCGTTTTCCGAAAACAGCGGCGGAGGGGAGGCGAAGGCCTCCTGGGACTGGGCGGACGGCGCGAAGGCGTCCTTAGAGGAATTTGGGGCGTCGCCCCATGGATACCACTTTCATCTTCTCATCCGCCGCCTTTTGGAGGGGGATCCCTCCCTCTTGGCTGGCAGTGGGTGGCATGGGCCTGCAGAGGATCTTCCGCAGAGAATGGCGGAATTTCTCTTTGGGACCTGCCGGGATCGGATCCTGGTGACAGAGGAGATAGGAAGCGGGATTATTCCCCTGGATCCCCTGGAGCGGCGCTACCGGGAGACGGCGGGGCGGGTCTGCTGCCGCCTGGCCGAAGATGCGGATCAGGTGTGGCGGGTCTGCTGCGGCATAGGACGGAGGATCAAATGAGCGGTTGGATGTTCGAGATGTGGAAATGGAACGGCTGGGCCCTCCTTGCGGGCTGTCTCCTGGACTGGGCCATAGGGGATCCGGCGTGGCTGCCCCACCCGGTACGGCTCATGGGCCGGATGATTGGGGGATTGGAAAATGGGATCCGGAAGGCCCTTAAAATCCCGGCCCGGCAGGCAGCGTCCCCGCAGGCCGGTCAGTCAGAGCCTCCGCAGGCCCCACAGCCAGCGCCCACGCAGGCCCGGCGGGAGCTTCTCGGCGGGGCCCTTCTGGCGGCCGCCCTCTGCGGCATCTGGGCGGTTCTTCCGGCGCTTTTTTTCCTTGCGGATTACCGCATAGGGGGAGGGACCCTCTTATTTTTTGTCCAGGCCTTTTTCTGCGGTCAGCTTTTGGCGGCAAAGGATCTGGCAAAGGAGAGCATGGCGGTGGCCCGCAGGCTTGAGGCAGGGGACACGGAGGGGGCCAGGAAGGCGGTGTCCATGATTGTGGGACGGGACACGGAGGCGTTAGACCGGGCGGGCATCACCCGGGCTGCCGTGGAGACCGTGGCGGAGAACGCTTCCGACGGGGTGGCCGCCCCATTGCTTTATATGGCTTTTTTGGGGCCCTTGGGCGGAGCGGTCTATAAGGCGGTGAACACCATGGATTCCATGGTGGGATATAAGAACAGCCGCTACCTGTATTTTGGAAGGGCGGCTGCCCGGCTGGATGACGCGCTGAATTTTATTCCGGCCCGGATAAACGGACTTCTGATGGTGGGGGCTGCCTGGATTCTGCCCGGATTTGACGGGCGGAATGCATGGCGTATTTTTAAGAGGGACAGAAAGCGACATGCCAGCCCCAACGCGGCCCACGGGGAGGCGGCCTGCGCCGGGGCCCTTCATCTGCGCCTGGCAGGCGACGCCTGGTATTTTGGAGAGCTGCATAAAAAACCGTTTTTGGGCGACGGGGACCGCCCGGTGGAGGCTGGGGATATACGGCGGGCGAACCGGCTGATGTTCACGGCGGAGGGAATGCTGGCGGCTGCGCTGGCAGCGGCCCTTGTGGTATGCGCTGTCCTGGACAGCTGTTCATAGAGAAGGAAAGGAGAAATAACGTGGAGGAAGGATATGATCACGGCGGAGATATTTACAGCCAGCTGGTAGAGCTGGATTTTTCCGCGAATATTAATCCGCTGGGGCTCCCGGCCGGCGTGAAGGAGGCTTTGAACAGGTGCATTGCAAAGGGCGGCTGCAGCGTCTATCCGGACAGCCGGTGCAGGGGGCTGCGCCAGGCCCTGGGAGCGTATTACCATGTGCCGGAGTCCTGGATCCTCTGCGGAAATGGGGCGGCGGATCTGATTTTCGGCCTGGCGCAGGCCCTGCGGCCCAGGCGGGCTCTGCTCATGGCCCCGTCGTTTTCCGAGTACGGGAAGGCGCTTTTGGGGGCGGGCTGCCGGACAGAGTATTTTTACCTGAAGGAAGAGGAAGGATTTGTTCCGGACATGGACGGCTTTTGCCGGCGGATTGAGGAGGGCGCTTACGAACTGGTATTTTTCTGCAATCCCAACAATCCCACGGGAATTTCCGCCGGAAGGGAGGAGGTGCTTGCCGCCGCCCGGGCCTGCCGCAGGGCGGGGACATTTTTGGCGGTGGATGAGTGCTTCCTGGAATTTCTGGAGGACGGCAGGGAGAAATCCCTGATCCCCTGCCTTGCAGAGCTCACAGGCGTCATGGTCTTTGGGGCGTTTACCAAGATGTACGCCATGGCCGGGCTGCGCTTGGGCTATGCCCTGTGCCGGGATGAGGACGTTCTGGGAAAAATGTGCGGCGGCAGGCAGCCGTGGCCAGTATCCGGCCCGGCCCAGGCGGCGGGGGAGGCTGCCCTTAAGGAGGAGGCGTACCGGAGGGAGAGCCGCCGGATGATCGGCAGGGAGCGCCAGAGGCTGGCGGAGGGGATCGGGCGGCTGGGGTTTCGGGTGTATTCCTCGGAGGCGAATTTCCTGTTTTTTAAGGATATGGGTCCGGGGCCGGATCAGTGGCTGTGCCGGGCGCTCTTAGAAAAGGGGATTCTGATACGGGGCTGCGGCAACTATCCGGGGCTTGACGGATCCTATTACCGGGTCTGTGTGAGATGCGGGGAGGAGAATCAGGAGCTTTTGCGGAAAATGGAAGCTGCGGTGCAGGAGAGGAGAGCAGGAAAATGGCAAAATCCATCATGATACAGGGAACCATGTCCAACGCGGGAAAAAGTCTTTTGGCCGCCGGCCTGTGCCGGATCTTTCATCAGGACGGCTACCGGACCGCTCCCTTTAAATCCCAGAATATGGCGCTGAATTCGTTCATCACGGAGGAGGGCCTGGAGATAGGGCGGGCCCAGGCCGTCCAGGCGGAGGCCGCAGGGGTAAAGCCGTCGGCGGATATGAACCCCATTCTCTTAAAGCCTACCACGGAGGTGGGATCCCAGGTGATTGTGGGGGGAATACACAGGGGAAATATGAAGGCCAGCGAATATTTTGCCTATAAAAAGCAGCTGGTTCCCCATATTCTCTCCGCGTACCGAAGGCTGGAAGACGCATACGATGTGATTGTGATTGAGGGCGCGGGGAGCCCTGCGGAGATCAATCTGAAAGAGGGGGACATTGTGAATATGGGGCTGGCCGCCATGGTGGACGCCCCGGTTCTCCTGGCCGGCGATATTGACAGGGGCGGCGTGTTCGCCCAGCTTTACGGCACGGCAGCCCTCCTGGCGCCTGAGGAGAGAGAGCGGATCAAGGGGCTGATTATCAACAAGTTCCGGGGGGACAAGGGCCTTCTGGACCCCGGCATCCGCCAGATTGAGGCGCTCTGCCATATACCGGTGCTGGGGGTGGTTCCCTACCTGGACGTGGATCTGGAGGATGAGGACAGCTTAAGCGAAAAGCTGTCCCAGGGAAATATAAGGGAGGGAGCGGGCACCGGGCATGCCCTGGTGGACATCGCGGTGATCCGCCTTCCCAGGATATCAAACTTTACGGATTTTGACGCCCTTGGACGCCTTGCGGGCGTGTCCGTGCGCTATGTGGAGAGCCCTGAGAAAATGGGAAATCCGGATCTGGTGATACTGCCCGGAACCAAAAATACCATTGACGATCTCCTGTGGATGCGCCAGTCCGGCCTGGAGGCCATGGTGCTTAAGCTGGCGGATCGGGGGACGCCGGTGTGGGGGATCTGCGGCGGCTATCAGATGATGGGGGAGGAGATAGCGGATCAGGAGGGCGTTGAGAGCGGGGCCTGCCGCCGGGTGCTGGGAATGGGCCTTCTGCCCCTTGTGACGGAATTTTTTCCGGAAAAGGTGAGAAGACAGGCGGAGGGCGCCTTCGGGGAGCTGGACGGGTGCTTTGCCTGCCTTTCCGGCCGCAGTTTCTCTGGATATGAGATCCATATGGGCCGCACAAGGATTGCCAGGGACGGGGGGGCTGCGGACACGGCGAGGCTCTGTCCGGGCCGGGCGGAGCCTGAGATCTGCCGTCCCTTAACCTACTTAGCTCCCAGGGGAGAAAAGCGGTTTTCGCCGGAGGGCTGGAACCGGGGAAACATCTGCGGGGCTTATGTCCACGGCATATTTGACGCGCCGGGGATCGGGGAGGCTCTGGCGCGCGCCCTGGCCGAGAGAAAGGGCCTTTCCTGGAAGGCGGGGGAGGCTTTGGATTACGAGAAGTACCGGCAGAGGCAGTACGATAAGCTGGCCGACGAGCTTAGGGAGAGCCTGGATATGGAGAAAATTTATGAAATTATGGGACTCTGATCCGTAACCTGGAAATTATTTTCAAATAGAATACCGTATAAATCCACCCAAAAAGGTTCATCATTCCTTTTATACAATCCATTTAGGAGGTAGAATGTATGCCTGTTTATAAGGTGGAGATATGCGGGGTAAACACATCAAAGCTTCCACTCTTAAGCGCAGAAGAGAAGGAAGCTCTTTTTAAACGGATTTTGGAGGGGGATTCGGAGGCAAGGGAGCAGTACATCAAGGGGAATCTCCGGCTGGTGCTCAGCGTGATCCAGCGCTTCTCCGGCAGCCAGGAAAATATCGACGATTTGTTCCAGATCGGATGCATCGGCTTAATCAAGGCCATTGATAATTTTGATGTCACCCAGAATGTAAAATTTTCCACCTACGCGGTTCCCATGATTCTGGGGGAGGTCCGACGCTACCTCAGGGACAATAACTCCATCCGGGTGAGCCGGTCCTTAAGGGATACCGCCTACAAGGCCCTGTGCGCCAGGGAGCAGCTGACCCGGCGCAACGCCAAGGAGCCCACGCTGATGGAGATTTCCCAGGAGATAGGCGTGCCCGGGGAGGACATCACCTATGCGCTGGACGCCATCCAGACGCCGGTGAGCCTGTATGAGCCGGTATACACGGACGGAGGGGATCCCCTCTATGTGATGGATCAGATCAGCGACAAGAAGAATCTGGAGGAAAATTGGGTGGAGGATCTGTCCCTGGTGGAGGCGATGAAAAGGCTTCCCGAGCGGGAGCGCCACATCATCGACATGCGCTTCTTTGAGGGAAAGACCCAGACCGAGGTGGCGGAGGAGATCCATATCAGCCAGGCCCAGGTGTCCCGGCTGGAGAAGAACGCGCTGAAGAGTATGAAGAATTATCTGAGTTGATGCAGCAGATGCCGGGCGTTATTGACAATTTTTATCGATAAGCATAAAATGATAAATGGCATA
>CALWRY010000129.1 GCA_944384065.1 uncultured Enterocloster sp. | reverse complement strand
CGAGGACATGGAGGACAGGAACCTGCCCCCCATCATCGCCTCCCACAACCTGCGGGAGCTGGAGGACATCTGCGACCACGTCGGCCTGCTCCACAAGGGCGGTATTCTCCTGTCAAAGGATCTGGATGACATGAAGCTGAATATCCACAAGATTCAGTGTGTGCTGCCGGAGGGCCTGGAGCCGGAGCAGCTGGCTGGCCTGAGCATAGTCAGCACAGAGCGGCGGGGGCGGCTGTGCCTGCTGACGGTCCGGGGGACCAGGGAGGAGATTGAGAAGGTGATCGCCTCCTATGACCCGGTATTTTATGAGTGCATCCCCCTGACCTTGGAGGAGATATTTATCAGTGAAACGGAGGTGGCTGGATATGACATCCGCAAGCTCATTTTGTAAGCTCCTTTGGGAGAATATAAAGCGCCGGGCCTGGGCGGCGGCGCTCCTGATGATGGTATTCTTCTTTGCCCTGCCGGTGAACCTCTCCCTGGTTTTGGAAAATGCGGAGAACACCCAGTACAGGCAGTACAATGACTGGGAGCCCCTGGTACTGGACGGCACCCTGACGGAGGCGGAGTACCACGCCCGGGTGCTGGAGTGCAAGACGGGGGCCGTTGTGGGCGAGCTTCAGTTTGGAAATGGACTGACGGCCTTCCTCTTAATCATGGCGGCCGTGGTGGTGGGAGCGGCCAGCTTTTCCTATCTCCACAGCCGGAGAAAGGTGGATTTCTACCACAGCATCCCCGTGGGCCGGGAGACCCTCTTTGCCCTGTCCTATGCGGGCGGCTTTCTCATCGTGGCCGCGGCCTACCTCTTTAACCTGATATTGGCGGCTGCGGTGGCGGGGAGCGCCGGCGTGGGCCCGGCGGCTATAGCGGGGGCTATGGCCAGGGGATATTTTCTCAACCTGCTGTACTTTGGACTCAATTACGCGGTGGTTGCGGCGGCTATGATGCTCACCGGACATATGGTGGTGGGGATTCTGGCCACGGGCGTTCTCTTTTTCTTCCTGCCCTTTTTGATGCTGGTGCTGGAGTCCTACTGCGATGCATTTTTTGTCACAGCGGCGGGGAGCTCCTGGGGGTCCATGACCCTGGTGTTCGACGTGGGAGAAAAGTATCTGTCCCCTGTGCTCACCTACATCACGGCCATTGGCTGGGAGCTGTCCGGGGAGAGCGGCGCGCATATTGCGGATCGGATTATCACCTTCCTGGCCTTTTTGGCCATCACCCTGTTTTCTCTCCAACTCTACCGCATGAGGCCCTCGGAGGCAGCAGGGCGGGCTATGGCGTTCAAAAAATCCATGGCGCCTATCCGCATCCTCATGGCGGTGGGCTTCGGCCTGGCCGGAGGCCTGTTCTTCTGGGCCATCCAGAGCCGGTTAAAATGGGGGCTCTTCGGGGCGGCCATGGGCGTGGCGGTGAGCCACTGTGTTATAGAGATTATCTACCACTTTGATTTTAAAAAGCTGTTCTCCCACAAGCTGCAGCTGGGACTCAGTCTTGCCGCCGCCTGCCTGCTGTTTGCCAGCTTCCGCTACGACTGGTACGGCTATGACTCCTACCTGCCGGAGAGGGAGAAGATAGCCTCGGTGAGCATGGATTTGAACATGGACAGCGGCTGGCTCTCCGGGGAGGCTAAGGTGGAGGAGGATCCCTATGGAAGGACGCTTTTGCGCTATCAGTCTATGGATGATGTGATAGAAAATATGGAGGTCACCAATCTGGACGCAGCTATGGACATTGTGGAGGAGGGCCGCAGAAGGGCTCTGGATGGCCGGGACGCCAGGCTGGAACGGCGGGAGCAAGAAACGGTTGTGTCCAGCGCGGTGTACGCAGATGCCTGGACGGCGGCTGCGGATCTGACCGTGACGGCAGACGCCGCCTCCGTGGGCATCATCGGGGGAGCGGACGGCCCCACCTCCATTTTCCTGGCAGCGAAGCTTGGGGATGGGACGGAGGAAGTGCCGGAGATGTATGATACCCGGCTGACCGTGGGCTGGCACATGAAGGACGGACGGTATATCCGCCGCTCTTATCAGGTGCCCCTCTCTGTGGTGATGGATTCCTACGAGGCGCTCTACAATGACCCGGCCTACAAGGAAGGCCTGTATTACATTCTGAAAAAGGAAGCGTCCGATTACAGGATGGCCATCTACCGGGAGGCCAACGGGGAGCGCCTGCGGGCGGAGAAGCCGGAGGAGGTGGAGAAGCTCCTCGCCGCTTACCAGCAGGATCTGCGGGAGCTTACAGCCAGGGAAAAGAGGGCGGAGAGCCCGGTGGGCGCCCTGGGATTTGTTTCAGATGAGATTATGCGCTACTTGGGCGAGACGGGATATTTGTCGGATCTGTACACGGCGGCCATGGGCTCTTATATACAGAGCTGGCCCGTGTACCCCTCTTTTGACAGGACCCTGGAGGCTTTAAGAGAGATGGGAGCGGATCCGGGCGGCTGGCTTGCGCAGGAGAAGATCCGGGAAATCCAGGTGGACGTGGAAGGCCTGTTTTGGAACGAGGAGACAGGGGAGACGGAGCTTCCCCAGGGGGAGGCGCTTGCAGCCCTCCAGGAGGTAAATCCCTGGTATGACGAGAGCGGTAAATTGATTTTTGACGACCCGGATTCCATCTCCCTTCTGCTGAAGGCTGCGGTGGAGGATGAGCTCTTTAACCTGGATTCCTTTAAGGAGGTGTATGCGGACGCCCTGATTGAAATGAAGGACGGCGGAGACTTCCCCAGCCTGAGCGTGTATATTGTCAAAGAACGGATGAGCCCGGAGACGCTCCGGCTGTTTGCGGGGATTCCGTTCCAGTAGGCTCACCCCTTTGTCTCGTGGGGCAGCCGTCCCCGAAGGAAGCGCTTCTTCAGCTCGCTGAAGTGAAAGGGGATCAGGGGATAGATGTAGCTCTTTCCCGCGATGGTTTTATTGAAAATGATGGCGCACACGGTCAGCGCCATGCCCAGGATATAGCCCCAGATATTGAAAATGGCGGTGAGTACCAGAATCAGAATGCGCATGAATTTCATGGCATAGCCCAGCTCAAAGCTGGCCTGGGAGTAATTGGCGATGGTGACAAAGGCCATGTACAGCATGGTTTCGCTGTTGAACCAGCCGGATTTTACCGCATATTCGCCCAGGACAATGCCGGCGATGACGCTTAGAGGCGTGGTCAGCATGTTGGGAGTGTTTACAGCGGCCAGACGGAGGCCGTCGATGGCGAACTCCAGGATCAGAAGCTGCCAGATTAAGGGCACGTTGTAGGGGTCCGACAGCCGGATGAACGCCAGCCACGAGGGAATCAGCTCCGGGTTCTGCATAAAGAGGAGCCAGGTGGGGGTGACGATCAGGGACAGGGTGGAGATGGCCATTCGGGACAGGCGCAGGTAGGTGCCGGTGATGGGCGGAAAATAATAATCATCTGCCTCCTCGATGATGTCAAACACCGAGGAGGGCAGAATCATGGCGGAGGGGGAATTGTCAACCAGGACAATGATATTTCCCTCCAGAATGGAGGCCGCCGCCGTGTCCGGCCGCTCGGAGAACTTGAACTTGGGGAAGGGATTGTACCATTTGTGGGGAAATATGCACTCCGCCAGACTCTCCTGGTTCATGGTCAGGGCGTCCACGACCAGGCGGCGGATCCGGTCCCGGATGGTGTCAAGGAGCGCCCGATCCACCCGGTCCTCCATATAGCAGAGGGCAATGTCCGTGTGGGAGCTCTCCCCGGCGCTCATGATCTCCATGGTGAGCTTGGGATCCCGGATCCGGCGCCGGATCAGGGCTGTGTTGAACACAAGAGTCTCCACAAATCCGTCCCGGGATCCCCGCATCACCTTGTCCTTGTCCGGCTCGCTCACGCTTCTGGCCGGATAGGTGCGGCAGTCGATGGTGAGACATTTGTCATAGCCGTCAATGAATAGGCAGGAGATACCGGAGAGCAGCTGGACAATCATCTGCTCCGAGTCCTTCACCAGCCCGATCTCCCCGTAGGGAAGGTATTCCTTGGAAAATTCGTGGACATCCCGGGGCATGTCCTCAGCCTTCAGGGAAGAAAAGCCCTGGAGGATGCGGAGAATGGTGTCGTCCTTGGTGAAGCCGTCAATAAAATACAGGCAGCCGTCCCGGCCCCCTACATGGATCACCCGGTAAACCACATCAAAATTGGAGGCCACATTCAGCTTCTTGTGGAGGTAGTCCATGTTGTCTGCTAAATTTTGAGAAAATTCCATTTTATTCATCCTTTCCTTCCGCAGAGCGGAACGCTGGGGCGTGCAGATGGCTGCAATGAATTTTCAAACACGCTCCGCTCCCATAGTGTCTCCGGAAAAGGAAAAAATATGTAGCAGGCCGGGCTGCCGGAAGAAAGATAATTATACACAAATACATTTGTCGCTGTCAGACGGACGAAAGTATTTTTTTATATAAAATTGTCGTATTTTGGGAAAACAATCTGCTGATTTGCACAAATGCGGTTGACAAATGTTGGGAATGATGATATAGTAAGCTTTGTAAGAAGCACAAAGGGGTGCCTTACAGGTTTTTGTTTGGTATGGGGATGCCGAACGTATAGTGTGACGGTTTTTGTACGTGACCAAGAGCTGCCTTCTGTGGGGGAATGGCAGCTCTTACTTTGTTATGAGAACTTTGCACGGTCTGTCTGCGATCTGTGCCAGATCTTTGGAGGGCTGAGCGGCAGCGAATAATTCAAAGGAAGTGAGCGCATGCTGGTATCAGCAAAGGGGCGGTATGCCCTGAGGACCATGGGGGATTTGGTGGGATGGGGGCAGAAGGAATGCCTGTAATTTTGGAGGAATTGGTTTTATGGAAGGGATAAAAAGTATGCTTGCGTGTTATCAGGCATGGAGGAAACGCCCGGCTGTGCGCCTGGCGATTACTCTGGCGGCGGTGCTGGCCTCGGCTCTTGTGCAGTGCTATGCGATACAGGTGTTCGTCCGCCAGGCCGGCATCATTTCCGGAGGCTTTACCGGCCTCGCTATGCTGGCGGAACGAGTGGGAGAGCTTGAGGGGGTGAACGTGCCGCTTCAGGTTCTCCTCCTGGCGTTCAATATTCCGGTAGCCCTTCTCTGCTGCAAGGGCATAAGCGTCCGCTTTACCGTGGTCTCCCTTGTGCAGGTGGCGCTCACCAGCTTTTTCCTGCAGGTGTGTTCTTTCACCCCCATATTTGCCGACGAATTTCTGAATGTAATATTCGGCGGCGTGGTGATGGGGGCCTCCGTGGTGGTTGCCCTCAGGGGGAATGCCTCCACAGGCGGCACGGATTTTATCGCCCTCTTTGTGTCAAATAAAACCGGCCGCTCCATCTGGAGCTATGTGTTCATGGGAAACGCCGTGATGTACTGCGTCTACGGGGCGATTTTTGGATGGAAATATGCAGGGTACTCTATCATTTTCCAGTTCATATCCACCCGGATGATCTCCGCCTTCCATCACCGCTATGACCTGGTGACCCTTCAGGTGACGACGGCTAAGGGGCCGGAGGTGGTGGAGGCGTACATCGCCCATTTCCTGCACGGCATATCCTGCGTGGAGGCCGTAGGGGGGTACAGCAAGAAGAAGATGTATCTCCTGAACACGGTGATATCCTCCTACGAGGTGAACGACGCGGTTCACGTGATGCAAGGGGCGGATCCCCACGCCATCATCAATATCCTGAAGACGGAACAGTTTGTGGGGAAGTTTTACAGGGCGCCTTTGGAGTGAGGGCTTAGCGTGTCAGCACACTAATGTGCGGGCGCGCTGGGCGGCTGCAGCCCGCAGATGTCCCGCACAGCTTCAGCGGCCATGAGAAGGCCGGCTGCAGGGGGGACAAAGGCAGTGCTCCCCGGTATGGAGCGGCGGGCGGGCGAGGCGGCGGCCTCCTCCGGCTCAGGAACCCCAGGGGTCAGGGGAGGCTCCGGGGACCAGCAGACTTTAAGGGAGGGGATCCGGCGGGCCTTCAGCTCTCTTCGCATTACCCGGCAGAGGGGGCAGACAGAGGTTTCCTTTATATCGGAGATGCGCAGAAGCTCCGGGCGGAGCTTATTGCCTGTGCCCATGGCGGACAGGATGGGGATCTGGTTCTCATAGGCATAGGCGGCCAGCGCCAGCTTGGCGGAGACTGTGTCCACGGCATCCAGGATATAGGTGAGAGGCGCGCCGCAAAGCTCCCGGGAAATTTGGGAAAAAAGGTTCTCTGCGTTTTCCGGGAGAACAAATTCTTCATATGTGACAACCTGGATCCGGGGGCAGATATCCCGGATCATTTCTTTTAATACAGCGGTTTTCGGCTGGCCGATGGTGCTGTGGAAGGCGATGGCCTGCCGGTTGATGTTGGTCAGGGAAACCGAGTCGCTGTCAATCAAAAAAAGCCGGCCCACCCCGCTGCGGGCCAGGGCCAGGGCAGCCTGGGCGCCGACGCCCCCAAGGCCGAAAACCGCCGCAGAGGCGGAGGCGAGGCGCTTAAGGGAGGAGGAGCCGATAAGCATTTCCATCCGTGAAAATTCGTGAGGCATAGAGGCAATTCCTTTCGTGACAATTAAAAAAATAAAGCCCTGTTGGTGTGGTAGTAGTGGTGCAGGGCTTTATCTGATGTACAGAACGTATGTTCCGGACATTTTCAGTATACTTCATCCTGGCGGGTTCGTCAAGGGTTATTTTGCACAACGGTTCCGCTGTCTGAAGCGTTACAACATTTCCTACCAGAAAGAAAAACATTGCAAAATAACTGCGGCGATTTTATACTTATAGAAAGACAATCATACGTAACAGTTCAGCCATCTGAACTGTTACAATCATTCAGACGGAGGGAAGACATCAATGAGAGAGGGATTTATCCGGGCCGCTGCCGCTACGCCTAAGGTGCGGGTGGCGGATCCGCAGTATAATGGAGAGAGAGTCATCGAGCTGATGGAGGAGGGATTTAATCGGGGAGTAAAGATCATGGTGTTCCCTGAACTCTGCCTGACCGCCTACACCTGCGGGGATTTATTTCTGCAGAGATCCCTTCTGGACGGGGCAAAGGAGAGCTTAAGGAAACTCATCCTGGCTTCCAGGGATAAGGACATGCTGGTGTTTGCCGGCCTTCCCTGGGATTGGGAGGGGAAGCTTTACAATGTGGCTGCGGCGGTGAAGGACGGGGAGCTTTTGGGCCTCGCTGCGAAGAAAAACCTGCCCAATTATTCCGAGTTCTATGAGGCGCGGCATTTCTGTCCGGGCCCGGACCGGCCGGAATTTGTGGAGTGGGAGGGAAAGAAGATCCCCATGGGCGTCAACCTTCTCTTTTGCTGTTCCAGCGTGCCGGGGCTTGCGGTGGCCGGCGAGATCTGCGAGGATCTGTGGGTTCCCTGCCCGCCCAGCACCCACCACGCTATGGCGGGAGCTTCCCTGATTGTAAACTGCTCAGCCAGCGATGAGACTACGGGCAAGGATGTCTACCGCCATGAGCTTGTGTGCAGCCAGTCCGCCCGCCTGGTCTGCAGCTATATCTACGCCAATGCCGGGGACGGGGAGTCCACCCAGGATCTGGTGTTCGGCGGACAGAACATCATCGCGGAGAACGGGACATGCCTGGTGGAGTCCCGCCGCTTTGTGAACGAGTGCATCTGCGCGGACATTGATCTGGAGCGCCTTGAGAGCGAGCGCAGGCGGATGAATACCTTCCCGGCGCCGGACCGGTTCAGGCGGGAGCAGGGCTATGTGACGGTGGACTTTTCCTTCCGGACCGGCGAGGATGAGAAGGACGGGGGAAGGCTCCTTCGCTTTATTGATCCCTCCCCCTTTGTGCCTGCGGATGCCGGGCGGAGAAAAAAGCGCTGCGAGGAGATTCTCTCCATCCAGGCCATGGGCCTCAAGAAGCGCCTGGAGCACACGGGCTGCGGCCATGCGGTGGTGGGGCTGTCCGGGGGACTTGACTCTACCCTGGCCCTCCTGGTCACGGTTCGGGCGTTTGACCTCTTAAAGCTTCCCAGGAACCAGATCCACTGCGTGACCATGCCCTGCTTCGGAACCACGGACC
>CALWRY010000128.1 GCA_944384065.1 uncultured Enterocloster sp. | reverse complement strand
CGCCGTAGGGATCCAGATACACATCCCGCAGATCCTCCCGCACCTCCAGCCAGTTGATGGGAATGTCCTTGTCAATCTCCACATCGGGAACTCCGTCCCCCTGAACCGTGCCGTTCGTGGGGGAGACTATATTGCTCTGTGTACAGCCGCAAAGCAGCGCGGCGGAAGCGCCCAAAACCACTGCCAATTTCTTCCAATTTATCATTTCAAAAAACCTCCTTTTTTATCGGTAATATTATAACGAAGAATCCATTATTTTAACAGTCTTTTTTTCTTACGAAATTGTTATTTTCCCAAATCCTCTTGATTTTTCCGGCCTGCGATGCTATTATGTTCAATATAGTTCGTTTTTTTATTTTTTTGAACACTTTAAGGAGGTATTTGACATGAAAAATGAACCCCGCACGGAAAATAAATCCCTGCTTGGGCAGATGGACTGGGTGACCACCCTGATTCCTTTTGTGGCTATCCTGGTCCTCTGCTTCCTGTTCATGGCCTATCCCGGAGGTTCCTCCTCCATCCTGGCGTCCATCCGGTTCTTTCTGGGCGATCAGCTGGGCAGCTATTATCTGGTTGCGGGCCTGGCCTCCGTCATCTGTTCCCTGTATATGGCCTTCTCCCGCTACGGGGCAATCCGCCTGGGAAATCTGCCCAAACCCCAGTACTCCTCTTTCCAGTGGGGATCCATGATGTTTACCGCCGGCCTGGCCGCAGACATCCTGTTCTACTCCCTCTGTGAGTGGATGCTCTATGCCAATGAACCCCACATCTCGGATATGGGACCCATGGAGGACTGGGCCGCCACCTACCCCCTGTTTCACTGGGGACCTATTCCCTGGAGTTTCTATGTGATTTTGGCCGTGTCCTTCGGCTTCATGATCCATGTGCGAAAGCGCAACAAGCAGAAGTATTCCGAGGCCTGCCGGGCCCTTTTGGGGCGGCGGGTGGACGGATTCTGGGGAAAGCTCATCGATCTCACCGCTGTCTTTGCCCTTCTGGCCGGCACCGCAACCACGTTTTCCCTGGCCACCCCCCTGCTCTCCATGGCCTTAAGTCATGTCTTCGGGATTGCGGAGAGCAATCTCTTGACCATCGCCATCCTGGCCACCATCTGCCTTGTCTACACTCTGGCCGTGTACTTCGGCATGGAGGGCGTGGCCAAGCTGGCTGCCTCCTGCGTGTACCTGTTCTTCGGCCTGCTGGCCTACTTTTTCTTCTGCGGCGGACAGCCCCGGTTTATTGTGGAGACCGGCCTGACCTCCCTGGGCAATCTTGTGCAGAACTTTATCGGCATGGCCACCTGGACCGATACGCTGCGCACCTCCTCTTTCCCGCAGAACTGGACCATCTTCTATTGGGCGTACTGGATGGTGTGGTGCGTGGCCACCCCCTTCTTTATCGGCACCATCAGCAAGGGGCGAACCATCCGCCAGACCGTGCTGGGCGGGTACTTTTTCGGCCTGGCAGGGACATTTACCTCCTTTATCATCCTCGGGAACCATGGGCTTGGGCTTCAGCTCTACGGGAAGTTAGATCTTCTGGGCATGTATGCCCAGACCCAGGATCTGTACCGGGCCATCATCTCTATTTTTGAGACCATGCCCCTGGCAAAGGCCGGCCTGATCCTCTTAAGCCTGACCATGATCGCTTTTTACGCCACTTCCTTTGACGCCCTGGCGATTGTGGCCAGCTCCTATTCCTACAAGACGCTGGACGCGGATCAGGAGCCGGATAAGCGGGTGAAGCTTTTCTGGGCGATCCTGCTGATGCTCCTGCCCATCGCCCTGATCTTTTCAGAAAACTCCATGACAAACCTGCAGACCGTATCCATTATCGCTGCCTTCCCCATCGGAGTGATCATCTTTCTTATTGTGTGGAGCTTTTTTAAGGATGCCCGGCAGTATCTGACCGCTCCCGCAGGCAAAGAAAAAGAGCCGGCCAAAGGGCCCGGCCCGGAGACTTCCATTATGAATGAAGAAGCTTAGACTGCACGTCTCTCTGATTTGTAGAAAAGCGAGGGCTTCATCTTCCGCCCTCGCTTACTGCTGCTTGTGCATAAATATGTACACTTCCTTTGTCCTTTAGTTATCCTGCAACAAAATTTTCTGAATCCGGTTCTCAGCTTCTGTCTCGTCACTTCCCTTAAAGTAAAAAGTCAGAAACCCGCGCATCCTGAGATTCTTCATCTCATCGTACTGCTTCAGATTGGCCCGGCCCTTATCGTCGCTCACATAAATGTCACACGAAAACTGATTGGCCGTCTGTATCAGATAGGAAATGGGAATCGGATTGAACGCTCTTTCTCTGCTGTCTATTCGCCTGGTCAACATACGATCACCTCGTTTCTATGCTGCGTTGACGACGGGTTACCACTCTCCTTTGAATCAATATACTCTCCTTTATATTAAAAGAATAACATTTTCCTTACGAAAAATCAAGTTATTATAAAGTTAATTTCTTGAAATATCCCCATTTTACCGTCAATATCCGACACTTTTCCCCAAAGTGCGGTTTGATCTCCGGTAAAATGGGGATCTCTTGTCCTGTCTTGTCCCGCTGGCCTGCCGGTTCCCGGCTTATTCCACGGCAACCGAAACGCCCTGCACCGCCCAATTATAGTTCTGCATGGCCTGCTGGAGGCTCAGGTCCGCGCACTTAAAGCCGGACTGGGCCTGCAGATAGGCAAGCTCCTGCTGCAGGTACGCGAGATTGCTGAGGCTTCCGCTCTGCTTCTGAATCTGGGCCGCGTTCCAGGTGAGCTGCGCGCTCTGAAGCGCTGTGGCCGCCGCGTCGTAAGCCGCCTTTTTCTCCAGAATGGTGTCATAGAGGGCCTGTATGTCGGAGCGGAGACTGTCTTCGCTGTACTCTGAATTGCGCAGCTTGTTCTTGGTCTGGGTGGTGGTTTTTGTGGTCCGCACCTGCAGATCACTCATCCCGCCTCCCGTGGAGGTCCTCATGGCGATCATCTCGTAGTTATTTCCCACAGCCTTCTCCTTGTCCGCGTTCACGTCGATGGAGGCAATGGCCGCCACATCCGCCGCAGGCACCGGGCCTATCTCCGGGTTCCCGTCATTCCCCCAGCCTGTAAGGCTGCACAGGTTCTTGTGGAGCATGCTGATGGTCTCGTCCAGGCTGCTTAAGCTGCTCTTTGCCGAGGCCAGCTGGGAGGCCGCCGCCAGCACGTCGCCGCTCACCGCCATGCCCTGGGCCTCCATGGTCTCCTGCACCTGCCGGGCCATGTCCGCTATCTCCAGAGCCTTTGCCGCCACCGTGCGCTGGGAAATGAGCTGCTCATACTGGTTCATCAGCCCCTGAACCTGATACACCAGTCCATTGAGCTGCTGATCCAGGGCCTTCTCCTGGGAGCTTTTTCTCTCCATGCTCCGGTCCATGGAGGAAGCGGTGCTGCGCATCTGCTTTGCAGCTATCCGGTTCCCTATCAGGGTTTCCTGGGCATTCATAATATCATTGGCGCTCTGGGCGTCGTCCAGCTCCTCTTTGGCGATATCCGCCTCGTCCAGCAGATCCCTGGCCTCAATCCGGAGCTCTGTCGTGATCATCGCCTGGCTCTCCTTGGATTGCTCCAGCATGTCGTAGCTGCTCTTGATGGGGCCGTAAAAATTTTTTATCAGATCCGGTATCTCTTCATACTCCATGTGGTTGTCCTGAAGCTTTTCCATGTAGGCCAGGTATTCCGGCGTGGGGGCCTCGCCGGGACCGTCCGCCAGGGCTGTCACAGGCAGGGCCGCCGCCATAAGAAGGGCCAGGCCGCTGGCTGCCGCCCTGCGCCCCCATACGTTCTGCATTGCTTTCATCCGTCCTCTCCTCCTTCTTAATTCGAGGTTGTAAGACCCTTTACATTCCAGTCATAGGCTTCCATGGCCAGAAGGAGCTGGAGCCTCTGGGTATTCACGTTGTTCTTCGCAACAATGTAGTCATTCTCCGCTGTCTGGTACTCCAGCTGTGTGCCCTGACCCACATTCATCTTCACGGTAGCCTCATTGAGATCCACGGTCTCCACAGCCAGCTGGGCCTGGGCCGCGTCCAGGGCGTCCTTGGCCGTGAGCACATTGTCGTACTGGGTCCGCAGGGAGCGCAGGGCGGTATCCTTTGCATTCTCAATGGCCACCTGGTTGGCTTCAATGAGATCATAGCTGGTCAGGTTGTTCCCTTTCTTCTCATAATATTTCACATCGTAGTTGTTGTCCAGGGCTGCCTGGGAATCCGCCTGGGGGTTCATGGAGGCGATCCGGCTCACATCCGGCTCCGGCACAGGCCGGATATCCGGCTGGGCATCCACATCCCAGCCCAGCATCAGGCACAAACTTCTGTGCACGCTGTCTGCGGCCTTCTGGGCGGACAGAATGGCGCTGTCCTGATCCTGCAGGCTCTTCTGAGCGTTCAGCACGTCCGTCTGGGTGGCCATGCCCACAGCCTGCTGGGCCACAGCCGCGTTGTACTGGGCCTCCAGCAGCTTTCTTGCGCTCTGAAGGGTCTCCATGTTGTACTTGGACTGCTCGTAGGTGACCATGAGCTGCTGAGCCTGATAGACCAGGCCGGCCTCCGTCTGGTCATACTGGATCTTCTCCATGTCAATGTCCTGATAGAGGTTGTCCGCCTGCTGGGTCAGGGCCTGGGCGCTGTAGCGAAGCTGGGCCCAGGTCACGCCGTCGTCCCCGGCGCTGGCCGTATCCGCCTGATCCCAGATCTGATCAATGTCATCCATATAATCCTGGTAAATATCGTTCAGATCCTTGTGCTTCTGGTCGTTGTAGCTGGACCGGTTGCTGCGGACTGTGGGATTGTACTCGTGCACCAGATCCGCCAGCTCCCCGTACTCCATCACGTTATCCCTGAGGGAGGCCCATTTATCCTCCGTGTAGGCAAACTCCGGGCTCAGATCCTTGTTGTAATCCGGCGCCGGCGGCTCCGGCGGCTGATAAAAGCTGTCGTCCGGATAATTCACCGCGCCGAAGGCCCCAAATGGCGCCGCTGCCGTCATAAAAACCGCAGCCGCAAGGGCCGCCGCTGACTGTCCTATGTTCTTTCTTCCCTGCCGTCTCATATATATCTCTCCTCTTTCTGCTGTTTCTCTTCCCGCACGGGGCTTAAGGCCCCTCTCTCCACAATTTCCAGCTCCCTGGCCGCTGTCTTAAGTATCTCCTCCTGATCGGATTCTCCGTTGTAATAGAGGGTGATTCCCTTGACGGAAAGCAGGAGGCTGAGCTCCACCGCGTAGGCCAAGGTGGCACGGTCCATAGGGCAGCGCTTTTTATCCAGATGGGCGTACAGCTCTTCGATAAATCCGGAGCGGTCCGTATTCTGCAGGAGGAAGCTCTGGCTCTGGCTGACCACATTCACATCCGCCAGCAAGTTCCGGTACATCCGGTAGCCAAGGCCGGAGGTTCCCTCCTCCATCACCTGCTTTAATATCCGCAGGGGAACCGCGAAAAAGTTTCCCTTCTCCGCATCCATCCAGTGGAAAACCGCCTGCTTAAACTTCTCCCGGAGCCCGCCTAACATGTAGCGGGCCAGATCCTCCTTATCCTCAAAATACGTATAGAAGCTTCCCCGGGAGATATCCGCCGCCTTGATGATCTTGTTGATGGAAACCTCGGAAAGGGGAACCCGCGTGAACTCGCAGACAGCTGCGTCCAGTATCGCCTTCCTCTTCTCCTCTTTCAGATTAAAAAAACGCTGCGTAGGCATCCTGACGCCTCCTTGCACTCTCTTTTGCAAAACATGACATCTTGTCACCTTATAAAGTATAGACAGCCTTCCAGCCATTGTCAAGAATGGAAATATTAAAATTCTGTGAAAGGCCTGTGCTTTTTTCTGTATTGCAGAGGACTGCAGCCGGAGACTGCTTTAAAGATTCAACCGAATATTCTGTGTTTATTAGGTAATTTTTTCGCCAGTGAATCGGCGGCAAGCACATCCTCCTCCTGCATATGCTCTTGGATAAAGCTGCAAATATCCATCACAAGCTGGGAATGGCTTTGATACAGTGCGTCCTGTACATGACCATACGTCTGGTGATACAGCCGATCTGCCATCAAAAGAAATTGTCCCAGAAGAAACTTGTGGTTCTGGGATGCGTGATGGATATGGCTCCCATTATTCTGATTGCCACCCCCATTCTGCTTCCCGTAGCCACCAGCATCGGCATCGATCTTTTGACTCCGCCTGTGGGAACCTGCCTGTTTATTTCCTCGGCTATCTCTCATCTTCCCATTGAGAAAATTGCCAAGGCAACGCTCCCCTTCTATCTATGCATGATCATTGTACTTTTGCTGCTCACCTTTGTGCCATTTTCTGCGGGCTCATTTTCAGCATTTCCCTAAAAGCCACTCCCCGATATCATAAACCGCAATTCCCTCATAGGTGTATTGGGGATGCCTTGTCCGCGCGACAATCATCTTTGGATAGGCATCCCGGATTTTCAGCAAGAGGGAATATTCTCTCTCAAATGTCTCCGGATCTGAGATATTGTCGCTGACCTGGATATACATTTTTTCGCTGCCCTTCTGTGCGACAAAATCCACCTCTTTCTGGTACAATTTGCCGATATACACATCGTATCCCCTTCGCAAAAGCTCAATACAGACCATATTTTCATAAACGCGGCCATAGTCCATATTGCGGCTTCCCAGAACCGCATAGCGGATACCCGCGTCGCACAGGTAAAATTTATCTGCGGTTTCCAAATATTTTTTGCCTTTAATATCATACCGCTTAATGTCATAAAACAAAAAGGCATTGCACAGATACTTAATATATTTTCCAATCGAAACATGGTTGGCCGCCACATTATTTTCGGATAAAATATTGCTCACCCTGTTGGGGGATGTGAGATTGCTGATATTGTCCATCAAGAACTCGCTCAAATGCTGCAGGACCAATGTGTCGGGAAGCTTATACTTCTGCACCAAATCTCTCGTTACAATTGTCTCATACACTTCCTTGATATAGTTCACCCGGTCAAGCTCCGTCCTGTACACATATGAGCCCGCCAGGCCGCCCTTTATCGTGTACTCGTCAAACAGCTTATCCGTATCCGTTGTCTCCTGATAGTACGCACAGTATTCCCGAAAGCTGAAGGGGAACACGTGGATTTGGATATATCGTCCGGTAAACAGGGTAGCCAAATCCGCGCTCAGCAAAAAAGCGTTTGAGCCAGTGATATAGATGTCATACTTTCTGCCCACATATAAGCTGTTGATGGCCAGCTCAAATTTGGGACACATCTGCACTTCGTCCACGAACAGATAATTATTCTTTTCCGCATCATAACGGCTCTCCACATAGGCGTGAAGCGCATGGTATTCCTTTATTTCTTCGAATCTTAAATCCATATAATCAATAAAAATAATGTTGCAGTCTGCGTCGCTTTTTTTCAAATAGGAAATATAATCCTGCATAAGCTGCGATTTCCCCGAACGCCGAATTCCTGTAATAATTTTTATATCAGGGGTATCCCTCAATTCAATGATTCTATTCAAATACTGTTCCCGGATAATGGTCTTCATATCGCCACCGCTTTCGAAACTTTAAAATTTTTTGACTTTTGAAACCAGTATTATTATACCAGCATCTTGCACGGATATGCAAGGGAGCTCTTTCGAAACTTTAAAAAAGCGCAAAAAAGGCATGGCCCGCGAATGGCCATGCCGCATAATATCTATACGAATTAGTAACTGTTCCAGACAGCCGCAAAAATCACAATGATTCGACTCAAGGTTCCTCCCCGCTCTCCCCCATATTTTCCGTCTCCTCCACGATGTAGATGGGCCGGTCCTTTAACTCCGTAAACAGAATCGCGATATACTCCCCGATAATCCCAATGAGCACAAACATCATGGCGAACATAAAGCAGAGCAGAACCACAATGGTGGCGTACCCGCTGGGAGCGCCCTGGCGGGTGAACAGCGTGTAAACCATCACGGCCACGCCCAAAAGGGCGGAAAAAATGCCCGAGTAGATGCCGAGCTTTAAAGGAATATTGGAAAAGCACA
>CALWRY010000127.1 GCA_944384065.1 uncultured Enterocloster sp. | reverse complement strand
TCCGCCCCATCCGGATAGACATAGGCCAGGCTGAGCTGATCCTGCCGGGCCACAGCAGCGTCCGCATACTCTGCCTGGGAGGCAGTGGCATAGGGCTTAAATAAAAAAGAAGGCGTGGCCGTACCGGCCTGCTGCGGCGTCTCCTCCTTCTGAAGAGCTGCCTCCGTATTTTCCTTCCGCCCGCTCCTTCTGCCCGCAGCAAAGGAGACGGCGCCGCACACGATCAGGAGAAGCAGCACCGCGCAGACAGAAGTTTCTTTTGGGTGGGAACGAAAAAAAGTAGGCAGCCTCAACATATATAACCTGCTTTCATAAAAATAGTAGTAAGCGAACCGTCGTCTCAACCCGTATATTATAGCATAGGGCAAACACAAAATACAGATGCAATCTCTTACGGATTTTTTAACGGTTGACGCACAAAAACCTGTGATATATAATAAATGCAATCCGCTTTCAGGAGGGGCGGAACAACAATAGCAGAGCTATAGCGCCATGCACCTTACGGATCGTGACAAGTAAGGTTAACGAGGTGGAGAGAGAATCGAAATATTCGGCGGGTGCTCTCCCATGGGCCCGGACGTGTTATGTCCTGTGAAATATGCGGGCAACCGCAAAACAAACGCAGGGCAGCCGGTGCAGCAGCGCGCAACGCGCGCTTCGTACATTTCCAATTAAAAATAGAAAGGCAGATAAATCATATGTGTGGAATTATTGGATATACCGGGCCCCTGGAGGCCCGAAAGATTCTGTTGGACGGCCTGGCAGGCCTGGAGTACCGCGGCTACGACAGCGCGGGGATCGCCTATTTTGATCAGGATTCCCGGATCCATCTGGCCAAAACCGTAGGAAAGGTTGCTGCCCTCCGTGAGATGGTTTCCCACGATGAGGGGGAGCTCTCCCACTGCGGCATCGGCCACACCCGCTGGGCCACCCACGGGGGCGTCACCGACGCCAATGCCCATCCCCACCGCTTCGGCGCCGTCACCCTGATCCACAACGGCATCATAGAAAATTACCGCCAGCTCACCGAGGAGTTCTGTCTGGAGGGACGGCTGAAATCCCAGACAGACAGCGAGGTGGCCGCCGGTGTGCTGGACGCGCTCTACACGGACTGCGGACGGGATCCCCTGGCTGCCATCCGGGATTTTACAGGCAGGCTCTCCGGAACCTATGCCTTCTGCATCCTCTTTGAGGATCGCCCCGGAGAGATCTACGCGGTGCGAAAGGTCAGCCCTCTGGTGGCTGCCTACACCCACTCCGGCTCCCTGGCCGCCTCGGATCTGACTGCCCTCATCGCCTACACCCGGAAATACTTTGTGGTGCCCGAGGGCACCATTGTCCGCCTGACCCCCTACAAAGTGCGGGTCTATGACAAAAACTTCGACCGGGTGGAGCCAGAGCTCATGGAGGTCAACTGGAACATGGATGCCGCCATGAAAAATGGGTTCCCCCATTTTATGCTCAAGGAGATCCTTGAGCAGCCCGAAGCCTTAAAAAATACGATTCTTCCCCGGATTAGCCAGGGGATCCCGGACTTTTCTGCGGATCACATTCCCGACAGCCTCTTTTCGGCAGCGGACCGGATCCAGATTATTGCCTGCGGAACCGCCATGCACGCGGGGATGGTGGCCCGGGCCCTGATGGAGCCGGTGCTGCGCATCCCGGTAACTGTGTCCATCGCGTCGGAATTCCGCTACGAGGAACCTCTGATTGATAAAAACACCCTGGTTATCGTCATCTCCCAGTCCGGTGAGACCATCGACACCCTGGCGGCCATGAGCCTGGCCCAGTCCAGGAGATCGCCGGTGTTAGCCATCGTGAACGTGAAGGGCTCCACCATTGCCAGGGAGAGCGACTACGTGCTCTACACCCACGCCGGCCCGGAGATCGCCGTGGCCAGCACCAAAGCCTATTCCGTGCAGCTGGCCGCCCTCTACATGGTCTGCTGCCGCATGGCCCTGGTGCGGGGCAAATACACCCAGGGGGAGGCCCGGGAATTCTTAAAGGGCCTGCTGGACGCGGTTCCCGCCATGGAGGCCATGATAGAGAAAAAGGAGCAGATCAAGGCCCTGGTGACCCATTTGATCAACCAGCACGACACCTTCTTTATCGGCCGGGGCCTGGACTACGCCTTCTCCCTGGAGGGAGCCTTAAAGCTTAAGGAAATCTCCTACATTCACGCCGAGGCCTATGCGGCCGGCGAGTTAAAGCACGGCACCATTGCTCTCATATCGGACCGGGTGCCTGTCATCGCCATCGCCACCCAGGAGCATATTTTCGCCAAGACCATCTCCAACGTGCGGGAGGTGAAGGCCCGGGGCGCTTACGTCATCCTGCTGGCCAAGCAGTCCGCCCAGGTGGAGGACAATATCGCCGACGCCCAGGTGCGCATCCCCGACCTGCCCGACGCCTTTACCGTGTTCCCCATCGCGGTGATCCTCCAGCTCATCGCCTACTACGCCTCTGTAGGCAAGAACCTGGATGTGGATCAGCCGAGAAACCTGGCCAAGTCGGTGACGGTGGAATAATTCCTGCCGCCTGGACAGCGAGTCAAAAAGAGGGAGCCGCTGCTATAGCAGAACATCTGCTAAGCAGCAGCTCCCTCTTTTCTATCGGAACCGCTTTTTTATCTGCAATACGTCCAATCCTTACTTCCCGGCCGCCTCACGCTTCTTCTGCTTCCAGGCCTGTTTTACCTTGGCAAAATTCAAAATCACATCCACAGCTCCCTCCGGCCCTGTGACGCTGCTGTTTAAGCAGAGGTCGTAGCTTCTCGGGTCGCTCCACTTCTTGTTGGAATAATAATTGTAGTAGCTGGAGCGCTGCTTGTCCGTCTTGATCATGGCATCCTTGGCTTTGGCCTCGCTCAGATGGTAAATGTCCATCAGCCGCTTAATCTTGTCCTCGTCGTTGCCGGTGATAAACACGCTGACCACATTGGGATACTCCTCCAGGGCGTAGTCCGCGCAGCGGCCCACGATCACGCAGGAGGACTCATTGGCCAGCTTCTTGATGGTGTCAAACTGGGCCAGGAAAATCTTGTGGTTCAGAGGCATATCCGCAAATCCTGAGGACGTGTAGCCCATAGAGTAGGAGTCCATGACCAGCGAATAGAGAAAGCTGCTGGTAGGCCTCTCGTCGTGCTTCTCAAAAAGTTCCTGGCAGAGGCCGCTGTGCTTGGCCGCCAGGGCGAGAAGCTCCTTGTCATAGCACTTAACCCCCATCTTCTCCGCCAGCATGGTGCCGATCATCTTGCCGCCGCTTCCGCACTGTCTTCCGATTGTAATAATAAGGTTATCCGTCATCTCGCACATCCCCTTTCTTTACAGCTATGGAACAGTTTAGACGGCGGGCCTCTTCTTGTCCGGCAGAAGCCGGACAAGAAGCATCGGATGTCCATCCGATGTGCAGGAAGGGGCAAAATCTTGCTTACAAGCAAGCTCGACGCCAGCTTTTGCCCCTTCCTGCCCGCCGTCTGAACTGTTACACATTCATTATACCGCAAAGATTCAGAAAAGTATAGCAATATCTGGAAATTAGCCAAGAATTTTCAGAAGATGCGAAAAATAATCCGGCAATGGCGCGGAAAACTCCATGTACTCTCCGGTCCGGGGGTGAACAAAACCCAGAACGCCGGCGTGGAGCGTCTGCCCCTCCAGCCCGGATATGGGGCATTTCGCCGGACCGTAGACCGAATCTCCCAGGAGGGGGTGATGAATGGAGGCCATATGGACCCGGATCTGGTGGGTGCGGCCCGTCTCCAGGCGGCACTCCACATAGGCGTACTGCTTAAGCTGGCGCAGCACCTGGTAGTGGGTCACGGCCCTGCGGCCACCGGGAAGTCCCGCGCACATCTTCTTGCGCTCCGTGGGATGCCGCCCGATAGGCGAATCAATGGTTCCCGTCTCCTCCTTCATATTCCCGTGCACAATCGCCTGATACCGGCGGGTCACAGAGTGTTCCTTTAACTGGGCGGCAATGGAAGCATGAGCCACGTCATTCTTGCAGGCGATAATAACCCCTGTGGTATCCTTGTCAATGCGGTGGACAATCCCCGGACGCATCACCCCGTTGATCCCGGAGAGCTGTCCCCTGCAGTGATACAGGAGGCCATTCACCAGGGTATGGCTGTAATGGCCTGCCGCCGGGTGCACCACCATGCCCTTGGGCTTATTGATCAGGATCACATCCTCATCCTCATAGAGAATATCCAGGTCCATGGGCTCCGGCTCAATATCCGGCTGCACCGCCTCCGGCACATCCAGGGTGATGCGCATGTCCTCCTCCACCTGAAAGCTGGCCTTCACCGGACGGCCATCCGCCAGAACCCGGCCCTCCTTTAAGAGCTTCTGGATATAGGACCGGCTTAAGCCCTCCGCCGCCTGGGACAGGTACTTGTCGATGCGCAGTCCGCCCTCCTCCTCGCCGGGAAAAAAGTCCTGAATCACTGCTTCTCCTCCTCTTTCTTCCCCTTTTGTCCTTTTAAGGAAAAGCAGGCCATATCCTCATCCTTATAATAAAAAAGAATCAGGAGCACCAGCCCAAAGGCCGACAGAGTCACATAGCAGTCCGCCACATTAAAAATGGGAAAATTGATAAGCTTAAAATACAAAAAATCCACCACAAAGCCCTGGCTCACCCGATCAATCATATTTCCCATGGCTCCGGCTCCCAGAGCCATCAGGCAGACCGCCAGGGGCCGGTATCTGCGGGCAGCCGGCATCCGCACCAGCACGAAAATAATAGCGGCCAGCACCAGCAGGGCGATGAGGAAAAAGAATCCCTGCTGCTCCTGGAGCATGCCGAAGGCCGCTCCCCGGTTCTCCGAATAGCGGAACTCAAACACGCCCTCCCACAGGACGGCGGGCGGATTCCCCTTCAAATACTTCACTACAAGTCCCTTGGTCCACTGATCCAGTCCCACCAGAATCACAAAACCGATGAGAAAGGAGGTGATAAGGGAACGCTTTCTCTGATCCATCTCACTGCTCTCCTTGTAAATATGCAAACCCCGCGCGGATCTCCTCCTCGGTCAGGGTCTTATCCATCACGGCCTCCCCAACTTTCCGCAGCAAGATAAACTTCACCACGCCGGAATCCATCTTTTTGTCGCTCTTCATGGCTGTGCGCACGTCCTCCCAGGAAAAGCCTCCCGCCGCACCGGCAGAGGCGCTGCCCGCACAGCCGCCGGCAGCAAGACCTGTGGGCAGTCCAAAGTCCCCGAAGGTCCTGCGGATATCCTCTGTCTCCTCCGTGGAAATCAGCCCCCGATTCGCGGAGATCCTGGCCGCAGCTATGCAGCCCAGCCCCACGGCGCAGCCGTGAAGCAGGGAGAAATTCGAAAGCTTCTCAATGGCGTGGCCCAGGGTATGGCCATAATTTAAAAGGGCCCGCTCCCCCTGCTCCGTGGGATCCGCCTCCACCACCTGGCGCTTGATCTTACAGCTCTCAAGCACCATCGAAAGGCAGGTCTCCCCGTCTCTCGCCAGTATCCTCTCCCGATTCTCTTTCAGCCATTCATAGTAGGCCTTATTCCGTATCAGGCCGTGCTTGATGACCTCCCCCATCCCTGAGGCGAACTGTTCCCCGGGAAGCGTCTGAAAGGCCGCCAGGTTGGCGTACACCAGCCGGGGCATGTGGAAGGCGCCCACCATATTTTTGTAGGCGTCAAAATCCACACCGGTCTTTCCGCCGATGCTGGAATCCACCTGGGACAGCAGCGTGGTGGGAATCTGGATAAAATCCACGCCCCGCAGGTAGGTGGCTGCGGCAAAGCCGCACAGATCCCCTGCCACGCCTCCGCCCAGGGCCGCCAGCACGTCCTTCCGGTCAAAATGCTCCCTTATCAGGTGCTCATAGAGATCCCGCACCGTATCCAGGTTCTTGTTCTCCTCCCCCGCAGGAAAGGTAAACACGCTGACCCTGCCGCAGCAGCCGGCCAGTATCTCCCGCACCTCCTCCAGGTACAGGGGCGCCACATGGGAATCCGTCACAATGCAGATTTTTCTGCTCCCAAGATCCAGCTTTTTCACCTCTGCCCCCAGTTCGCCAAAGGAAGTCTCCAGCACGATATCATAGATCGGTTTTCCATCTCTGGACACCGTCAATCGCTCTGCCATCTCTCTCCTCCATTCTGGGCGCCCCGCGCCCTGATATAACAAAGTAAGGATGCCGTATAGAAAGAAATCTCCCACACAGCATCCCTTCAAAACTTACAGATGGATATTCAGCCCTGAGACATCCATTCCCATAGCGCCTCCGGCCGCCAGAATATCCTGGAAATCTCCGGACAGCTCCACGGAATCCGGCGTCGCAATGAAGATATAGCTCGATATCTTCTGCAGATTTCCGTTCATGGAATAGGTCGCTCCCGATGTAAAATCAATGATTCTCTGGGCAACCTCTGTATGTATGCCTTCCATATTGAGCACCACAGCCTTGCCTGCCAGAAGGAAATCACAGATATCCCTGGAATCCTCCATGGACGTGGGCTTGATCATGGTAACCTCCATGCTCCTTCTCATGGGCACAACCTTGGGATTGGAGCGCCCCAGGAAGCGTGGCTTTTCCGGTTCTTCTTCCTCCTCGTAGTCCCCGCTGTTCTTCTTACCGCCAAACAGGGGCTTACGGGGCGGCTCCTCCTCGTCAAAATCCTCATCCAGGTAGTAACCGTCTTCGTCCTCCTCCGGACCTAATCGCATGGTATCCATTAATTTACTTAACAGACTCATCTCATCTCTCCAATCTCTCTACGAGCTATGGGCGCCCTGACGCCCTATCGTGCACCGAAAATCCCGGTGCCGACTCTCACCATGGTAGCTCCCTCCTCGACAGCGACCTCATAATCCCCGGTCATCCCCATGGAGAGCACACCCATAGTAACATTATCAATGTTTTTCTTACCTATGTCAACAGCTAATTGATACAATTTTTTAAAAATTTCACGATTTTCTTCTGGATTCTCTACAAAAGGTGCAATTGTCATCAGCCCCTTTATGTGCACGTGGGGAAGCGCGCTGATCTTTTGCACAGCTTCCTCCAACTCCTCCGTCAAAAATCCAAACTTGCTCTCCTCCCTGGCCACATTCACCTCCAGGAGAATATCCACATCCAGCCCCTTTTTCGCCGCGTCCGCCTCAATCTGCTCCGCCAGCCGCAGGGAATCCACGGAATGAATGAGCACAGCCTTTCCCAGAACCTGATGGACCTTGTTGCGCTGAAGGTGGCCGATCATGTGCCAGCGGATGTCCTCCGGAAGCTCCGGCTCTTTGGCCACAAGCTCCTGCACCTTATTCTCCCCAAAGTCCCTGGCTCCTGCATCGTAGGCCTCCCGCAGCAGGGGAACCGGCTTTGTCTTGCTCACCGCAATCAGGGTGACCTCCCCCGGGTCCCGCCCGGCCCTCTCGCAGGCCTGGCGTATATGCTCTCTTACTTCCTCCAGATTTTCTTTTATCATAATCTCTGCCTCCTTACTGGTACAAAAGCTGCCCTTCCTCCACAAGAGAGGCGTCCAGCACAATGTGGTCATAGACAGCCAACCCGTAATCCATGTTGCGCCGTACCGTGTAGTATTCGCTGTTGGAATCCAGAATCTCTATCTGCTTAAAAACCGTATAGCCCCGGTTGATATTGTAAACGCCCTGCAGGGATCCCGTGGGACCTATCTGCCAGCGATCCGATGACTCCGGCTTCACAATATAATCCCCGGCCTTAAAGCCGCCCTCTTCCTCCGTATCAATATAATAATACGACTCGTCCTCATAGTAAATCGTTGTGGGGACAAAAACCACGGAAGTCCCGTTCTCGTCGTATACCTCCTTTAAAAACCCCGTATCGGAGGAATCGCCTCCCTGCCCCAGATACTCCACCGGCACAAGGAAGAAATCCTTCTCTGTCACCGCCGACTGGGGTATCTTCAGGCCTACCGTCTCATCCCGGAGGATCTCAAAATCCAGATACCGGTCTCCGGCATACCGGATCATGGAATTCACAAAAGTGAGTACCCCATAGGCCTGGCCGTCCACATAC
>CALWRY010000126.1 GCA_944384065.1 uncultured Enterocloster sp. | reverse complement strand
AACGGCGCCAAACCATTTTCCCATAACTCTCATATTCCATGTTCATCTCGCAGACATCCCCCCTCTCTCAGCCCTGTCCGTCATACCGGATGGCAGGATTTACCAGGGCGTAAAGGATGTCTGTCAGCAGATTCGCCCCCAAAACCACCACCGCCGACAGAAGGCACACCCCCATAATCACCGGATAGTCCCGGGACAAAATGGCGCTCATGGTCATAAGGCCCAGTCCAGGCCAGGAAAACAGCTGTTCCACGATCACCGCGCCTCCAAAGAGCAGGGGGATCTGCATGCCGATTACCGTCACAATGGGCACCAGGGCATTGGCCAGGGCGTGACGCCAAATCACCCGGCGCCGGCCGATCCCCTTGGCCCTGGCAGTGCGCAGGTAATCCTGCCCCAAGATCTCCAGCACCGCGCTCCGGATATAGCGGATGTTGGAGCCCGCCATGGACACGGAGAGCACCAGCACCGGCATCACCATATGGGCCGCCACGTCCAGCGCCCCGCCGGAGCCGCCCAGAGTTTCCATCCCTGTGGAGGGGAGAAGCCCCAGCCGCACCGTAAATATATACACCAGCACCAGGGCCAGGAAAAATCCCGGTATGCTGCTGCCGAAGAAGGAGGCGGTCACCACCGCATAATCCCGCTTGGTATACTGGTGAACCGCGCTGTATATCCCTGCTGGCACAGACAGGATGAGACTCACTATCAGGCTCGCCCCCATGAGAAGGAGGGTGGGGCCCAGGCGGCTCCCGATCATCTCAGCCACCGGCTGGTAATTTTTTATGGACACCCCCAGGTTCCCCTTAAGGAGCTCTCCCACCCACATAAAATACTGGATGTAAAACGGCTGATCGAGCCCCAGGGCCGCCTCGCGGGCTGCGATGGCCTCCTCCGAGATGCGGGCGCCCTGAAGCATTTCCAGGGGACTTCCTGCAAAGCACATGATGGCGTAATCAATGATCGTGATCCCGACAAGGGTTGGAATGGCAATCAGCAGCCGTTTCAAAATATATCGCGTCATGGGCGCCTCCCTTCTACCCGCAGAGCGTCAGTCTGGGCCGCCTGCTGACCGCCCGCCGCAGGAGCGCAGGCCGCCAGGTGCCTGCCGGTCCCGTCCACAAAAACCAGCTCCTGACGCCGCACGCGGCAGGCCGCTTCCCTGCGGGGGCACCGGGGATAGAAGGGGCAGCCCTCCGTCCCGCTCTGCGCGGACTTCCCCTCCGCCTTCTCCCCGGCTTCGGCCTCCCCCTCCAGCAGCGGCTCCCTGCGCTTTCCCCGCATTCTGGGATCCGGCATGGGAAGCGCCGCCAGCAGGGCCCGGGTATAGGGATGGACGGGATGATCAAAAATTTCCCGGCTGTCCCCGATCTCCACGATTTTCCCCAGATACATGACGGCGATGCGGTGGCTCACGTAGTCCACAGCCCCCAGGCCGTGGCCGATAAAGATGCAGGTCAGCCCCAGCTCCTTCTGAAGATCTTTAAGCAAATTTAATATCTGAGCCTGGATGGATACGTCCAGGGCGCTCACCGGCTCATCGCAGATGAGAAGCTCCGGCCCCAGGGACAGGGCCCTGGCAATGCCGATCCGCTGCCTCTGCCCGCCGGAGAACTGGCGCGGGTATCTGCCCAGGGCCCCCGAAGGCAGGCCCACCATATCCATAAGCTTTTCCGCTTCCCTCTGAGCCGTGCGCTTATCCGCCAGCCCGTGGTAGATCATGGGCTCTGTCAAAATATCGAAAATCCGCTTCCTGGGATTTAACGAGGAATAGGAGTCCTGAAAGACCATCTGGATCTTGGTCCGGACTCCCTGCCTCTCCCTCCGGCCCATGGCCGTCAGGTTCTCCCCGTTATACCACACGCTCCCCGCGTCCGGCCTTTCAAGGCCTGTGAGCAGACGCCCCAGGGTAGATTTTCCGCAGCCCGACTCTCCCACCAGGCCCAGGGTCTCCCCCCGCATGAGGGAGAAGGAGACGCTGTCCACAGCCCTTACGCTCCCCTTTCTCCCGGAAAACGGGCCTCCGCCCGCACGATACTGTTTTTCCAATCCCTCTGCCCGAAGCAGAGGCACTTCCTTCTTATCCTGCATCCGCTGTAATCTCCTCAGCCCGGCAGCAGCGCACCAGGCGGTTCTTTTCCTCCGGCCCTCTGCCGGCTGTGTCAAATTCCCGTTCCATCTGCGGCTCCCCGCAGCCCTCCGTCCGGTAGGGGCACCGGGGGCCAAAACGGCAGCCCTCCATCTGATCATAGCGCTCCGGAACCGTTCCCCTGATGGAAGCCAGGACGTGCTCCCTTCCCCGCCCCACAGTGGGCATAGCAGCCATGAGGGCCCGGGTGTAGGGATGGGCGGGCCGGTCGAATAGGTCAAATACCGGAGCCTGCTCGATGATCTGCCCCGCGTACATCACAAGCACCCGGTCCGCCATCTGAGCCACCACCCCCATATCATGGGTGATCAGGAGAAGGGCCATCCCTGTCTCCTCCCGCAGCTTGAGAAGGAGCTCCATAATCTGTGCCTGGATGGTCACATCCAGGGCTGTGGTGGGCTCGTCCGCAATGAGAAGCTTGGGCCCGCAGGCCAGCGCCATGGCGATCATCACCCGCTGGCGCTGGCCGCCGGAGAGCTGATGGGGGTACTTCTCCATAATAGAAGAAATATCTCCCAGCCCCACCTTGTTCAGAAGCTCTGCCGCGCGCTCCTGCCGCTCCCTTCGGCCCAAATCCGTGTGGGCCTCCATGCTCTCCATGATCTGCTTTCCGATGGGAAATACCGGATTTAATGCGCTTAAGGGATCCTGGAAGATCATGGCCAGGCTGTTCCCCCGAATCTGGTCAAGCTTCTTTTCCGGGAGGCCCAAAAGCTCCTTTCCCAAAAACCGGACGCTCCCCGAGGCGCGCCCGCCCCGGCCCAAAAGCCCCATGACAGCCAGGGAGGTCACGCTCTTTCCGCAGCCCGACTCCCCCACCAGGCAGACCACCTCTTTTGGATCCACCTGGAAGGAAATCCGATCCACGCTGACGCTTCTCCCCTTATCATCGGAGAAAGCCACCTGCAGGTCCTTTACCGCAAGCACTGGTTCCACGGCGCTCCTCCCCCTTTCTTGCTATCTATCCGCAGCTGTTCAGGACAGCGCTTCTTATTCGCCGGATACATCCCATTGTTCCACATGGTTAAAGAATCCATACACACTGGGCTGGGCATTTACAAGCCGCTTATTTACCGCCGCCATGGACTTGATGATATAGGCGGAGAACATGGGCACATCCTCCTGCACCTTCCGGTCCACCGCGCCGTAGAGTCCCTTCAGCTCCTCCGCATCGCTGCTTAAAGGAATCTGGGCAAATGCCTCCTCAATCTCCGGGCTGGTGTAGCCGGTCCAGCTCCCCTCTCCGCCCAAAAGCCAGGCAATGTCCACATAAGGATCCACCGGCGGGTAGGTGTACTGCACAGCCAGCACGTCAAAGTCCCCGCTGCCCGCCGTGCTCATCAGCGTGTTGATGTCCATGGTCTGGATCTGGGCCTTAATGCCCACAGCCGCCCACTGGGCCACGATGATGGACGCCGCGTTCACAAAGGTGCTGTCCCCGGAATCCACGCAGAAGCGCAGAACCTGGCTGCCATCCCAGCCGCTCTCCGCGAGAAGGGCCTTGGCCTTCTCCGGATCATAGCCCAGCGGCTCAATGGTGTCGTCATAATAGGGGCTTGCGGAGGAGAGAAATCCCTCGGAAACCTCCCCATTGCCCTTTAAGAGCTGCTCCAAAATCTGCTGCCGGTCAATGGCATAGACCATGGCCTGGCGCACCCGGGCGTCCGGTATATTTTCCGTGCGGATAAACACGGACTGATTGGTGATGGGATCCCCGAAGGAGGCCTCCACATTCTCCAGGGCCTGTATGCTCTCATAGTCCTCCAGGGGAATCGCGCTCATGGTGTTCTGGGTGATGTCGATCTCCCCGGACTGAAGGCCCGCCAGAAGCTGGCTCCCCTCCACAATGCGGATATTCAGCCGGTCGATGGCCGGCGCTCCCTTAAAGTAGGCCTCATTGGCCTCGTAGGAGATATAGTGATCCTTGTCAAATTCCGTCACCCGGAAGGGGCCGCTCACCACGTCCGGATGATTGAACCAGTCGTAGGAGGCCAGATCCGCCTCCGCCACTCCCTCCAGCACATGCTTGGGAAGGGTCATAAGGTAACGGGCATAGGAGCTGTTGAAGGTGATGAGTGACATGGGATCCTTGGTGGTAAAGCGCACGGTTTTGTCGTCCACCTTGACAATCCCATCCACATGATCCGCTCCCTCCTCCACATAGCCGTCGTCGCCCACGCCCTCAAAGACATAGTACATCATGGCGGTGTTGCCGATCACCGGGCTGCAGAGCCGCAGGGCCGTATAGACCACGTCGTCCGCTGTTACCGGCTGCCCGTCGGACCAGACCGCCTCCTCGTCGATGTGGACCAGGAAATTCCGCTCATCCTCCGCAGTGATGGAGTCCGCCAGCATGCCCTCAAATTCCATGTCCGGGCTCAGCTCCACCAGGGGAAGGAACATGAGGCCCGTGGCGTATTTGTTGATCTCCACCCCGTCCATGAGAAGGGGGTTTAAGGTGTTGAGGCTGCTGGTGACGCCCACATTCACCACCTTCTCACCGGGGGCTGCCTGGGCGGCCTCCCCTCCCGCGCTCTGTTCTCCTGTCTGGGCCGCAGTCTCACCGCTCCCCGACTGAGTTCCCGAACCGCTCTGTCCGCACCCGGCCAGAGACAGCGCCACAGCCCCGGACAGCGCCAGGGCTGCGGCCCTCCTAAGCATTTCCTTACAAGACTTCTTCATTCTCATTTCCTCCTGTATTTTCATACATATTATAGGGCAGTCCCGGGGAACGGAAAAAGAGCACGGTATAGTAGCCCGCCTTCTCCTCCAGCTCCTCCAGACACTCATATACTTTTTCTCCTTCCATGCCGCAGCGCTCCACGCCCTGCACCTGGAATCCGCCCTCTGTCAGCCGCTTTTTCACCTGTCCCATGGCGCTTCCCGCCTTCATGAGGACCTTTACCCCCGGATAATGGAGGGCCTCCTCCATCCCATAGGAGGAGGGGATCACGTGCAGCTCCTCCCCGCCTTCCGCCAGGGAGCGTCCCAGCCGGGCCGCCGCCGCGCAGAAGGAGGGAACCCCGCTCACCATCTCAACTGCGAATCCCGCTTCCCGCACTGCCTTCGCCCCGTAAGTAGAGCTGGAGTAGATGGACACATCCCCCAGGTTCAGCCAGGCAATGTCCTTTCCCTGGCGAAGCGTCTCTATAAGGGTCCTGGCGGCCTCCCTATGGCTCCTCTCCAGAAGCTCCCTGTCCCTGGTCATGGGCATGTGGAGGGCAAGAAGCTCCTTTTGGCCTGTCTCCGGCACTGCCGCCGCAGCAATTTTATAAGCGATGCACTGCCGGCCGTCGCTCGCAGCCGTGCTCCTTGCGGATACCGCGATCACCGGACACTGCCGGATAATCCGCGCCGCCTTCAGGGTTAAAAGCTCCGGATCACCCGGGCCTGTGCTGACACAGTACAGCGTTCCATTCATTCGAATATTCTCCCCTCTCCGGAGCCACATCTTCATTATATATGTGCATTTCGCAGATAGCAACTCCATTTTTTGTAATTATCGGATGCATCTCTTGAATCCTGGGCCGTCTCATGGTAATCTTATAAAGCGGCATTTTTCCGCAGGAGGAGACACACTATGCACACAACACAGTTTTCCGCTTGCAGGCGGGCGCTCCTTCGCGCCTTTCCCTACACCATTCCCATCTTTGCAGGCTTCTGGTTCTTAGGGCTGACCTACGGCATCTATATGAATGTTTCCGGATTCAGCTTTCTGTATCCCATGCTCATGAGCCTGACCATCTTTGCCGGATCCATGGAATTCGTCACCGTGGAGCTTTTGCTCGGGGCCTTTAACCCGCTCCAGGCCTTTGCCATGACCCTGATGATCAATGCCCGGCACCTGTTCTACGGCATCTCCATGCTGGACAAGTTCCGGGGCACAGGGCTCAAAAAGCTCTACCTCATCTTCGGCATGTGCGACGAGAGCTTTTCCATCAACTACACAGCCAGCATACCCAGGGATGTGGACAGGGGCTGGTTCATGTTTTTTGTCACCCTGTTAAATCACCTCTACTGGTTTTCCGGCTCCACCCTGGGCGGCCTCTTCGGCTCCCTCATCCACTTTAACACCGAGGGCCTTGACTTTGTCATGACCGCCATGTTTGTGGTCATCTTCATAGAGCAGTGGCTGAAGGATAAGCGCCACACAAGCGCCCTGGCAGGAACCGGCATCTCCCTGCTGTGCCTGCTCATCTTCGGCCCGGATAACTTTATCATACCGGCCATGCTGGCTATCCTGGCGGCTTTGACACTGCTTCGGAAGCCCTTAGAGAAAGGAGCGGATTCCCTATGACATTATCCCAACAGATGCTGACAATCGCCATGGTAGTTCTCGGGACAGCCCTGACCCGGTTCCTGCCGTTTCTCATCTTTCCCTCGGGAAAGCCTACTCCCAAGTACATACAGTACCTGGGAAAAGTCCTTCCCGCCGCAGTCTTCGGCCTCTTAGTGGTCTACTGCCTGCGGAATGTAGACCTGCTCTCCGGCAGCCATGGCCTCCCGGAGCTTCTGTCCATCCTTCTGGTCATCGGGCTGCACGTGTGGAAGCGGCAAATGCTTCTCTCCATCGCGGGCGGAACCATTTTTTACATGATCCTGGTGCAGACCGTGCTGTAGGGCCGCCCCGGTTTTCCCGGGGCCCGGGAAAGTTTCTGCAAAAAGCAAAAACGCTGCCGGGAAGCGGTTCTCAAATTCCGCTCCTCCTGCAGCGTTTTCTGATTCTGATTAATCGCAGGTATAGGGCATAAGTGCGATGTGGCGGGCTCTCTTGATCGCCACGGTCAAAGCTCTCTGGTGCTTTGCACAGTTGCCCGTGATGCGGCGGGGAAGAATCTTTCCGCGCTCGGATACGTATCTCTTTAACTTATTTACATCCTTGTAATCAATCACGCCGTTCTTGTCGCCGCAGAACACGCAGACTTTCTTTCTTCTGCGCACTCCGCCCGGTCTTCTCATCTTGGCGCCCTCAGGTCTATCTGTTTTATTAAATGCCATTGGTGTTGTCCTCCTTATATTCTACAGTGGAACGTCCTAGTTAAAGGGGAGGCCCTCATCCTCCACCCCGTCCGGGATGTTCATAAACCCATCACCAATCGCGCTGGCAGGAGCCGGTCTCTGAGCCGGAGCAGACTGTCCATAGCCGCCCATATCAGATGCCTGACCCTTGCTGTCTGCGAACTCCTGGTCATCCAAAATGACCTCGGTGGTGTAAACCTTCTGACCGTCTCTGTTCACATAGCTTCCTGTCTGGATCCGTCCGGACACAAGAACCCGCATGCCCTGGCGGAAATATCTCTCCGCAAACTCAGCGGCCCGGTCAAAGGCCACGCAGGGGATAAAATCAGCGGTCTGCTGCTGGTCGTTATCCTGGCTGCGGCGTCCCCGCCTGTCCACTGCAAGGGTGTATCTGGCAATGGCCATGGAACGCTCTCCCTGTGAATATCTCACTTCCGGATCTCTCGTCAATCTTCCCATAAGGATTACTCTGTTCATACGGTCACACTTCCTTTTCAATAACCGCCTCCGGCGGTCTGGGTGTACCTTCTGCGCATCTTGCGGGCCGCCCTAAGGCCGCGCTCGGCGCCTGTCCGGGAAAAGCCCGGTGTCAGGTCTTACTCCTCAACCTTTACGCATAAGTATCTGATCACTGGTTCCATAATGCGAACGTGAGCTTCAACTTCGTTGGGGCACACAGCATCGGACTCAAACTGGATGAAGTAGTAGTAAGCCTCGTGCATCTTCTGGATCTCGTATGCAAGTCTCTTCTTACCCCACTCGTCCACATTGGTCACAGTGCCTCCGAAACGGGTGATGTATCCCTTCACTCTCTCGATGGCCGCTGCGCGCTCGTCGTCTTCCAGCTTCACATTCAGAACAACGGTCAATTCATACTTGTTCATCTTGCTTTACCTCCT